>NZ_JBGLYQ010000051.1:0-49275 GCF_047304105.1 Duganella sp. Dugasp56
CTGGCGTCCCCAGGGGGATTCGAACCCCCGTACTCACCGTGAAAGGGTGATGTCCTAGGCCTCTAGACGATGGGGACCTTGGCACTACGGTTACTGCGTCGTTTCTGCGCGATGGTGGAGGTAAGCGGGATCGAACCGCTGACCTCTTGCATGCCATGCAAGCGCTCTCCCAGCTGAGCTATACCCCCCGGGCGCAAAAACATTTTTACTGCATGCCATCGCTGGCGTCCCCAGGGGGATTCGAACCCCCGTACTCACCGTGAAAGGGTGATGTCCTAGGCCTCTAGACGATGGGGACCCTGGAACTACGGCACTACAAATCTCTGCAAACTGGTGGAGGTAAGCGGGATCGAACCGCTGACCTCTTGCATGCCATGCAAGCGCTCTCCCAGCTGAGCTATACCCCCGTTTGCGCGAGAGACAAGATTATAGCAGGGATGCCGTACTATGCAAATACCCTTTTGCAACTTTGCACAGGGATCAATTCACTATTACAAAAACTTCGCCAGACGCGCAACGATGGTCTCGCGGCCGAAGATCTGCAGCACCGCATCGATGGCCGGCGTTTGCAATTGGCCGGTGACGATCAGGCGCAGCGGCATGGCGATTTGCGGCATCTTCAGCGTGTTCGCGGCCAGCACTTCCTTGATCATCGCGGCCAACGCTTCCTTGCTCCACTCCACCGTCTTGCAGCGGTCGGCAAACTGCGCCAGCGCCGGCTTGACGGCGTCGGTCAGGTGCTGGGCCAGCAGCGCGGCGTCCGGCTGCGGTTCGCGGTAGAACAGCATCGCCGCATCGGCCAGCTCGTTGACGGTGTTGACGCGCTCCTTCATCAGCGCCAGCACGGCCGGCAGCGTCGGCGCGCCGTCGAACACGGCGCCGGCGGCCAGCATGCGCGGCTTGGCCAAAGCGGCCAGGCGCTCGTTGTCGGCCTGCTTGATATAGTGGTTGTTGAGCCAGTTCAGTTTTTCGATATTGAACTGGGCCGCCGAGTTCGACAGGTGGGTGCCGTCGAACCATGCGATCACCTGCTCCATCGAGAACACTTCGTCGTCGCCGTGGCTCCAGCCCAGGCGCGCCAGGTAATTCAGGATCGCTTCCGGCAGATAGCCCTGCGCCGGGTAGTCCATGACGTTGACCGCGTCCTTGCGCTTGGACATTTTCTGGCCGTCGGCGCCCAGTATCATCGGCAGGTGGCCGTACAGCGGCAGCGGCGCGCCGATCGCGCGCAGGATGTTGATCTGGCGCGGCGTATTGTTAACGTGGTCGTCGCCGCGCAGCACGTGGCTGATCTGCATGTCCCAGTCGTCGACGGCCACGCAGAAGTTATAGGTCGGCGTGCCGTCCGGACGGGCGATGACCAGGTCGTCCAGTTCCTTGTTGCCGATGGTGATGGTGCCCTTGACGAAGTCGTCCCAGGTCACTTCGCCCTCAAGCGGGTTCTTGAAACGCACGACCGGCTTGCGGCCTTCGGGAATGGCCGGCAGGGTCTTGCCCGGCTCCGGGCGCCAGGTGCCGTCGTAGCGCGGCTTCTCGCCCGCCTCGCGCATGCGCTCGCGCATCGCCTCGACCTCTTCCGGCGACGAGTAGCAATGGTAGGCGGTGCCCGCCTCCAGCATCTGCGCCACCACTTCGCGGTAGCGGTCCATGCGCTGCATCTGGTAGAACGGGCCTTCGTCGTGGCTCAGGCCCAGCCATTCCATGCCTTCGATGATGGCCTGCACAGCCTCCGGCGTCGAGCGCTCCAGGTCGGTGTCTTCAATGCGCAGCACGAAGGTGCCGCCGAAGTGACGGGCGTAGGCCCAGGAGTACAGCGCCGTGCGGGCGCCGCCGAGGTGGAGGTAGCCGGTCGGGCTGGGTGCGAAACGGGTGCGGACTGGCTTGGCTGTTGCAATAGTCATCGAAGTAGGAATGCAGTGTGTAAAAGAAGCTATTTTACCGCGTCGGCGAGTCCTTGGCGCTCGAAGCCGGCACGGAAGCGCTCTTCCGCGTCGGCCCGGGTGTTAATTTCAAACAGCAGGCCGCCCGGCGCCTCGCAAAAGAAGCGCGAGCCGCGCTCGTGATGGAACACATCGGTTGTCATCGTCACGCCCGCCTCCTTGAACTGGCGGTGCAATGCGCGCACGTCTTCGACGGCGGACAATTCAAAGCCGAGGTGAAAGTTGTGCGGCCAGGCGACGGCGCGCTCGCGGGCGTCTTCAATGATGATGTCGAAGCCGGCCCGCTTGAGCGCCGTGAAGGCGCCGTGACGTTCGGCCATGCAGCCCAATTGGTCCACGAAGAAAGCAGTGGTGGCGGCGACGTCGTTCGATGGGAAGCTGAGATGGTTGAATTTCATGGTGTTTCTCCTGTTGTGAAGACAACAGAATACGGCCCGAAAACAGCGCCATCAACTCGCTTTCCGGCGCCGCCGCGCAACAGGAAAACCGCTGAACAAACAGGGACTTAGGCGCAGGGGAAGGCGTCTGCGGCGGGCTTGCTCACATTTGGCGTGGCGCGGTGTCCAGATAGCCGAAGACGGCGGCGCCGACGCGGTACGCCAGGTCATCCACGTCGCGCTCGCCACGACCGCCGGCCGAATCGGTCATGCCGCGCATCATCGCCAGCAGATCGGCGGCGGCAAGGTCCCTGCGCTGTTCGTCTTGCAAGTGACCGGGGCCGCCAGGCTTGCCCAGTATCTCCTTGAGCAGCGCGCGGAAGCGGAACTTGCCGCTGAGCGCCGCACGGATTTCGGGACGGTCTTCCTGCTGGTCCAGCAACAGCGCCAGCTGCGGCCGGGCCAGCTGCTGGCGCGCGGTGACGCCGATGAAAGCGGTGAGCGCCTCGCGGAAGGTGGGGAGTTCCAGCGTGGCGCTTGCCGCGTCATGAAAGGCGCGGTCCTCGCGCAGCAGCAGCGCCAGGGTCAAGGCATCCTTGCTGGGAAAATATTGGTACAGCGAACCGACGCTGGCGCCGGCCCGGCGCGCCACCGCGTTGGTGTTGAAGCCCTCCAGCCCGTCCTCCTCCAGCACCAGCGCGGCTGCCTCCAGCAGCGCGTCGACCGTGTGGACGGCGCGGCGCTGGCGCGGGGCTTTGCGGATGCGGAGCGCGTCGGGCTGCATTGCCCTTACTTGACGGTGACCTTGATCGACTTGCTCATGCCGGGACCGTAGGACTGGTGCAGGCCGTTGGCGAACTGCATCGACAAGGTATACGTGCCCGGCGCCAGCTTGACTTCGGTCTCGGTCTGGCCCTTGCCGAAGTGAATGTGGGTTTCGTCGGCGGGGATCACCTCGCCGGCCTTGACCGGCGTGGCGTTGATCAGCAGGTGGTGGTGGCCGGTGTTGGCCGTCATGTCGCCGGCGGGCTTGACTTCCATGCCGCTGACGGCGAACTTGACCTTGAACGGGCTGCTGACGGTGGCGCCGTCCGCCGGTTCGACGAACGATACCGACTGCTGGGCGAACGCGCTGGCGCTAACGGCGAGGAAGGCCGCGACCACTACTGATTTCAATTTCATATTGAATCTCCGGGGTTAGTCGTTCTTGATAACAATGCTGGGGAACTTGCTGGTCATATCCTTGGCCTTCTCCGAGACCTGCACCGCGATCTTGCGGGCGATATCCTTGTAGATGGCGGCGACCTGGCCGTCCGGCTCCGCAACCACGGTCGGCTTGCCGGAATCGGCCTGCTCGCGGATCGCCATGGTCAGCGGCAAGGCGCCGAGGAACTCGACGTTGAAATCCTTGCACATCTTCGCGCCGCCGCCGGCGCCGAAGATTTCCTCCGCGTGGCCGCAGTTCGAGCAGATATGGGTGCTCATGTTTTCCACGATGCCGAGGATCGGAATGCCGACCTTCTCGAACATCTTCAAACCCTTGCGCGCGTCCAGCAGCGCGATGTCCTGCGGCGTGGTGACGATGACGGCGCCGGTGACCGGCACTTTCTGCGACAAGGTCAGCTGGATGTCGCCGGTGCCGGGCGGCATGTCGACGATCAGGTAATCGAGGTCGCGCCAGTTGGTCTGCTCCAGCAGCTGCTGCAGCGCCTGCGTGACCATCGGGCCGCGCCACACCATAGGCTCGTCCGGGTCGATCAGGAAGCCGATCGACGACACTTGCACGCCGTGGTTTTCCAGCGGCTCCATGGTCTTGCCGTCCTTGGTTTCCGGCCGGCCGCTGACGCCCAGCATCATCGGTTGCGACGGGCCGTAGATGTCGGCGTCCAGCAGGCCGACCGAGGCGCCCTCGGCGGCCAGCGCCAGCGCCAGGTTGACGGCCGTGGTCGACTTGCCGACGCCACCCTTGCCGGAGGCGACGGCGATGATGTTCTTCACGTTCGGCATCAGCTTGAGGCCGCGCTGCACTGTGTGCGAAATAATCTTGCTCGTGACATTGACGCTGACGTTGCCGACGCCCGGCAACGCGCGCAGGCCGGCGATCACGCTGGCGCGAACAGCGTCGAACTGGCTCCTGGCGGGGTAGCCCAGCTCGATATCGAGCGAGACGGCGTCGCCTTCCACCTTCAAATTCTTCACGGCCTTGCCGCTGACATAATCTTTTGTTGTATTTGGGTCAATAATTTGGGACAGCGCGGCTTTGACGTCTTCTACTGTGATGCTCATGTAACTCTCCGTAAAATGTGCCCTCATTCTAGCGCATAGTGCGCGCTTGCCGCTTCCACTGTTAAAATGCTCTTTTTCCACCCACAAAGTGCATCAACCATGACCCGCAAGCTGTTTGTCACCACTGCCCTGCCCTACGCAAATGCCGCTTTCCATATTGGCCACATGATGGAGTACATCCAGGCCGACATCTGGGTCCGGTATCAGCGAATGCAGCGCGACGGCGACGCGCGACGCGTGGTGCACTTTGTCGGCGCCGACGACACCCACGGCACGCCGATCATGATCGCCGCCGAAAAGGAAGGCATCACGCCGCAGGAATTCGTGGCCAAGATCGCCGCCGGCCGGGCCCAGTACCTGGACGGTTTCCATATCGCCTTTGACAATTGGTACTCGACCGATTCGCCGGAAAACGTCGAGCTGTCGCAGGGCATCTACCGCAAGCTGCGCGACAACGGCCTGATCCAGACCAAGATCGTGCCGCGCTTCTACGACCCGGTCAAAGGCATGTTCCTTGCCGACCGCAACATCAAGGGCGAGTGCCCGGTGTGCCACGCCAAGGACCAGTACGGCGACAACTGCGAAGTGTGCGGCGCGGCCTACCAGCCGACCGAACTGATCAACCCGTTCTCGGTGTTCACCAACGCCACGCCCATCCTCAAGGATTCGGAGCAGTACTTCTTCAAGCTGTCCGACCCGCGCTGCTACCAGTTCCTCAAGGACTGGCTGAACACGCCGGGCCGCCTGCAGCCGGAGATGGTCAACAAGGTGTCCGAGTGGCTGGGCGAAGCCGGCGAAAAGCTGGCCGACTGGGATATCTCGCGCGACGCGCCCTACTTCGGCATCCCGATTCCCGACGCGCCGGGCAAGTTCTTCTACGTCTGGCTGGACGCGCCGGTCGGCTACCTGGCCAGCCTGAAGAACTACTGCGAAAAGCAGGGCATCGACTACGAGGCGCTGCTGAAGGATCCGGCCACCGAGCAGATCCACTTCATCGGCAAGGATATCGTGTCCTTCCACCTGCTGTTCTGGCCGGCGATGCTGAACTTCGCCAACCACCCGGTGATCGACAAGCTCAAGGTCAACGTGCACGGCCACCTGACCGTCAACAACGAGAAGATGTCGAAGTCGCGCGGCACCGGCATCTCGCCGCTGCGCTACCTGAACCTGGGCATGAACCCGGAATGGCTGCGCTACTACATCGCCTTCAAGCTGAACTCGAAAGTGGAAGACCTGGACTTCACCGGCGACGATTTCGTGGCCCGTGTCAACAGCGACTTGATCGGCAAGTACGTCAACATCGCTTCGCGCTGCGCCGGTTTCATCGCCAAGAAGTTCGACGGCAAGCTGGCCACCTCGCTGTCCGAGGGGGCGCAGGGCTGGATCAAGCGCGCGCTGGTCACCGCTGAAGGCGTCGAACGCCAGGCCAGCATCTCGGCCAACTTCGATGCGCGCGAATACGGCAAGGCGCTGCGCGAGATCATGGAAATCGCCGACATCACCAACCAGTATGTCGACGAGAACAAACCGTGGATACTGGCCAAGGACGAGGCCAAGCTGCCCGAGCTGCACGACGTCTGCACCACCGCGCTGATCCTGTTCCGCCAGCTGACCATCCTGCTGTCGCCGGTGCTGCCGGGCGTTGCCGCCAATGTCGCCAAGTTCCTCAACGACGAGCAGCTGATGTGGGCCGATACCGATGTGGCCAGCGGCGCGGTCTCGGCCGCGATGCTGGGCCGTACCATCGGCGCCTACTCGCACCTGATGACCCGCGTCGACGCTAAGATGATCGAAGACCTGTTCGACGCCCCATCGCAGCAGGCGGCCGCCACAGCGGCCCCGGCTCCCGCAGCCAAGGCCGCCAAGCCTGCCGCCGTGGCCGCGGTGCCGGCCGCGCCGATGCCGGAAGGCGTGGAAGAACTGGCGCCGCAGATCAGTATCGATGACTTCGTCAAGATCGACCTGCGCGTGGCCAAGATCGTCAACTGCGAGCACGTCGACGGTTCCGACAAGCTGCTGCGGCTGACCTTGGACGTCGGCGAAGGCCGCTTGCGCAACGTCTTCTCCGGCATCAAATCGATGTACCAGCCGGAAGACCTGGTCGGCAAGCTGACCGTGATGGTGGCCAACCTGGCGCCACGCAAGATGAAGTTCGGCGTGTCCGAAGGCATGGTGCTGGCCGGTTCGGCCAAGGACGAAAAAGCCAACCCTGGCATCTACATCCTCAATCCGTGGCCGGGCGCTGAGCCTGGCATGCGTATCCGCTAAGGGCGTCTGCATGAACATCGTGGTACGTGAAGCAACGAATGACGATGCCAAGCTGATTGCCGACCTCACGCGCGCCGCGTGGGCCGGCAAGGTCAACGTCACTTCCAGCGGCCACCGCGAAACCGCCGTCCTCGTCGCAGAACACCTGCGCGATGGCGGCGGTTTTGTTTTGCTGGTCGACGAGCGGCCGGTGGGCTCGGTGCGCTGGCTGCCGCTCGATTCGGATGCCGACGTGTGGGAAATCTGCCGCATGGGCGTGCTGCCCGAGTACCGGGGCGGCAACCTGTCGCAGCACCTGCTGGAAGCGGTGATCCATCACGGCCTGGCCACCGGCGTCGAGGAAGTGCGGCTCGCCGTGCGCAGCGACCAGCCCAAGCTGATCGACTTCTACACCGCCTTCGAATTCGAACTGGCCGAGGAACTCGAATACTCGCACGCCAATCCGATGGAGCCGCCGCCGCTGGTGATGCGCCGTTCGCTCAAGCACTAAATCCCCAGGCATGCCGATTGAATTCAACGCATGCTGGCAAGCCGGGTGGCGATAAACCGGGCAGGCAGGTACGCTGGACACTTCAGCCGGCGGCAGGCGCGCCCGGCAGCCTGCGGCGGGTCGCCAGCTGAAGCGCCAACGCGGCCAGCACGGCGGCCGCAAAACCCGCCATCAGGCCCAGTCGCGGCAGGGTCACCGACAGCGTGAAGCAGAAGGCCACGAACGAGTACAGTCCCGCCGCCATGGCGCGCAGCAGCGCCGCGGCGAAGGCCATGCCTTGGGCCCGATGCGAAAACACGGCCAGCACGATGCCCAGGATAGGAAACACCGCCAGCCGCCCGCTCCAGTGCGCGCCGAGCATACGCGCGGCCAGCGTCACGGCCAGCGTCAGCAGCGCGCCGGCCAGCATCCGCAGCGGCAGCTCGGCCGCCGCCAGCGAGCGGGCGCCGGGCGCCGCCACCGCCGGGAACAGACGCGGCGCGGCCGCCGGGAACAGACGCGGCGCGGCCGCCAGCGTTGCCAGCGCCACCAGCAGCGATGCCGCCGCAGACACCGGCAGCCACGAGAGCCCCCAGGCCGCCGCCGCCCATCCCGCCAAGGCTGCCGGCAGCGCCACCGGCCAGCCGGCGCGGCGCGCCGCGTGCGCATACGCGACGCTGAACACCACCGACGCGAACACCGCCGACAGCGCCGCCGATGCCGCGTGGGCAGCGAATTCCGTGCCCTGCTCGGCGGCCAGGAAGAACAGGATGGGGCCGGTCACCACCGGCAGCCCGGCCAGCCAGCCGGCCACCGCCGGTCCCCAGCGCTGGCCGGCAAGCGACAGCGCCAGCAGAAACACCGGCACCAGCAATACCTTCAGCGCCAGCATCGCTTATTTGTAGACGCCGCAGCCGATGATCACGTCATCGACCCGCTCCACGTAGGTACGCTTGCCGTCGATCTGCCCGGTGACCGGGTTGGGCCACTTGTAGTCGACCCAGCCCTTGCCCTCCGCCGCCGTGCCCAAGGCCAGGATGTCCTTGATCAGGTACTTGCCGTCGGCATCCTTCATCTCCTTGACGTTCTTGCCCACCAACTTGATGTTGGCGCCGTTGGCCAGTTCGACGCCGTCGCCGTTGGCGCCGAAAGCGAAGATGTACAAATCCTTGTGGATGAACTGTCCCTTCGGATTATTGAACTCGGCAAAGGCCTTTTCCTTGCCGTTCTTCTTCAGGAACTCGCCGGCTTTCTTGACCATCGCCACCGCTTCGTCGGCGGTACCCTTCTCCGCTGCGCCGGCGCCAGCATTGAACATCAGCGCAGCGCAGCCCACTACCAGATATTTCAACAGGTTCTTCATTTTTCAACTCCCTCGGTTAAAAGTCGATCTCTTAAAAGTCGATTATTGGATGCCAGCCAGGCCAGCACCGGTCCCACGCCGACGACATCCGCCGCGCGGGCGATGACGGCTTCGGTGGCGCACCACGGATAAGGCAGCGAAGCCACCCATTTCATGACCCGCTCCTGGGCGGCCGGCGGCAGTATCTGCATCACCTCCACGGTGATCGCCAGCCGCTCGGCCAGGCCGGTGAGGTCCTCGAAATGCCAGTCGTAGCGCCCGCAGCCCACCCGCACATTGCCGCTGCCCTTGTCCGTCATCGCCACCAGCCATTCGCAACTGAAGACAGGAATCGGCTGTCCCGGCGGCGGCGTCAGGCAAAACGTATAGACGTTCTCGTAGCTTTGCCCGAAGCGGCGCACCAGCACGTCCGCTATGGCCTCGCGTCCCTGCGACAACGGCGGAAACGCGATGCTTTCAGTGTTGACCTGCATCGACAGCATGGCGTCCTCGCTGAACGCTTCGGCCATCAGATGCGGGCGATTGCCATCCTTCGCCAGCAAATAGCTGTGGATGGTATGGGCGGGTGAGCGCATGGCGGCCGCCTAGAAGATGTGGCGGATGCCCAGGTTCAGGCCACGGTTGCCGCTCCCGCCCTCGATTGCGCTGCCGACCGTGTAGCCGGCGCCGTTCTTGTTGCGGATGTACGCGTACACCGCATACAGGTCCGTGCGCTTGGACAGGTTGTAGCGATAGCCGGCCGCCAATTGCTCGGCATCCTGGTTGAAGCTGGTCTTGTCGTTCTTGCGGATGTAGGAGGCCAGCCAGGTGCCGACACCCTGCGGCACCGTCACGCCCAGCAGCACCACATTGCTGTCGGTGGTCGGCGTCGGCGCGACGGCATAGCCGAACGGGTTGTTCAGGTTGCGCGGCAAGGCGCTGTTCAAGCCCTTGTCGACGCCGTAGGCGAAGTGCGCCTTCGCCACGCCGAAGTCGTACAGCGCCGTCAGCACGGTGTTCTTGGCGCTGCTGGTGTTCTTCAGCGTGGCCGTGTTGTTGTTGCGGTTGTGATGGGCCAGGCGCACCACCAGCGGACCGTTGGTGTAGGCCAGCGCGCCGCCGAACTGGCGCTGCGCCGTGCTGTCGCCGGCGACTTCGCCGGCGCCGTAGACCACTTCCGCGCTGAAGCCGTTGACCACCGGCGACGCGTACTTGACCGCGTTGTCCATGCGACTGGCGCTGTTGCCCGTCGAGGCCATCAGGTTCTTGGTGTCGCCCGCCGTGCCGGAACCGAACGGATCGACCGCCGCCACCGCCAGGTACTGCGGCGTGTACTGGCGGCCCAGGGTCAGCGTGCCGGCGGTTTTGCTCTGCAGCCCGACGTAGGCCTGGCGGCCGAACAACAGGCCGCCCTGCCCCATCGCGCCGGTGTCGGCCTGGAAGCCGTTCTCCAGCAGGAAGATGGCCGACAGGCCGTTGCCCAGGTCCTCGGTGCCCTTGAAGCCCAGACGTGAGCCGGACTCCACGCCGCTGGTCAGCTTGGTGGCGGAAGCGGCCGCGCCCACGCCGCCGCTTTCGCGCACCACCGCCATGTCGACGATGCCGTACACCGTCACGTTGGATTGGGCTGCAGCCATCCCTGCCAATGCGCTCAGCGTGAGCGCAAGCATAGTCTTTTTCATTTTTATCCCCGTTTGAATAGGCTCTGATGTTGGAGACGGGATAACGAGCCCTGGCTATCCCGCCTTATTTAAAGCTTATGAGCCGAAGCCGCCGCCGCCCGGCGTCTCGATCGCGAACACGTCGCCGGCCTGCATCTCGGCGGTGTGCGTGGCGCCGAACTCCTCGACCGAACCGTCGCCGCGTTCGACCCAGTTGCGGCCCAGCGCGCCGGGCGCCGCGCCCTCCAGCCCGAACGGCGCGATGCGGCGGTGGCCGGCCAGGATGTTGGCCGTCATCGCCTCCAGGAACCGGATGCGGCGCAATGCTCCGTCGCCGCCGCGCTGCGTGCCCTGGCCGCCGCTGCCGCGCCGGATCGCATGGGTTTCAACCAGTACGGGGAAGCGCCACTCCAGCACCTCCGGATCGGTCATGCGCGAGTTGGTCATGTGGGTCTGCACGGCGGCCGTGCCGTCAAAGCCGGGACCGGCGCCGGAACCGCCGGCGATGGTCTCGTAGTACTGGTGCTCCTCGTTACCGAAGGTGAAGTTGTTCATCGTGCCCTGCGAGGCCGACATCACGCCCAGCGCGCCGTACAGCGCGTCGGTGACGTACTGCGACACCTCCACGTTCCCCGCCACCACCGCCGCCGGATAGCGAGGATTGAGCATCGAGCCTTCCGGGATGATCAGGTTGAGCGGCTTGAGCACGCCCTCGTTCATCGGAATGTCGCTGTCGATCAGCGTGCGGAACACGTACAGCACGGCGGCCTTGCAGACCGACAGCGGCGCGTTGAAGTTGGTCGGCCGCTGCCCGCTGGTGCCGGTGAAGTCCACCGTCGCGCTGCGGCTGGCGTGGTCGATGGTCAGCTTGACCTTCAGCACCGCGCCATCGTCCATCTCGTACGAGAAGCTGGCGTCGCGCAGGCCGCCGATGGCTTTGCGCACCGCCGCTTCGGCGTTGTCCTGCACGTGCTGCATGTAGGCCAGCACCACGTCCTCGCCGTAGCAGGAAGCCGCCTTCAGCAACTCGTTGGCTCCGGTTTCGCAGGCGCCCAGTTGCGCGATCAGGTCGGCGATGTTCTGGTCGATGTTGCGGCTCGGCCAAGGGCCGGCGGCGAACAGTTCGCGCACCATCGGCTCCAGGAACACGCCACGGTCGACGATCTTGATGTTATCCAGCAGGACGCCTTCTTCCAGGATGCTGGTGCTGTTGGGCGGCATCGAGCCGGGCGTGATGCCGCCGACGTCGCCGTGGTGGCCGCGCGCGGCGACGTAGAACAGCGGCGCCCCGCTGTCTCCATACACCGGGCAGACGATGGTGATGTCCGGCAGGTGGGTGCCGCCGTTGTACGGTACGTTGAGCACATACGCGTCGCCCGGCGCCATCGTCGCCGCATGCTGGCGGATCACGCACAGCACGCTGTCGCTCATCGAGCCCAGGTGCACGGGAATGTGCGGCGCGTTGGCGATCAGGTTGCCGTGGCGGTCGAAGATCGCGCAGGAAAAGTCCAGGCGCTCCTTCATGTTGACCGAGTAGGCGGTGTTCTCCAGCGTGGTACCCATCTGCTTGGCGATCGACATGAACAGGTTGTTAAAGATCTCCAGGTGGATCGGATGCACGGCGGTGGTCATCTTGTGGGCGCTGCCGGCGGCCACGCTGCGCTCCAGCATCAGCGTGTGGTCGGGCAGTACGCGCGCGGTCCAGCCGGCGTCCACCACGGTGGTGGCGATCTCCTCGCGGATCAGCGCCGGACCGGTCACGCGGCTGCCGACCGCCAGCTCGGCGCGCACGTGCAGCGCGATCGGCACGGTCTGGCCGTCGACGTAGCTGTAGACGCGGCCCGCCGAGTCGGCACCGCCGCCGGCCGGCACTTCGATGACGAAGTCCGCGCCGTCGCCGGCGCCGATCGCCTCGGCCGATACCGATTCGATCACCAGCGGCTGGCCTTCCATCACGAAGCCGAAGCGGCCGCGGTACAGCGCCGCGAAGGCCTCGCCCATTTCGGTCACGCTGCCCAGCGGGATGACGAAGGCCGAATCGCTGTCCTGGTACTTCAGCCGCGCGCACAGCTCGACGCGGATATCGTCCTGCGCCACCTGCTGTTCCAGCAGTTCGGTGGCGGCATCGCGCGCCAGTTCCACCAGCTTGGGACCCAGCTGGTCCAGCGTCGCCTCGCTCAGCAGCTGCTCGACGGCGCCCTCGCGCATCGCCCGGATATCGGCCAAACCCATGCCGAAGGCGGACAGCACGCCGGCAAACGGGTGGATGACGATCTTGGTCATGCCCAACACGTCGGCCACGCGGCAGGCATGCTGGCCGCCGGCGCCGCCGAAGCAGCACATGGCGTAGCGGCTGACGTCATAGCCGCGCTCCACCGAGATCGACTTGATCGCCTGCGCCATGTTGTCGACCGCCACCGCCAGGAAGCCGTCGGCCACGGCCGATGGCGACAGGCGCGTGCCGGTTTCACGAGCGATGCGCTCGGACAGTTCGCCGAAGGCGCGCACCACCACGTCGCGGTCCAGCGGCTGGTCGCCGTTGGGGCCGAACACGTGCGGGAAATGCTCCGGCTGGATACGGCCCAGCATCACGTTGCAGTCGGTGACCGTCAGCGGCCCGCCCTTGCGGTAGCTGGCCGGCCCCGGATTGGCGCCGGCCGATTCCGGGCCGACCTTGAAGCGGCCGTTCTCGAAGCTGCAGATCGAGCCGCCGCCGGCCGCCACGGTATGGATGTGCATCATCGGCGCACGCACCCGCACGCCGGCCACCACGGTCTCGAACACCCGCTCGTACGCGCCGTCGTAGTGGGCGACGTCGGTCGAGGTGCCGCCCATGTCGAAGCCGATCACCTGTTTCAGGCCGATCGCCTCGCAGCTCTTGACCGCGCCGACGATGCCGCCGGCGGGTCCGGACAGGATCGCGTCCTTGCCCTGGAAGCGGCCGGCGTCCGTCAGGCCGCCGTTGGACTGCATGAACATGATGCGCACGTCGCCCGTGTCGGCCGACACCCGCGACACGTAGTCCCGCAGCACCGGCGACAGGTAGGCATCGACCACCGTCGTGTCGCCCCGGCCGACGATCTTCATCAACGGGCTGACCTGGTGGCTGACGGAGATCTGCGTGAAGCCCGTCTCCTCCGCCAGCGCCCGCAGCCGCTGCTCGTGCTGAGGATAGCGATAGGCGTGCATCAGCACAATGGCGATGGCGTCGATGCCCTTTGCGCGCAAGGCCATCAGCTGGCCGCGCAGCCGCTCTTCATCCGGCGCTTCCAGCACTTTGCCGCGCGCGCCGATGCGTTCGTCGATCTCGATCACTTCCTCGTAGATCAGGTCCGGCAGGTCGATGCGCATGGCGAAGATGTCCGGCCGGTCCTGGTAGCCGATGCGCAGCTGGTCGGCAAAGCCACGCGTGATCGCCAGCGCGGTGCGCGCGCCCTTGCGCTCCAGCAGCGCGTTGGTGGCCACGGTGGTGCCCATCTTGATCACTTCGATCTGGTCCGCCGGCAGCGGATCGCCCGTCTTCAGTCCGAGCAGGTCGCGCATGCCTTGCGTGACCGCGTCGTCGTAGCGCTCCGGGTACTCGGACAGCAGCTTGTGCGTCACCAGCTTGCCGTCCGGACGGCGCGCGACGATGTCGGTGAAAGTGCCGCCGCGGTCGACCCAGAACTGCCAGCGAAGTTGTTGAGCGGGGATGTCGTTTTTCATGGTGTTACCTCTACAGTCTAAATCAGGATTCGAGTTTCTTGCCGGCGGTTTCAGGCAGCGTCAGCGCGGCCAGGATCATCACGCCGTAGGCGGTGCCGGCGAAGATGCCGATCGCCTCGCCCAGCGCCATCGACTGGCTGCTCATGCCTATCATCAGCGGGAACAGCGAGCCGATCGCGCGGCCCATGTTGTAGCTGAAGCCCTGGCCGGAGCCGCGAATCGAGGTCGGGAACAACTCGGTCAGGAAGGCGCCCATGCCGCTGAACACGCCGGACACGCAGAAACCGAGCGGGAAGCCGAGGAACAGCATCACGCCGTCGGTCACCGGCAGGCGGGTGTAGGCCAGGGCGATGCACATCGAGCCGGTGGCGAACAGGATGAAGTTCTTCTTGCGGCCCAGGTAGTCGGTCAGGAAGGCGCTGACGATGTAGCCCACGTACGAGCCGACGATGACCATCGCCAGGTAGCCGCCGGTGCCCAGCACCGTCAGGTGGCGCTCGGTCTTGAGGAAGGTGGGCAGCCAGGTGGTGATGGCGTAGTAGCCGCCTTGGGCGCCGGTGGTCAGCAGGACGGCGCGCAAGGTGGTGCTCAGCATTTTCGGCGCGAAGATCTGGGCGAACGAGGCGCGGTCTTCCGGCGCCACCGCCTTCTGCTGCGCCACGAACAGTTCCGGCTCATCGACGAAGCGGCGGATGAAGATCACGAACAGCGCCGGCAGTATCCCCAGCAGGAACAGCGAGCGCCATGCCCATTCGGGCGGCAGCAGCGAGAACATCAGCGCATACAACAGCGCCGACACGCCCCAGCCGATGGCCCATCCCGCCTGCACCATGCCGACCGCCTTGCCGCGGTCCTTGGCGCGGATTACCTCGCCGATCAGGATGGCGCCGGCGGTCCACTCGCCGCCCATGCCGAAGCCCATCAGGCCGCGCGCCACCAGCAGCTGCTGGAAGTTCTGCGCCAGGCCGCACAGCACGGTGAAGAAGGCGAACCACAGGATGGTCAGCTGCAGCGTCTTGACGCGGCCGATGCGGTCCGACAGGATGCCGGCGATCCAGCCGCCGGCGGCGGAGGTCAGCAAGGTGACGGTGCCGATCAAGCCGGCGTCGCCCTTGGACAGGCCCCAGGTGGCGATCAGCGTCGGGATCACGAAGCTGAGGAATTGCGTGTCCATCGCGTCGAGCGCATAGCCGATCTTGCAGCTCCAGAAGGTGCGGCGCTCCTTGCCGGTCAATGCGTGGAACCAGGAGAAAAATCCCTCCTCCCGGGTGGTTGCTAGTGCTCTGGTATTCATGGTGCTCCCCTTTTTGTTTGGCGTAGCAATCCCCGTTCGGACACGCGCTGCGGGTCCGTCCTGGGTGCCACTTTGGTTTTAAGTTAGAACGCTGCTAAGGATGAATTCAGTATGTCGGTCACCAGCATGTAGCCCGGCTGGTGGGTGATCGCCAGCGGCAGGCGCGCATGGCGGATGGCTTCCTGCGGCGTGACGCCGCATGCCCAGAAGACCGGTATTTCGTCAGGCATGATCTCGACCGGATCGCCGTACTCTGGATGGTCGATGTCGGCAATGCCGATCAGCGACGGGTCGCCCAGGTGCACCGGAGCGCCGTGCACCGCTGGGTAGCGACTGGTGATCTGGATCGCGCGGATCGCATCGGCGGCCTTCATCGGCCGCATCGACACCACCATCTCGCCGCCGAATGGGCCGGCGCCCTGGTTGCGGATATTGGTGCGGTACATGGCGACGTTCTTGCGCTGCTTGATGTGACGCAGCGGGATGCCGGCCTCGATCAGCATCTGCTCGAACGAGAACGAACAGCCGATCGCGAACACCACCAGGTCGTCGCGCCAGACGTCGTGCAGCGCATGCGTCTGCGACGCCAGCTGGCCGCCGCGATAGATGTTGTAGCCGGGCGTGTCGCTGCGCAGGTCCATGTCCTCGCCGAGACGGGTCAAGTCCCACTGCCCCGGTTCGCCGACCGCCAGCAACGGGCAGGCGCGCGGATTGCGCTGGCAGAACAGCAGGAAATCGTCGGCATGCGCCTGCGGCAGGATCACCAGGTTGGCCTGGGCGTACGGGCCGCAATAGCCGGCGGTCGGCAGGCGGAATTCGCCGCTGCGTACCTTGTGACGTAATTCAAGTGGGGTCATTGGGTGGCTCGCTTATTCAGTAAAAAAATTACATGAGTTAAGAATAAACTTGAATACCCCTACACGCCATCTAGTTATTTTTGCTGTTGTTGTATAGTTTTTCTTACCACTCCGCGCTATCTTGGTGCGGACGGTTAAGGTATTCTTGTTTCCCATGAATACCCGCTTCCTCGAGACCTTCGTCACCCTCGCCCAGCTGCGCAGCTTCCGCGCCACGGCCCGCGCGCTGCATGCGACGCCGGCCGCCATCTCGCTGCGCATCAAGACGCTGGAGGAGGAACTGCAGACGGAACTCATCGACCGCAGCAGCAAGGACTTCCGCCTGACCGCCAACGCCGAATATCTGCTGGCACCGGCCAAGGCGGTGGTCGACGCCACGCGCCGGCTGGTGGCGGCGGCGCAAAAGGACAGCGCGATACGCGGCCGCCTGCGGGTCGGCGTGATCGAATCGGTGGTGCACAGCTGGCTGGCGCAGTACATCCGCGAATTGAACACGATGTACCCGGAGCTGGAAGTGGACCTGGCGGTCGACATGAGCAACGTGCTGGAACGGCGCCTGCGGGCGCGCGAGCTCGATCTGGTGATACAGGTGGAAGGCGTGGAGAGCAGCGATATCGTCTCCGAGGCGCTGGCGGTGTATCCGCTGCACTGGATCGCCCGCAAGGGCTTGATCGACACGCGCAAGGAAGGTTTGAACCAGCGCCTGCTGGCGCTGCCCATCCTGACTTTCGGACGGGGCACGGCGCCGCAGCGCATGATCGAGGAGATCGTCAGCAAGATGGCCAACCTGGCGATGGTGCCGCTGGAGCAGACGCGCATCACCTGCTCGCCGTCGGTGGCAGCCATCGTGCAGCTGGTGAAGGACGGCTACGGCGTGGCGGCCATCCCCAGCCTGTTCGTGGTCGACGCGCTCAAGAGCGGCGAGTTTATCGAGCTGCCGGTGCAGCCGGAACCGCCATCGATCATCGTCTCGATGTGTTTCCATTCAAACGCCGAGATGCTGGTGCACGCCGCCGCCAACGCCGCCCGCCAGGCCTGCGCCAGCTACTGCGCGCAAGTCGATCCGCGCTATATCAAGTCGCTATAGGTCAGAGGTCCAGCTCGAAGGCCGCGCTGCCGGCGGCCGGGATGGCGGAGCATATCAGCACCTGCCCTGGGTCCGCCTGAGCGCCGCAGTCCCGGGTGTATTTGACCGCTCCGGCCCCGATGCCGACCGCGCAGGTACCGCACGCGCCGGAGCGGCAACTGAATTCCGCCGGTATGCCTTGGGACTCGGCCAGCTCCAGCAGGCTGCCCGCGCTGCCGTCCCATAACGCCGAGATGCCCGACCTGGTGAACTGCACCGGCACGGCCGCGGCCACCTCCGGCGACCTTGCATCGCGCCGCACGCTGGCCGGACCGAAGGCTTCGAACCGTATGCGTCCGTCGGCGACATTCAGGCTGCGCAGGCCGTCGTACATCTGCTGCATGAACGGCGCCGGACCGCACAGGTAGAAATCGTAGTCGTCGAACGGCAGTTGCGTTTTCAGCCACGCCAGGTCGATGCGGCCGGCGCTGGCCTTCCAGTTGGTGATGTCGCTGCCGAAGGCCGCCGTGTCGCCCTCGCCGCTGTAGCGTATGTGGACGTTGAGATTGCGGTGTCCGGCCGCCATTGCTTGCAAATGCTCCCCGAACGCCTGCTCGCGGCGGTTGCGGGCGCCGTGGAAGAAATGGATGGGGTGCCGATGGCGCGTGCGGCTGCCGTTCACCAGCAAGCCGTTCAGCATGGCGATCATGGGTGTGATGCCGATGCCTGCCGACAGCAGCACGGCCGGGCGTTGCGTGCCCTCCTCGAACGTGAAGTCGCCGCCGGGGCCCATCAACTCGATGCGCGCACCCGGTGCCAGATGATCGTGCAGCCAGGCGGAGACGGCGCCGTCGCGCTTGACGCTGATGCGGTAGCGGCGGCCATTCGGAACATCGGACAAGGTGTAGCTGCGTACCAGCGGCACGGCCGATCCCGCAGCGCCTGCAGCCAGGCGTACAGAAATAAACTGGCCCGGCACGTGCGCGGCCAAGCCCACTCCGTCGGCGGGTTCGAAGTAAAACGAACGCACAGTGTCGCTTTCCCGCACAACCTCGGTCACGGTGAACGGCCGCCACTTGCCGGTCAACGCGGCGGCGTCGAGCGCACTGTCCGCATCGGCCCAGGTGCCGGTACGCGCTACCTGCGCGGCGGGTTTGGGCGCGCTCCAGCGGAACGGCAGCGCGCCGACATTGCGCACCACTTCCCGCACATGGAAGCGCAGCAGCCGCTCCGCGCCGGCGAAGGCCCGCACTTGCGGACCGTCCCAGATAATCTCCGCTTCCACCGCCACGTGCAGCATGTCGCCGCGTTCGAAGTCGATGAACAGCAAGCCCGCGCGCGGATGGCTGAGCAGGTTGCCGGTCGTGTTGAAGAAGAAGTTGCCGACGAATTCGGGCGAGGTCAAGGTGCGGTCGTCGTCGACGCGCACGAAGCCCGGACGTCCGCCGCGATGCGAAACATCTGCCCCCTTGCCCTTGCCCGCTTCCTCATCCGGATTGGCGCTGGCGATGAAAAAGGTGTCGGCGCGGGCGATCAGCTCGCGGTCCTGCACGCTCAGCGCGACGCCGCGCAGCACATGCACTTCGCGCGCGGCCGGCGCCGGCGTCGCGGCACGGTCCTGGATGTACTGTGGACAGTTGCCGAAGCTTTGCGACACCGCCACCCGCATACCTCCCTCGTCCACCGACGTGATGACGCCGTTGACGCGGTTGCGCCGCCGCGTGGACGGCACCAGTCCCAATCCTCCCAGGTGGACGCCGACGCCCAGATGGCCTTGCAGCGGATCGCCGGCCAGCATGCCGCCGGCGATGTGCAGCGTGCGCGCATCGGGCGTCGATACGAAGCCGGGATCGCTGGCCAGCACCGTGGCCCACGGCTGCCCTTCAGCATCGAGCGCACCGATGAAAAACATCGGCAGCTCGCTGAAGAATTGGCGATGCTGGTCGGGCATGTAGTCGCGCACCCCGGCCGCGCCGGCACCGGCCATCTGCTGGCGCACGCCCACGCGCTGCTGGATGGTCAGCTCGCCGGCATGAAATGGGGACGCGTCCATGGCCGGCCCCGCTTAAATGCCTTCGGGCGCCACGCCGGCTTTGGTGGCGGGCATCGCCACAAAGCCCGGCAGCGCGCGCACGTTGGCCAGCCAGGCGCGGATGTTCGGATACGGCTTGAGCGACACGCCGCCTTCCGGCGCGTGCTCGACGTAGCTGAACGCGGCGATGTCGGCGATGCTGGCGTGGTCGCCCACCGCGTAACGGCGGCCGGCCAGCTCCGCCTCCATCACGTCGAACAGGCGTACCGAGATGGCTAGTGCCCGCTCATGATCGAGCGGCGCGCCGAACACCGTCACCAGCCGCGCCGTGCAGGGACCGTAGGCGATCTTGCCCGACGCGTTGGACAGCCAGCGCTGCACCTGGGCCGCCGCCAGCGGTTCGCGCGGCAGCCAGCGGCCGCTGTCGTCGTATTTGGACGCCAGGTAGACCAGGATCGCGGTCGAGTCGGGCAGCACCACGTCGCCGTCCTCCAGCACCGGCACCTCGCCGAACGGGCTGCGCGCCAGATGCTCGGGCGAGCGGTTCTGCCCCGCCCTCATGTCGATCTGGACGAATTCGTAGGGCAGCTTCAGCAGGCTGAGGAACAAGCGCACACGGTGGGTGTGGCCGGAAAGCGGCGTGCCGTAGAGCTTCATGATGGATTTCCTATGTGGGTGGACAGATGCAGCCAGTATATTCAGACGGCTTCGTGCTGATAAGCTGGACAAAACAGGAATCTCAGTTCACTCTAAGTGGACAATCACTCTCCGCACGCACCATGGCCGATTTAAGCACCATCAACCTGAACCGCCTGATCACCTTCGTCGCCGTGGTGGAATCGGGCTCGCTGACTGCCGCCGGCGAGCGGCTCGGCCTGGCCAAGTCCATGGTCAGCAAGCACATGCAGCTGCTGGAGACCGAAGTCGGCGTCAGCCTGCTGCTGCGCTCGACCCGCAAACTGGCGCTGACCGAGGCCGGCCGCGCATTCTACGAAGCCAGCCGACAGTTGCTGCAGCAGGCCGAACAGGCGATCGAGCAGGCCCGCACCGGACGCGACATCCCGCAAGGCACGTTGCGGGTGGCCGCGCCGATCGACTACGGCGTGATGGTGGTGGCGCCCGTGCTGACGCAGCTGCGGGAGCGCTATCCGGCGCTGAAGGTGGAGCTGGTCTGCGGCGACAGCCTGATCGACCTGATCGCCGAGGGCATCGACGTGACAGTGCGGCTGGGCAAACTGGCCGATTCGGGCTATATGGCGGCGCGCGTCGGCGGCGTGGTGCGCCTGCTGGTCGCCAGCCCGGAGTTCGTGGCGCGGCACGGCATGCCGGCCACCCCGCAGGCGCTGGCGCCGCTGCCCTACATCGCGCTGACGGTGCTGCGGCAACCGGCCACGTTCACGCTGGAGGACGCCGCCGGCAATCAAAGCGCGGTGCGGATGCAGAACATCGTGTTCTCGACCAACACCGCCTATGCCTGCCGCGCCGCCGCGCTGGCCGGCGGCGGCGTGCTGCGCGCGACCTGGTTCTCGGTGCGGGAGGATGTGGCCGCCGGCAGGCTGGTGCGGCTGCTGCCCGAGTGGTCGCTGCCGGAGGGCGATATCCACGCGGTGTTCCCGGCTTCGCCGCATCTGCCGCAGAAAGTGCGGGTGTTTATCGACGCGCTGAAGGCGGCGGCGGGCTAGTGGATTCTAGCGTCGCGCCGAGACGACGATGCCGCCGACGATCAGCGCGAACGCCGCCACATGGTAGCCATGCGGCGCCTCGCCCAGGAAGGCAGACGACAGCAAGGCCGTGAACAGCGGCGTCAGGTTGACGAAGAACGCGCCGACCGACGGCCCGGCCGCCTGCACGCCCGCGCCCCAGCAGCGGAAGGCGATCACCGCCGGCCCGACCGACACGTAGACCAGCGCCGCCGCCAGCGTCCAGCTCCATTGCACCGGGATCGCGCCCAGCGCCCATTCCCCGGCCGCGAAGCCGCCCGACCACAGCACGCCGAACGCCACCTGCGCCAGCAGGAAGGCGGCCCAGTCGGCGCGGATGCCGGCCGGTTCCTTCGCGCGCGTCAGCAGCCAGCTGTACAGCGACCAGGCGATGGTGGCCAGGATCATGAACAGGTCGCCCGCCACCAGCCGCAGTTCCAGCACGTGGCGCCACTCGCCGCGCGCCAGCACCAGCACCACGCCGGCGATCGACAGCACGGCGCCGGCCACCTGGCGCCGGCTCACCGGCACGCCGAAGAACAGCCAGCCGGTCAGCATCATCCACACCGGCATGCCGGACGCCACCAGCGTGACGTTGATCGGCGTCGAACTCTGCAACGCCATGTATTGCAGCGCGTTGTACATGCCGATGCCGAGCAGGCCCAGCAGCGCGTACTGCTTCCAGTAGCGCCACATGCCGGCCTCGCGCCGGAACACCGGCCCGGCCAGCGGCAGCAGGATGCAAAACGCGATCAGCCAGCGCAGGAAATTGAGCAGCACCGGCGGCAGCATGTCGTGCACCAGGCGGCCGACGATGGCGTTGCCGGCCCACAGCAGCGGAGGCAAAGTCAGCAGGAAAACGGTTTTGGGCGTCAGGCGATGGGTCATTTTTCTATTTTTCGTGATAACTATGCAACATTACGTCCCGAGCATACCCGATTCCGCCGTTTCCGGCTGAAGGCCGGCGATAGAATTAGCGCCCGGCCGCCGCGGCGCGGTAAAATACAAGTTGCTGATCCACCCACTTAGAAAATATGAAACTCTCTAAACAACATTCGATGTACGAATCCGATCACACCCTGTTCATCAAGGCGCTGAAGGAAAAGAATCCGGGCATGGAAGAAGGCCAGCAAAAAGGCCGCGCGCTGCTGTGGGACCGTCCGCCGGTATCGCTGGACGAGCAGGAGCGCCAGATGAAATCGGCCATCAAGCAACAAGCTTACGTCTACCAGAACAAGGTCTAAGCATTCCGGGGCGGCAAGGATGTTGCCAGACGACACGGTTGAAACGCAACCGCCGGTAGCCGACCTGGTCGGCGAGGCGGAGGCCGCGCCGTCGCCGGAGCTGGCGGAAGCGGCCGAGGCGGACGCCGCCGCCATCACCACCGAGGTGTCGGCCCTGGCCCGCTTGTACGGCGAGCCGATGCTGAAAATGCCGACCGACCTGTACATCCCGCCCGACGCGCTGGAAATCTTCCTCGACGCCTTCGAAGGCCCGCTGGACTTGCTGCTCTATCTGATCCGCAAGCAAAACTTCAACATCCTCGACATCCCGATGGCGCAGCTGACGCTGCAATACCTGAAATATGTCGACCAGATCCGCCTGTCCAACCTGGAGCTGGCGGCAGAATACCTGCTGATGGCGGCGATGCTGATCGAGATCAAGTCGCGCATGCTGCTGCCGCAGCGCCAGTCGGACCTGGAAATCGAAAGCGACGACCCGCGCGCCGAACTGGTGCGCCGCCTGCTGGAATACGAGCAGATCAAGCTGGCCGCCTACGACCTGAACACGATCCCCCAGGTCGACCGCGACTTCGTGCGCACGCAGATATTCATCGAGCAAAGCCTGGTGCCGACCTGGCCGGACGTGGCGCCGATCGACCTGCAGCAAGCCTGGCTGGACGTGATGAAGCGCGCCAAGCTGACCCAGCACCACAAGATCAGCCGCGAGGAACTGTCGGTGCGCGAGCACATGACGGGCATCCTGCGGCGCCTGCAATCGAGCCGCTTCGTCGAGTTCGCCGACCTGTTCGACATCGCCGGCGGCGTGCCGGTGGTGGTGGTGAACTTTGTCGCGCTGCTGGAGCTGGCCAAGGAAACGCTGATTGAAATTACCCAGGCCGAGCCGTTCGCGCCCATCTACGTGCGGCTCGCGTACTCGCCGGCCTGAACGGCCGCCCTCCCCCGAATTCCCATTACCGCTCATAGCGAACACATGTCATGAAAATCATCACTTCCATTGAAGAATTGCGCGACCAACTCAGCGGCCAACTGCGCACCGCCTTCGTCCCGACGATGGGCAACCTGCACGAGGGCCACTTGTCGCTGATGCGGCTGGCGCGCAAGCACGGCGACCCGGTGGTCGCGTCGATCTTCGTCAACCGCCTGCAGTTCGGCCCGAACGAGGATTTCGACAAGTACCCGCGCACCTTCCAGGCCGACGTCGAGAAGCTGGAGAAGGAAGGCGTGTACGTGCTGTTCGCACCGACCGAGAAGGATCTGTACCCGGAGCCGCAGGAGTACCGTGTGCAGCCGCCGGACGGCCTGGGCAACACGCTGGAGGGCGAATTCCGCCCGGGCTTCTTCAACGGCGTGTGCACGGTGGTGACCAAGCTGTTCTCGTGCGTGCAGCCGCGCGTGGCCGTGTTCGGCAAGAAGGATTACCAGCAGCTGATGATCGTGCGTAACATGAGCCGTCAGTTCGCCATGCCGACCGAGATCATCGCGGCCGAGACGTATCGCGCCGACGACGGCCTGGCGCTGTCGTCGCGCAATATG
Organism: Duganella sp. Dugasp56; assembly: GCF_047304105.1. Lineage (NCBI taxonomy): Bacteria > Pseudomonadati > Pseudomonadota > Betaproteobacteria > Burkholderiales > Oxalobacteraceae > Duganella > Duganella sp. Dugasp56. The sequence goes on from NZ_JBGLYQ010000051.1 coordinate 23,775, forward strand.
TATCTGTCGGAAACGGAACGGGCGGAAGCGCCGGCGCTGTACCAGACCTTGAATTTCGTGGCCAATGAAATGCGCTCGGGCCATCTGGACGTGTTCCAGCTGGAGCACAAGGCGATGGACGACCTGGCCAAGCGCGGCTGGAAACCGGACTACATCTCCATCCGCAAGCGCAACGACCTGCAACCGCCCAACGCCGGCGACCTGGCGCAAGGCGCGCAACTGGTGGTGCTGGCCGCTGCCAAGCTGGGCTCGACCCGTTTGATCGACAACCTGGAAATTTAAGGCTTAGGCGGCACAGCGGGCGCCACCGGCAGCACGCTGACGCCCTGCGGCGTGACCTGAATGATCACGGCCGGTACGGTCGCTGCCGGCGCCGGCGTCTTCGGCACCGCGTTGTTCAGCACAAAGGTCATCACCGTGATGAAAATCGCGATCGTGGCGATGAAGGTGCCCACCATCCATTTGACCAACTGCGACACCGCGCTTTCGACGGTGCTGACGATTTTGGCCTCCACCGCCACGCGCATCTCTCTCATCGACTCGCGTATCGCCTCCGTGCGCTCGTCGAGCACGGCACGAAGGCCGGCCATCTCGGCGTGCAGGCTGTCTGTCCTGCCAGCCATCTCGGCGTGTAAGCTATCCGCCTTGGCATCGATATAGTCTTTGTCAGAATTGGAGTTCATGCGCACATAATCCGCCGCGCAATTGGCCATGTCAACGCGCGCACGCGTGACGATTGAGACGGATCAGGCCGCGACGTTTTGCGCCCAGGCCAGCGCGGAGAGGTGGGCTTTGTTGACATCTTCCGGGCTCAGCTTGAGCGAGGCGGCCAGCGAGGCGACCAGGTCGGAATTGAGTTCGCAGGCTTCGGCCAGCGCCAGATAGGGGCCGTATTTGCCGCTGCGGGTGAGCAGCGCGGCAACCACGTCGTCGGACAGCTGGATATTGGCCAGCACTTCCTGCATGGTGATGCCCAGCAGCCGGTCCAGCAGCGAGAACATGCCCGCCACGAAGATGTTTTCCGCCTCGCTCTTGCCCAGCGCGGCCTGCCCCAGCAGTTCGGCCAGGCGACCGCGCACCACCGCCGTCTCCAGCAGCACCGGCGAGTAGCCGGACGTGCTGGCGGTGGCCAGCAGCAAGGTCAGCCAGCGATACAGCGGCGTGTAGCCGAGCAGGGTCAGCGCCTGCTTCAGCGACTGGATCTCGCGCCCGGCGCCGAAGCCGGCCGAGTTGATGAAGCGCAGCAGTTTGTACGACAGGGTCGCATCGCGCTTGAGCACCGCCTCGAGCTGGACGATGTCGGCGTTCTGGCGCACCATCTGCATCAGCTGCATGATGATGGTTTGCGCCGGATTCAAGCCCTTGGAGTCGCTGCTGGGGCGCGGCGTCAGGTGCAGCTTGCCGACGAAGGCGTTCAGCCCCAGCGCGGCGCAGGCGTCGAAATCGCCCCAGTTGCTGACCGGCCGCGCGACCATGCCCACCGACGATTGCTTCAGCGCCGCATAGGTGCGCGCCTGGGCGCCGACGTCGGCGCCGGAAAAGCGCACTTCGACATACGAGGCGATGGTCGGCAGGCGGCTGCCGATGCGGCTCAGGTCGGCCTCGCGCAGCAGGATGCCGACGCCGCCGGCGCGCAGCGCCTGCACGGCGGCCATGGTGTCGGGATTGGCAAGCTCGGCGGTACGGATGGACAGCACGGTGCGCTCGGGCGGCAGCTGATGCAGGGCGTCGGTCGACAGCATCGCCGGCACCGCTTCAAGGAACAGGATCTTGTCGCGCAGCAGCCAGCCCTGGTCCTCGTCGTTGACCTGTTCGGCCACGAAGCCGATCAGCAATTCCAGTTCGGCCGGCGTCGACGGCGCACCGCCGGGCCGCTGCCAGGACAGTTCATAGCCAACCACCCTCTGCTTGGCGTCCAGCAGCGGTTCACGGACGAGGAAATTGGTTTGGTGCATGGTTATCTATGAAAGACAGCGGATCAGAAACCCAGGCTATCGAGCAGATCGTCCACCTGCTCCTGGTCGGCCACCACGCCTTCGCCGGTCGGATCGATTTGCGGTCCGTTCAGCAAGCCGTTGTCGAGCTCCTTCTTCATCTGTTCAGGCGCGAAATCGATCAGCATCTGCACCAGCTGCCTTTCCAGGTTTTGTGCGATCGAGGTGACCTTCTTGATCACCTGCCCGGTCAAATCCTGGAAATCCTGCGCCATCATGATGTCCATCAGATGGGCCTTGGTCTGCGTCGCGCCGTCGGCGGCGCCGTCCAGCGCGGCGACGGTTTGCTGCGCCAGCGCCTGCCACTGCGGGTCCGGCGCGCCGGCCGCCAGCAGGCCGTTCCACGAGGCGCTCAGCTGCCTGGCGTCGCCGCCTATCCGGTCCTGCAGCGGACTGGCGGCATCGGTGGCGTTTAACACTTTCTGCGCCGCGTCTTCGCTGAGGCGGGCGACGTAATCGAGGCGGTCGCGGGCGTCCGGGATGTCGGATGCCGCTTTTTCTATCAATTTATCCAAGCCCAGCCCGCGTAAGCTTTCATGCAAGGCCCGCGTCATGTGACCGATACGCGACAAAAACTCCTCATTCGGATCCATCGCGACCGCGGCGGATCCGCTGTGTTGCTCAACCATTATCAAGCTCCGAGCTTCTCGAAGATCTTGTTCAGCTTTTCATCCAGCGTTGCTGCGGTGAATGGTTTAACCACATAGCCGTTGGCGCCTGCCTGGGCAGCCGCGATGATGTTTTCCTTTTTCGCCTCGGCGGTCACCATCAGCACCGGCAGCTTGGCCAGCGCGGGATCGGCACGGATGTTTTGCAACATCGTCAAGCCGTCCATGTTCGGCATATTCCAGTCGGACACGACGAAGTCGAACGATTCAGCGCGCAGCTTGGCCAGCGCCATCACGCCGTCTTCCGCCTCATCGACATTGGCATAACCCAGTTCTTTCAACAGATTCCGGACAATGCGGCGCATCGTCGAAAAATCGTCAACAACTAAAAATTTCATCTTTGGATCAGCCATGAATTACTCCGTTGTTTCTCTACGCGGTGGTTGTTAATAGTATCTACGTGCCAGCAAGTTGTAGGATAGCATTTTCGTTGCTTTAAGGCGAACAAAGTAGCAGTAAAACGTCAAACAGGGGCATTTATACCCTTTATACCCGCAAAGCCCGCATGCCGTGGGCCGCCAGGTAACCCAGCACCATGCCCGGCAGCGCCTGCAGCGCGCCGACTTCGTGGGCGGCGCCGATGGCGATCGCCTCGCGCGGCATGCCGAACACCACGCAGCTGGCCTCGTCCTGGGCGAAATTATACGCGCCGGCGCCCTTCATCTCCAGCATGCCGGCCGCGCCATCCTTGCCCATGCCGGTCAGGATAACCCCAACCGCGTTTTTACCGGCGCACTGCGCGGCTGAACGGAACAGCACGTCCACCGACGGCCGGTGGCGGTTGACCGGCTCGGCCTGGTCGATGCGGGTCATGTAGTTGGCGCCGCTGCGGGTCAGGTACAGGTGCGAGTGGCCGGGGGCGATGTAGGCGTGGCCCGGCAGCACGCGCTCGTTGCCCTGCGCTTCCTGCACCGAGATCTTGCACAGGCTGTTGAGGCGCTTGGCAAACGAGGTGGTGAAGCCTTCGGGCATGTGCTGGGTGATCAGGATGCCGGGGCAGTCGGACGGCATCTGCATCAGGAACTCGCGGATCGCCTCGGTGCCGCCGGTGGAGGCGCCGATGATGATCAGCTTTTCCGACGAGGTCAGCGGATTGCGCAGCTGCGGCAGCTGGGTCTGTCCGCCCTGGCCGTCGGCGCCGGCCTGCGGCAGCACGCGCGCGCGCACCCGCGCCTTGGAGGCGGCGCGGATCTTGTCGGTGATCAGGTCGGTGTACTCGCGCATGCCGGCCTGGATCGAGATCTTCGGCTTGGTGACGAAGTCGACCGCGCCCAGTTCCAGCGCGCGCATGGTGATCTCCGAGCCGCGCTCGGTCAGCGACGACACCATCACCACCGGCATCGGCCGCAGCCGCATCAGTTTTTCCAGGAAGTCGAGGCCGTCCATCTTCGGCATCTCGACGTCGAGCGTCAGCACGTCGGGGTTGTGCTGCTTGATCAGCTCGCGCGCGACCAGCGGATCGGGGGCGGCCGCCACCACTTCCATGTCGGGCTGGCTGTTGATGATCTCGCTCATCACGCTGCGGATCAGCGCGGAATCGTCGACGATCAGGACTTTGATCTTCATAAAACGCTACTTTCCGGGCCCTATGCCCTCAATTCGGTCAGAACAGGTCGATCTCGCCGCCCACCGGCGCCACCTTGAGGCGGCTGGCGTACTCGATCTCGCGCTTGGCCAGCGTGTCGTTGTGGGTCTGCATCAGCTTTTTCACCAGCACCTTGCCGGTGCGGGGGAAGAAATACACCTTGCGCGGGTGGATGTCGTTCAGGTCCTCGGCCACCACGCGGATTTTCTCGACCTTGAGGAAGTTCAGCACGAAGGCGGCGTTGCGCTCGCCGACGTTGATCGCGGTGAAGCCCTTGAGCACGGCGCCGCCGCCAAACACCTTGGCCTCCATGTTCTCGCGCTTGGCGCCGGCCTTGAGCAGGTCGTTGATCAGGATTTCCATCGCATACGTGCCATAGCGCGCCGAGGCCGACACCGGGCTGCCGTTGTCGCCGCCGCCGTCGGGCAGCATGAAGTGGTTCATGCCGCCCAGGCCGGTGACCCGGTCGCGGATGCAGGCCGACACGCAGGAGCCGAGCACCGTCACGATCAACATGTCCTTGTTGGTGAAGTAGTACTCGCCCGGCAGTATCTTGGCGGCTTCGCAGTCGAACGTTCTATCGTAATAGACGTTCGTGGCAAATTGTTCGAGATCCATTTTTTATTCTCATGTGCGTTGCGATGCTTTTTGGGCAGCACCACGGTGTTGATCGTCCAGCTCGTACACCGTCTTGCCGCGTAGTTTGAGCGACTCCGACACGTAGAGGAAATTCTCCGAATGGCCCGCGAACAACAAGGCGTCCGGTTTCATCAATGGGACAAAGCGGGACAGTATTTTACGCTGAGTCGCCTTGTCAAAGTAAATCATCACGTTCCGGCAAAAAATCACGTCGAACTGGCCGCTGAGCGGCCAGTTGTCGGCCAGCAGGTTCAGCTGCTTGAAAGTGATCATGTTGCGCAACTCCGGCCGCACGCGCGCCATGCCTTCGCGGTCGCCCTTGCCCTTGAGGAAAAAGCGGCGCGAACGCTCGGGCGACATCTTGTCCAGCCGGTCCATGGTGTAGACGCCGTTGGCGGCCGTGGCCAGCACGTTGGTGTCGATGTCGGTGGCGATGATCTGGCAGTTCGGCGTCAACGTGTTGAACGCCTCGCAGACGGTCATGGCGATCGAGTACGGCTCCTCGCCGGTCGAGCTGGCCGAGCACCAGATGGTGATCGGTTCGCGCTTGCCCTTGATATGTTCGGCCAGCAGCGGGAAGTGGTGCGCCTCGCGGAAGAACGAGGTCAGGTTGGTGGTCAGCGCGTTGGTGAACGACTCCCACTCCTCGCCCAGGCGCCCGGCCTCGAGGTCGTCCAGGTATTTGCCGAACGAACCGATGCCGGTGGCGCGCAAACGCCGCGCCAGACGGCTGTACACCATCTCCTGCTTGCTGTCGGCCAGCGAGATGCCGGCCCGTTTGTAGATCAGGCCGCGGACGCGTTCGAAGTCCTTGGCGTTGAAATCAAACTCTTTGACGGTGTCTTTGGTTTGCGGCATATGTTAAAACCTTTATTTGTATCCACTAACAATGCCCGCGGCGGCGTCCTCTTAAAACTCTTCCCACTCCTCGCCGGCAGCCGGCGCCGGGGTGGCCAGCTTTTTCGGCGCGGCCGGACGGGCCGCGGCGGCCACGCGCGGCGCCGGCGCCGGTGCCGGTGCGGCCACCGCCGCACGCGGCGCCGGCCGCGGTGCCGGCGCGCGGGCGGACGAACGATGCGCCTCGTCATCGGCCAGCTTGAAGATGCTGACCGCCTGCGCCAGCATCTGCGCCTGTTCCTGCATGCTCTCGGCCGCCGCGGCGGCCTGCTCCACCAGCGCGGCGTTTTGCTGCGTCATCTCGTCCATCTGCGTGATGGCCTGGTTGACTTCCTCGATGCCGTTGCTCTGTTCCTGGGTGGCGGCGGTGATCTCGCCCATGATGTCGGCCACCTGGCGGATCGACGTCACGATCAGGTCCATGGTCTGGCCGGCCTCGTCGACCAGCTTGCTGCCGGCGTCGACCTTGTTGACCGAATCGCCGATCAGTTCCTTGATTTCCTTGGCCGCGCCGGCCGAGCGCTGGGCCAGGTTGCGCACCTCGGACGCCACCACGGCGAAGCCGCGGCCCTGCTCTCCCGCGCGGGCCGCCTCGACCGCCGCGTTCAGCGCCAGGATGTTGGTCTGGAACGCGATGCCGTCGATGACGCCGATGATGTCGACGATCTTGCTCGAGCTGGCCTTGATCGAGCCCATGGTTTCGACCACCTGCGACACCACGGTGCCGCCCTTCTCCGCCACCGACGAGGCCGATACGGCCAGCTGGTTGGCCTGGCGCGCGTTGTCGGCGTTCTGCTTGACGGTGGAGGTCAGCTCTTCCATCGACGATGCCGTCTCTTCGAGCGAACTGGCCTGCGACTCGGTGCGCGCCGACAGGTCGGCGTTGCCGGAGGCGATCTCCTGCGACGCGGTGGAAATCATCTCGGTGCCGTTGCGCACGTCGCCGACGGTCTTGGACAGGCTGTCGTTCATGTCCTTGAGCGCCTGCAGCAGCTCGCTGGTCTCGTCCTTGCCTTCGACATGGACCTGCGAGGTCAGCTCGCCGGCGGCCACTTTCTGCGCCACTTCGACGGCGCCGGCCAGCGGGCCGGTGATCGAGCCGGTGATGACGGCCGCGCAGGCGATGCCGAGCACCACCGCCACCGCGCCCAGGCCGAACAGCATCATCATCAGGCTGCGGTCGGAGCTGACCGAGCCGTCCATCACTTCCTTGGCGTTGGCCTGCTGCATGTCGACCAGCTTGTTGATCAGCGCCAGCGTCTGCTGGTTGAGCGGATCGATGCGGCCAGAAATGACCTTGGCCGCGCCTTCGCTGTTAAACGCCAGCACCTGGCCGATCGCTTCCTTGAACGCCTTGTCGACGTCGACGTCCAGCGCGGCGATGTCGGCCAGCGCCTTCTTTTCAGCGTCGTTCAGGCCCAGCGCCTTCAGGTCGACCTGCGCCTTGTCGTAGCGGGCGCGCTGGTCCTTGACCTTCTGTTCTTCCTTCTGCATCAGGCTGACGTCCGACTGCAGGCCGATGTTGCGCATGGCGATGCCGGTCTCCAGCATCGCGCTCTTCATGGCGCCGGCCTGCAGGTTCTTCGCGGTCGACAGCTCGAGGCCCTTGGTCAGCTTGCTCTTGTTGCTGTAGTTCAGGTAATTGGTCATCAGGACCATCGCCACCAGGATCAGCAGTATGCTGCCGAAGCCTATCCTGAGGCGGGCGCCGATTTTGAAGTCGCGTAAATTCATCTTGTTCTCCCCTATGCTGTCTATGCTTGCTCGCCGGGACCTGCTCGCGAACCCCGGATGTGTGTGGTCACTGGCGCGCACTCTCTGGGCGCTGCCTTGGTACTGACGGCGGCGTGGCTTAGGCCGCGATCTGCTCCATCAAGCCCATCTCGGCGCTTGACATCAGCTTGTCGATGTTGACCAGGATCAGCATACGCTCATCGATGGTGCCCAGGCCGATCATGTAGTCGGTGCTGAAGGCGGTGCCCATCTCCGGCGCCGGCTTGACCTGCTCCGGCGTCAGGGTGGTCACGTCCGACACCGAGTCCACCACCATGCCGACGATGCGGCCGCTGATGTTGAGGATGATGACCACGGTGAACTGGTCGTACACCGGCGAGCCAAGGTTGAACTTGATGCGCATGTCGACCACCGGGATGATGATGCCGCGCAGGTTGATCACGCCCTTGATGAACTCCGGCGCGTTGGCGATGCGGGTCACCGCCTCGTAGCCGCGGATCTCCTGCACCTTGAGGATGTCGATGCCGTATTCCTCCGAGCCCAGCGTGAACGCCAGGTATTCGTGGCCGGCGATCTCGTTTGCTCCGGTGGTTAGTACCTCTGCCATGATGGTTTCCTTGGTGGATTAGCTAAAAATCTGCTCGTCGGCGAGCTGACGGGATGAGCGTATCAATGCGGCGACATCGAGGATCAGCGACACGCCGCCGTCGCCCAATATGGTGGCGCCGGAGATGCCGGCCACCTTGCGGTAATTCGATTCCAGGTTCTTGACCACCACCTGCTGCTGGCCGACCAGGTCGTCGATGAACAGGCCGGCCTTGCGGCCGTCGGTCTCGATGATGACGACGATGCCCTGGCACGGGTCGGTGAAGCGCGGCGTGATGTCGAACATCTGGTACAGCGGCACCAGCGGCAGGTATTCGCCGCGCACCTTGATCACGCGGCCCTTGCCGGAAATTTCCTTGACGTCTTCCGGCGCCGGCTGCAGCGATTCGATGACAAAGCCCAGCGGCAGGATGTAGACCTCCTCGCCGACGCGGATCGACATGCCGTCCAGGATCGCCAGGGTCAGCGGCAGCGAAATCGAGATCGTGGTGCCGAAGCCCTTGGCCGAGCGGATGTCGACCACGCCGCCCATGGCGGTGATGTTGCGCTTGACCACGTCCATGCCCACGCCGCGGCCGGACACGTCGGTCACCTGCTCGGCGGTCGAGAAGCCGGGCGCGAAGATCAGCTGCCAGACGTCGGCGTCGCTCATGTTGTCGCTCAGCGGCAAGCCGTTCTGCTGCGCCTTGGCCAGGATCCTCTCCCGGTTCAGGCCGCCGCCGTCGTCGGACACCTCGATGATGATGTTGCCGCCCTGGTGGGAGGCCGACAGGAACAGCCGGCCCGAGTCGCTCTTGCCGGCCGCGCGGCGCACGTCGGGCATCTCGATGCCGTGGTCGATCGAGTTGCGCACCAGGTGGGTCAACGGGTCGACGATGCGCTCGATCAGGCCCTTGTCCAGTTCGGTGGCCGCGCCGTTGGTGATGAAATCGACCTTCTTGCCCAGCTTGGCCGCCAGGTCGCGCACCATGCGCGGGAAGCGCGAAAACACGAAGTCCATCGGCATCATGCGGATCGACATCACCGCTTCCTGCAGGTCGCGCGTGTTGCGGGTCAGCTGGCTGACGCTGTTCAACAGGCGCTCGTGCGCCATCGGGTCCAGCGTGTCGACGCGCTGCTCGATCATCGCCTGCGTGATCACCAGCTCGCCCACCAGGTTGATCAGCTGGTCGACCTTTTCGATCGACACCCGGATCGACGACGATTCGGCGCCCGGTCCGGGGCCGCCCTTTTCCTTCTCTTCCTTCTTGGCGGCCTTCTTTTCCTCTTCGACGACGGCCTGCGCCGGCGCCGCCTCGGCGACGATGCCGGCGGCCGCGCGGATCTGCTCGACCGGCTGGAAGAAGCCGTAGCCGCGGGCGTCGTCGGCGCCGGCGTCGGCGTTGGCGCGGATCTCGTCCAGCGGCTGGAAGAAGCCGTAGCCCTCGCCGCTGCCGCTGGCGGCCGGGTGCAGCTCGGCTTCGTCGAAGAAGCCGTAGCCCAGGTCTTTCTCGACTTTCGAGCGCTCGGCGTTTTCCAGCCGCGCCTGCTTGGCGTCCAGCGCCGGCAGCTCGGTCACCACCATGTCGTCCGGGTTCAGCACGAACGAGCAGATGGCGATGATGTCGTCCAGGCTCTCGTGCGTGGTGACCACCATCGCGTTGCGCTCCTTGTCCAGCGGCGTGATCGAGACGTGGCCCATCAGGCCCAGCTCGGCGCCCAGCGCGGTCACCTCGCGGTGCGCCATGGCCGGCAGCTCGAGCCGGTAGCGGCGCCCGCCGCTGTGGTCGACCGCCCTGGTCTCGGCCGCCTGGAACGACGGCGCCACATGCGCCATCGCCGCCAGCGGCATGTCCTGCGCCAGCGACTGCAGCATCATGCGCACGTCGCCGACCGCGTCCTGGTCGACCGCGGCGCCGTGGCGGTGGCCGTCCAGCTGCATCTTGAGGATGTCCTTGGCCGCCAGGAAGGCGTCGACGTGCTCGGACGTCAGCGCCATCTCGCCCTTGCGGATGCGGTCGAGCAGCGTTTCCAGGATGTGGGTCACCTCGGTCATGTCGGTGACGCCGAACGTCGACGCGCCGCCCTTGACGGAATGGGCGGTGCGGAAGATCGCGTTCAGATCCTCTGGGTCCGGATGGTCGACGGTGACGGCCAGCAGCAGCCGCTCCATTTCAGCCAGCAATTCCTCGGCCTCATCGAAAAAGACCTGGAAAAACTGGCTTATATCGATGGTCATGGTGATACTCCGTAAAGTTCGCTCAGCGTCATTGCATGCGCCCTATCAGCCGATGACCTTCTTCACTACCTCGATGAGCCGCTGGGGATCGAAGGGCTTGACCAGCCAGCCGTTGGCGCCGGCGGCGCGGCCCTTGGCTTTCATTTCGTCGGACGACTCGGTGGTCAGCATCAGGATCGGGGTCTTCTGATACGCCGGCAGCTCGCGCAGCAGCTTGATCAGCTGCAGGCCGTCCATGCGCGGCATGTTCTGGTCGGTCAGCACCAGGTCGACGCTTTGCAGCTTGGCTTTTTCCAGCCCGTCCTGGCCATCCACCGCCTCGACCACCAGGTAGCCGGCCGCCTTCAGGCTGAAGGCGACCATCTGGCGCAGGGAACTGGAATCATCAACTGCAAGTATTGTCTTGGCCATCTTTGCTCTCACTCTATATATGCCGGACACGCTGTCCGTCTTTAAAACAATCGGTAGGTTGCGGCGTCAGAACAGTTCGATGTCGCCGCTCTCCAGGTGTTGTTGGCTGACCGCCTTGCGCAGCACGCTGCGCAGCTCCAGGCTCTGGATCGCCAGCGCCATGCTGACCTTGCCCAGCAAGGCGACGATTTCCTCGTTGTCGCTCTCGGGCAGCATCTCGGCGCCGTGCGCGCCCAGCGTGCCGAGGAACTCGCGCAGGCCGGTCACCCGCTTCAAGGTGCGGTCGATCAGCTGGCTCGTCATGTCCTGGAACTGCAGGCTGGTGATGGCGGCGTTGACATAGGCGCCGACGTTGCCCTGCAAGGCCTCGAGCTGCTCGCGCTGCTCGGGCGTGGCGGTGCCGCCCTCGAGCAGCAGCTTGATCGTCGCCTGCTCGGCCTCGACCGCCTGGTGGATGGCCATGAAGTTGAAGGACAGCTTTTCAATCGCCTCCTCCAGCAGCAGGCCGGTCTGGATCAGATCGGTCTCGACTTCGGTCAAATGCTTGCGCCCATGGTCAGACACGCCCGACAGCAGGCGCTTGACATGGGAGCCCAGGATTTTTTTTCTCGTCATAACACTCTCGTCGTTCTACTCTTCTACTGTCTTACTTGCGCACCGGCGGTCCGGCCGGCGCCGTTGCCGCGGCCGGCGCCGCGGCGCCGTCGTCGGCGCCCACCTCCATCTGCCGCACGCCGTCGCGCATGACGTTTTCCTCGGTGCGCTTGTTCATCACGATGATGCTGATGCGGCGGTTGATCGGGTTGAACGGGTCGGCCTTGTCGAGGTTGGCGGCCGAGGCCAGCCCCACCACGCGCAGCACCTTGGCGTCGGCCATGCCGCCGGCGATCAGCTCGCGGCGCGAGGCGTTGGCGCGGTCGGCCGACAATTCCCAGTTGCTGTAGCCGGCGTCGCTCAGGTAGGGCGTCGAGTCGGTGTGGCCGGACAGGCCGATCTTGTTGGGCACGTCGTTCAGCACAAAGCCGATCTCGTGCAGGATCTCGCGCGTGTACGGCTGCAGCTCGGCCTTGGCCAGCGCGAACATCGGCCGGTTCTGCTCGTCGACGATCTGGATCCGCAAGCCCTCGCTGGTGATGTCGAGCAGCAGCTGCTTCTTGTACTTGTTGAGCAGCGGGTTCGACTCGATCTTGGCCTCGATCTTTTCCTTCAGCGCCTTCAGCCGCTGCGCCTCCTCGGCCTCCAGCGCGGCCTTGGCGGCCGTCAGGTTGAAGGTTTTCTGGATGGTCGGATCGTCGCTGGCCTTGACCTGGCCGTCGCGCCGGGTCAGGTCCTTGCCGCCGCCGGGGATCACCGACGAGCTGTCGCCGCTGCCCGAGCCGCCCTGCATGGCCACCTTCAGCGGCGTCTTGAAATATTCGGAGATGCCGTTGAGGTCGCCCTTGGTGGTCGAGCCCAGCAGCCACATCAGCAGGAAAAACGCCATCATCGCCGTCACGAAGTCGGCATACGCGATCTTCCACGCGCCGCCATGGTGGCCGCCGCCGCCCTTCTTGATCCGTTTGACGATGATCGGCCGCAAGCCTTCTTCAGCCATGACGTTTCCTCAATGCGTAGACAATGGCGAGCATGATACCGGCTACCGCGCTCACTTGGACTTCGATTTCTTGATGTGATCCTCTAACTCGGCAAACGACGGCCGCTCGGTCGAGTACAGCACCTTGCGGCCAAACTCGACCGCCAGCGCCGGCGCGTAGCCGTTCAGGCTGGCCAGCAGGGTGACCTTGACGCACTGGTACATCTTGGTCGATTCTTCCAGCTTCTGCTCCAGCAGGGTCGACAGCGGACCGACAAAGCCGTAGGCCAGCAGGATGCCGAGGAAGGTGCCGACCAGCGCGTGCGCGATCAGGATGCCCAGCTCGGCCGGCGGCAAGCCCACCGATTCCATCGTATGCACCACGCCCATCACCGCCGCCACGATGCCGAACGCCGGCATGCCGTCGCCCAGCTTGGCGATCGCGTGCACCGGCACGGCGCCTTCGTGGTGATGGGTCTCGATCTCGTTGTCCATCAGGTTTTCGATCTGGAACGCATCCATATTACCCGACACCATCAGGCGCAGGTAGTCCGTCATGAATTCAACGATGTGGTGGTCTTCCAGCACGCTCGGATACTTGCTGAACAGCGGACTCTGGTCCGGGCCGTCGATGTCGCCCTCGATCGACATCAGGCCTTCCTTGCGCACCTTGGACAGGACGTCGAACAGCAGCGACATCATTTCCATGTACAGATCCTTGGTGTAGCGCGAACCCTTGAACAGCGTCGGGATGGCGGCCAGCGTGGCTTTCAGCGCCTTGCTGTTATTGCCGACCAGGAAAGCACCGGCCGCGCCGCCGCCTATCATCAGCAGCTCCAGCGGCTGCAACAGCGCGGCCAGATGCCCGCCGTTCAACGCGAAACCGCCAAACACGCCGACGCAGACGATTACATATCCAATGATGACTAACAAGTGCGCTGACTCCCCAGAGCGAAATCGGTGGCTGTCCCGGCGCAATCCAGACTAACAAACAGCCGATTTCAATAAATTTACATGTAGAACTACAATAGCGTGAGTCGGGGGGGACGGGCAAGTGAATAACGCCAAATGATGCTTAAAAGTACCAAATGTAGAGGGCGTCGCCACCCTGTGTGGCGTGGATGGTCTGATCGGGCGCGCGGGCGTCGATAGCAAATTCGTAGCTGATCAGCATGGACCCGGGCCGCATTTCGGCCGCCGCCTTGCGCCACAGTCCGGCCATGGCGGCCGGCGACAGGTAGGCGAACACGGCGTCGTAACGGGAGAAGTCGAGGTTTTCGTAGTCGCCCAGCAAAAACCGGGCGCCGCTGCCGGCCAGGCGCGCGCGCAGCCGGCTGACCAGCCATGGCAGCGGCGCCAGCTCGATGCCGCCGCAGTCGGCGTCCGGCCGCAGCCGCGCCAGATACAGCACCAGTCCGCCGAGGCCGCTGCCGATATCGATCAGCCGCAGCGGCCGCCCCGGCGGCAACGCTTGACCTACCGCATGCCAGACCGCGGGGCCGGACGGGTAATACGGCACTTGCGTACGAAACGTCGACCAATACAACCCCAGCAACACCAGGAACACGGCCAGGAACAGCCACGACGGCAGCTGCAGCGCCAGCGCCGCCAGCACCGCCGGCGGGAACAGCAGCTGGATGCCGCGCCACCAGACGGCCAGCCCCAGCCGCCACGTGATGGCGGCCGCCAGCGCGCCCTGCACCACGGCGACGGTCAGATAACTCATGGGAAAATGCGCGCTGGCCAGCAGATACACGATGGCCAGGGTCAGCGGCGCGGCGCCGCATTGGATCAGCAGCGCCCGCACGGCGGGCGCGCGGACGATGCGCAACAGGTAGGGTTCGCGGGCGGCGGGCCGGGTCACGCGGCCAGGGCGTCGGCGTCGCGGGCTTTCTTGGTCTTGCCGGCGCGCGAAGGCATGTGGCACAGGCCGCAGACATAGCTGCCGTTCAGGTCCATGCAGTTGACCACGAACTTGCCCTGGCAGCGCCCGCACGGGGCCGTTTCCAGCATCTTGCTGCTGAAGAAACGCACCAGGGTCCAGGCCCGGGTCAGCGACAGCAGCGGCTCTTCGCCCGCTTCCGGCGGCATTTGCTCCAGGTACAGCTTGTAGGCCTTCATGACCGCCTCGATGCCGGTGGCGCCGGCGTGCTCGGTCAGGAACTTGTGAATATTGATGAACAGCGAAGAGTGGATGTTCGGCTGCCAGGTCAGGAACCAGTCAGTCGAGAACGGCAACATGCCCTTGGGCGGCGACACGCCCTTCAACTCCTTGTACAGCTTGAGCAGGCGCTCGCGCGACAGCGACACTTCCGATTCCAGCAGCTGCAGCCGGGCGCCAAGCTGGATCAGTTCGATCGCCAGCTGAATTTCCTGGGCTTCCGACACTACGCTTTTCTTGGTCATGGTTTCCGCTCCGCGCCGTGAGGTTGATTAAGCGATTTCTTCGACGGCCTGGCCGGCCATCAGGATGGCGGCGTGCGACTGGGCCAGCACGCGGTCCTTGTTGTAGCTGGTCAGCATCGACAGGATGGCGCCGTCGTCGAAGCGGAAGCGGGCCAGCATCATGTTGCCGCCTGCCAGTTTCAGGATTTGCGCGTTGCTCATGCCTTCGATCAGGTCGGCGATGTCGGCGGCGATGCCAAGACGAAAGATCGCGGTGACTTTGTCGGCGCGGATCATCTGCTGAGCCAGCATCAAATAGCTCAGGTTGGCGTCGCGAATTTCGGCCATCATATCGTTAGCGGTCATTTCCATCTCCTAGTCCGTTATCTGCACTGCGGAACACATTTGCGTTTCCAGTGAGATACATTCTGCGTGAGCAACAAAAAACGGAGTAGAGGATGAGCTCCGTATTTTTCACCGGAGAATAGCGAACGCGACCCGTCGGTGTTTGTCTTACAAACACTCGCAGATCGATGGCCTACGCCCTTGCGGCGTAGAAATTTTTAGGTCCAGAATCTTCAAAAAAGTCCTGTCATGAAACGAAAAATAGTGCTCGACGCGACTCTTTTTTGCTACATCTAACCCGGTTACGGCAGCAATTCGGGGAACTTTAGGGTTTCAGCAAAAATATTTTTAAGTATTTTTGACTTCCCTCTTGCCACCTGATGGCGCTTTTCCGCTCATCATGAAACTGATAACGGCAGCGGTTTCGGGAACTTTAGGGTTTTTTTGAAAAAAATCGAAAATATTTTAAAAAAGTCCGCAAACCCAGCATTCATGCGGGTTTGCGGGGTATGGCACCGGCCCCGACGGCGCTTCTGGGGCGCCCTTTCCGGGTTACACTAGCAACTTATTGACATCTAAAGCATCCAACCACTTGCCGGAAAGTTACACAATGACAACTCGCAACGACTGCCTGGAACGCGACGCGCAAGATCCGCTCGCCTCCCTGCGCGACCAGTTCGACCTGCCGCCCAACGTGATTTATCTCGATGGCAACTCTTTGGGCGCCCGTCCCAAGGCCGCCCTCGCCCGCGCGCAGCAGCTGATCGTCCAGGAATGGGGGCACGACCTGATCCGCAGCTGGAACACCGCCGGCTGGTTCGACCTGCCCAAGCGCCTGGGCAACCGCCTGGCCCCGCTGATCGGCGGCGCCGACGGCGAAGTCGTCGTCACCGACACCACCTCGGTCAACCTGTTCAAGGCGCTGGCCGCCGCGCTGCAGATGCAGGCCGCCGACCCGGCCGGCGCCGAGCGCCGCACCATCGTCACCGAGCGCTCCAACTTCCCGACCGACATCTACATGGCGCAGGGACTGAGCGCCTGGCTCGATCGCGGCTACACCGTCAAGCTGATCGACAGCGTCGAGCAGCTGCCGGCCGCCATCGGCGCCGACACCGCCGTGGTCATGCTCACCCACGTCAACTACCGCACCGGCTACCAGCACGACATGCGCGCCACCAGCGCCCTGGCCCAAGCGGCCGGCGCGCTGATCGTCTGGGACCTGGCGCACTCGGCCGGCGCGCTGCCGGTCGACCTGAACGCCGACGGCGCCGACCTGGCGGTAGGCTGCACCTATAAATACCTGAACGGCGGCCCCGGCGCGCCGGCCTTCATCTGGGTGCCGGCCAGGCACCAGGCGCGCTTCCGCCAGCCCTTGTCCGGCTGGTGGGGCCATGCCGCCCCGTTCGCCATGGCGCCGGACTTCGCGCCGGTCGACGGCATCGGCCGCGCGCTGTGCGGCACGCAGCCGGTGGTGTCGCTGGCCCTGGTCGAATGCGGGCTGGATGTGTTTGCGCAAACCACGATGGCGGCCGTCCGCGCCAAGTCGCTGGCGCTGACCGACCTGTTCATCGAGCTGGTCGAGCAGCGCTGCGCCGATCATCCGCTGGGGCTGGTGACGCCGCGTGAGCATGCGCGGCGCGGCAGCCAGGTCAGCTTCACCCATCCCCATGGCTACGCCGTGATGTCGGCGCTGATCGCGCGCGGCGTCATCGGCGACTACCGCGAGCCGGCCATCATGCGCTTCGGCTTCACGCCGCTGTACACCAGCTTTGCCGACGTATGGGATGCCGTCGAGATCCTGCGCGACATCCTGGACCGCAAGGACTACAACGTCGACGCCAAGCGCGACGCCGTAACCTGAACGCGTGACCTGAAAACGAGACAAACAATATGAGCGATACCAAACAACCGGCCAGCGGCTGCCCGCTGCACACCGCGCCCGCCGCCGGCGATGCCGAGTGGCACGGCGCCCAGATGGACTTCAGCAACAAGATGAGCTACGGCGACTACCTGGGCCTGGACCAGATCCTCAACGCCCAGCATCCGCTGTCGCCCAACCACAACGAGATGCTGTTCATCGTCCAGCACCAGACCAGCGAACTGTGGATGAAGCTGATGCTGCACGAGCTGCGCGCCGTGCGCGTGCACATGCGCGCGGGCGACCTGCCGCCGGCCTTCAAGATGCTGGCCCGCGTGGCCCGCATCATGGACCAGCTGGTGCACGCCTGGGACGTGCTGGCGACGATGACGCCGCCCGAATACACGGCGATCCGCCCCTACCTGGGCGCCTCGTCCGGCTTCCAGTCGCACCAGTACCGCGAGATCGAATTCATCCTCGGCAACAAGAACGCCAACATGCTGGCCGTGCACGGCAGCGCGCCCGACGCGCACCAGCTGCTGGAAGAGGCGCTGCGCACCCCGTCGCTGTATGACGAGGCGATCCAGCTGCTGGCCCGCAACGGCCTGCCGATCTCGGCCGAGCGACTGGCGGCCGACTGCACCCAGCCGACCGTGGCCGACGAGTCGGTCAAGGCCGCGTGGCTGCAGGTCTACGGCGATACCACCCGCTACTGGGGCCTGTACGAGCTGGCCGAAAAGCTGGTCGACCTGGAGACCGCGTTCCGCTTCTGGCGCTTCCGCCACGTCACCACGGTCGAGCGCATCATCGGCTTCAAGACCGGCACCGGCGGCACCGCCGGCGTCAGCTACCTGCGCAAGATGCTCGACGTGGTGCTATTCCCCGAACTGTTCGCGCTGCGCACCGAACTCTGAACTTGCCGCAGGAATACACACCACGGGTATTCCCGCACGCGCCCTCTAGCAAACCTGCTGAAATTTCTACTGAAATCCACTGAATTGAGCTTTGCCTTACTGAGCTGGTTTAACTCAGTAAGAATCAGAAAATTTCAGTAGATCTCAGTAAGGAGAACAGCATGTTTGCTACACTAAGTGTGAATGTCGCACCCTCCACCCTGCTCGCCCTGATGGATCGGCTGCGCGAAACCGGCTCGCCGGCCGATCCGGCCGAAGCCGTCGATGCCGCGATCCGCCACTGGCTCGCGACATCGCCCGGCACACCACCTGTCGAACCGCGCGGCTACCGGGCCGTCTCACCCAACCAGTTTGCCAGCGCTTACGCCGACAGCGTGCGCAACGCCTGGCAAGACATCTCGCTCCGCATGCCAGGAGAAAAAAACTGGAAGAGAGCCGACCTGCGGCGCAAGGAGTTGGCGCGCGCCACGACTACGGTCATAGCTGTCGCTCCCGCCGCAACGTCGCCTCGCGAACCAACGACCGAGGCCCGGGCAGCCGACAATGCACCACCGCCCGCAATCCGCAACACCGCGCCAGGCCAAGGCTGGACGGAACCGGAACGCCGCAAGTACCGTTTCCGCATCGAAGACGTTGCCTTCGACTGAAGACATTTGTCCAGGATTGCGCAAACTGCCCTTGCCCGCAAAATTTCAGCCGCAGCCGCAGTAAGATGGCCGCATCTTACTCAGCAAGGAGCATGCGTGGAATATGAAGTCCTGACCCTGGCCGGCCTGTGGAATTCCGGCCCCGCCCACTGGCAAACGCAATGGGAACGCAAGCACCCGCAATGGCTGCGCGTGCCGCACCGCGACTGGGAAACTCCGGAGCGCGACGAATGGGTGGCCGAACTGGAGGCCGCCATCGCGCAATGCAAGCGCCCGCCGGTGCTGGCCGCCCACAGCCTGAGCTGCTCGCTGGTCACGCGCTGGGCCGCCTCCGCTTCGCCGCTGAAAATCGCCGGCGCCTTCCTGGTCGGCCCCAGCGACACCGACGCCCCCGGCTACCCGGACTGCACCACCGGCTTCCAGCCCATGCAGCTGGAACGCCTGCCCTTCCCCAGCATCGTCGTCGCCAGCAGCGACGATCCCTACGTCAGTCCTGCCCGCGCCCGCCAGTTCGCGCAAGCCTGGGGCAGCGAATACATCGAGATAGCCGACGCCGGCCACATCAACGGCGACGCCGGCTACGGCCCCTGGCCGGAAGGCGAACGGCTGCTGCTTGACTTCTGCGCCAGGGTCCAGCGCTGACGGAACTCCCGCGCCGGCAACCCCTCTAACCAGATACCAAGAACAAGGAGGGAAGAAAGATGAACCAGCGTTTGCGCAGTTACGCGGCGGCCACCGGCCTGCTGCTGTCGGCGATGACGGCGATGACGGCGGCCCATGCCGCCGACTATGCCGCCATCCTCACCGGCGCCAAGGAATCACCGGCGAACAGCTCACCGGGCATAGGTGCCGCCGTCGTCAAGTTCGACACCACCAGCCACGTGCTGGAAGTCAACGTCGCCTTCAGCAGCCTGCTCGGCCCGACCACCGCCTCGCACATCCACTGCTGCACCGACGTGCCGAACATCGGCACCGCCGGCGTCGCCACGGAAACTCCCACTTTCGGCGGCTTCCCGCTGGGCGTCACCAACGGCGCCTACAGCAATATGTACAACACCTCGCTGGCGGCCAGCTGGAACCCGGTCTTCATCACCAGCCACGGCGGCACCACGGCCGGCGCCGAAGCGGCGTTGGCGGCCGCCCTGGCCAGTGGCGAAGCCTATCTCAACATCCACAGCAGCGCTTATCCGGGCGGCGAGATACGCGGCTTCCTGGTGGCGGCGGCCGTACCGGAGCCGGCCACCATCGGCATGCTGGGGCTGGGCATCCCGGCCGTGCTGCTGATGGCGCGGCGCCGCCGCAAAGCCTGACCCGGCTGGCGCGGCTTTATTTGCCCGCTACTTGCCGGCCGTGGCGCTTACCAGCGGCAGCTCGATGTAGCTGTCGTGGTAAATGCGCTGGGTGGCCTTCTTGTAGTCGGACGGCTTCGCAAAGAAGATGTTCGGCACGAAGGTCTGCGGGTTGCGGTCATACAGCGGGAACCAGCTGGACTGGATCTGCACCATGACGCGATGGCCCGGCAGGAACACGTGGTTCGCGGTCGGCAGCTTGAAGTTGTACGCCAACGCCGTGTTGGCGGCGACCGGCTTGGCGGTCTCGAAGCTTTCGCGATAGCGGCCGCGGAAGATATCGGCCGAGATCATCAGCTGATAGCCGCCCATTTCCGGCTGCGCCGCCACCTGGTCCGGATACAGGTCGATCACCTTGACCACCCAGTCGGCGTCGGTGCCGCTGGTGGAGGCCAGCAGGTGCGCCACCGGCTCGCCGCTGATCTTCACCGGCGCCGTCAGCACGTCGGTGGTGTAGCTCAGCACGTCGGTGCGGCCCGACGCTTCGCGCTGGTCGTCGGTCAGCCAGCGCGGCCAGGTCTGGCCCTTGGCCTCGTCGTAGCCGTACGGCGGAATCGGACGCGCACGGAACGGCACCGGCTTGGCCGGATCGGACACATATTCGTCGTACGCATTCTTTTGCGCCGGCGCCGACACCGGCGCGCTGGCCGTGTTGGTCAGGCTCAGTTTGGAATTGGCCGCCAGCTTCAGCGTAGCGGGCGCGATCGCGCAGCCGCTGTTGCAGCCGCTCGGCCACGCGTCCAGCGAGCGCCATTTGTTGGTGCCGGTTTCAAACGCCGACACCGTCGCCACCTCGGCCGCCGGCGCATCGTCCTTCAGATAGCGGTCCAGGAAGGGACGCAGAATTTCCTGACGGAAGTGCAGCGCCGTGTCGCTGCTGAAGTGCAGCGCGCCCAGCTTGCTGCCCTCGCCGATGCCGCCGCCGTGGTTCCACGGTCCCAGCACCAGGTGCACCTTGTTGTCCTTGTCGTTGGGCTTGATCGCCTTGTAGACCGCGACCGCGCCATAGATATCCTCCGCATCCCACAGGCTGTGCACCAGCAAGGTCGGCACGGTGACGGGCTGTTTGGCCAGGATCTTGTCCATCGCCTGCGAGCTCCAGAACTCGTCGTAGGCCGGATGCGCGGACAGCTTGCGCCAGAAGCCGCTCTGCTCCAGCCCGCGCTGGCGCGCCAGCTCGCCGGCCGATCCGGCGCGCATATACATATCGTAGTCGTCGTAGTGGCTGGTGTACCACTTGGCCTCGTTGCGGCGCGTGACCACCTGCTCCAGCATGTAGGACAGATTGATCTGGCGGAACGCGCCGTTGTGGAACCAGTCGTCGCCGCGCCAGCCGTCGACCATCGGATTCATCGGCACCGACACCTTCAGCGCCGGATGCGGATTGACCAGCGCCATCAGCGGCAGATAGCCGTCGTAGGAAATGCCGATGATGCCGACCTTGCCGTTCGACTCGGGGATATTCTTGGTCAGCCACTCGATGGTATCCCAGGTGTCGGTCGAATGATCGACCGGCGTCGGATTGAAGGCATTGCCGCTGAGCGGACGATTCATCACATAGTCGCCCTCGGAACCGTACTTGCCGCGCACATCCTGGATCACGCGGATATAGCCGCCCTGCACGATCACATCGGACGCATTGTCATAGCCCTGCAGGATGGATTCCATCTGCGAGCTCTCGGAGTGCGACGTCAGTTCGGCCGCGTTGTACGGCGTGCGCGTCAACAGGATGGGCGCGCCCTTGGCCTTGCGCGGCACGATGATGACGGTATTGAGCTTGACGCCGTCGCGCATCGGCACCATCACGCTGCGCTTGACGTAGTCGAAACTGTCGACCGGCGCCTTGAATTCATCGGGCGTTTCGCTCGGCAGTGCCGGATAGAGGGGAGTGGCCGCGACGCCGGGCGTCGAGGCGGGCAGCGCATTCTGCGCCAGGGCGATTTGTACGGAAAGAAGAGCACCGGCGAGCGCCGCCAGCTTGAAACCGATCTTATTCATGTCCATCCCAAGAGTTGTGTTCTGCGAAACATTACAGTAACACAACCGGGGTCAGATCCGACATTCGGACACGAGCTCTACCGTAGCGTCGCTACGGTAGAGCTCGTGTCCGAATGTCGGATCTGACCCCGGATTGCGGATAGACTTTACTTGCTGGCGCCGCTCAGCAGCATTTCATTGAGGCGCTTGACGAAGGTGGCCGGATCGCTCAGCGAACCGCCTTCGGCCAGCAGCGCCTGGTCGAACAGGATGTTGGCCCAGTCGCCGAACGCCGTGCCCGACTCTTCGTACTTCAGGCGCGTCACCAGCGGGTGGTTCGGATTGATCTCGAGGATGGGCTTGGACTCCGGCGCGTTCTGGCCCGCGGCCTTCAACATGCGCAGCAGGTTGCCCGACAGCTCATGCTCGTCCGCCACCAGGCAGGCCGGCGAATCGGTCAGGCGGAACGTCACGCGCACGTCCTTGGCCTTGTCCGACAAGGCTTCCTTCATCTTGCCGACCAGGTCCTTGTACGAGGTCTCGGTCTCTTCGTGTTCCTTCTTCTCGGCCTCGTCTTCCAGCGCGCCCAGATCCAGGCCGCCCTTGGCCACCGACACCAGCTCCTTGCCTTCGAACTCGGTCAGGAACGACAGCATCCATTCGTCCACGCGGTCGGTCAGCAGCAGCACTTCCACGCCCTTCTTGCGGAAGATCTCCAGGTGCGGGCTGTTCTTCGCGGCGACGTAGTTGTCGGCGGTGACGTAATAAATCTTGTCCTGACCTTCCTTCAGCCGCGCCACATACTGCTCCAGCGACACGCTCTGCTCGTCGTTCTCATTGGCGGTCGACGCGAAGCGCAGCAGCTTGGCCAGACGGTCCTTGTTGCCCGCGTCCTCGCCGATGCCTTCCTTCAGCACCTGGCCGAATTCCTTCCAGAAGGTGACGTACTTGTCCTTCTTCTCCTGCTCGTCGGCGTTCGCCAGTTCCTCCAGCATGCCGATCACGCGCTTGGTCGAGCCTTCGCGGATCACCTTCACATCGCGCGACTCCTGCAGGATCTCGCGCGACACGTTCAGCGGCAAGTCGGCCGAGTCGATGACGCCCTTGACCATGCGCAGGTAGGCCGGCATCAGCTGCTCGGCATCGTCCATGATGAACACGCGCTTGACGTACAGCTTGATGCCGCCGCGCTTGTTGCGGTCCCACAGGTCGAACGGCGCCTTGGCCGGGATGTACAGCAGCTGCGTGTATTCGCTGCGGCCTTCGACGCGGTTGTGCGTGTGCGTCAGCGGCGCCTGGAAGTCGTGCGACACGTGCTTGTAGAATTCCTCGTACTGCTCCGGCGTGATGTCCGCCTTGTTGCGCGCCCACAGCGCGCTGGCCTGGTTCACGGTTTCCAGTTCGTCCTTGACGACGGTTTCCTTCTTCTCCTCGTCCCACTCTTCTTTCGCCATCACGATAGGCAGCGAGATATGGTCCGAGTACTTGCGGATGATGGACTTGATCTTCCACGACGACAGCAGCTCGTCCTCGCCTTCGCGCAGGTGCAGGATGATGTCGGTGCCGCGGCCGGCCTTCTCGATCTGCTCGACCGAGTAATCGCCCTCGCCCGCCGATTCCCAGCGCACGCCTTCGGTGGCGGCCGCGCCGGCGCGGCGGGTCTCGACGGTGATCTTGTCGGCGACGATGAAGCCCGAGTAGAAGCCCACGCCGAACTGGCCGATCAGGGCCGCGTCCTGCTGCTGGTCGCCCGACAGCTTGCCGAAGAATTCCTTGGTGCCCGATTTGGCGATGGTGCCCAGGTGCGAGATCGCCTCGTCGCGGCTCATGCCGATGCCGTTGTCGGAAATGGTGATGGTGCGCGCGGCCTTGTCGAACGAGACCTTGATCTTCAGTTCATGATCGTTGCCGTACAGGGCATCGTTGTTGATCGCCTCGAAGCGCAGCTTGTCGGACGCGTCGGACGCGTTCGAGATCAGCTCGCGCAGGAAAATCTCCTTGTTCGAGTACAGCGAGTGGATCATCAGCTGCAACAGCTGTTTCACTTCCGCTTGGAAGCCAAGGGTTTGCTTATCGGTATCTGCCATTTTTAAGAGCCTCTAATAATAGTCTTGTGGTTAGTAATGTAAAAAACGCAATGGTTTCAAGAAAGTGGGGATTATAAGAGGGTTTTCAAGAGCCGCCCGTCATTTGCCCGCCTCATTTGCCCAGCTCTCGTTCGAGGAAGCGCCACACGGCCGGGTCCTGCATCGCCACCACGTTGAAGCGCATGCGGGTCGACGGCAGCTGCTTGGGCGAGAACAGGCTGCCCGGCGCCAGCAGCAGGTTGTGCGCCATGGCGCGCTCGGTCAGCACATTGGTGTCGCAGCCGGCGTCGGCCCAGACGAACATCCCTGCCGGCGAGGCCAGGTCCACCTTCAGGCCGACGCGCTCCATCTGCCGTATGGTCTTGGCGCGGATGCCGTCGAGCCGTGTGCGCACCCGGTCCGAGTGCTTGCGGAACGAGCCCTCCGACAACACCTTGTACACCACCCGCTCGCCGATATCGCTGGTGGTCAGCATGGTCAGCATCTTGCGGTCGGCCAGGCGCTCGGCCCGTTCCGGCGACGTGGCGATATAGCCCACCCGCAGGTTGGCCGCCATCGTCTTCGAAAAACCGCCCAGGTAGATCACCCGCCGCAGCTGGTCCAGCGCCGCCAGCCGCGTGGCCGGCTGCACCGCGCTGCCCGGATGCAGGTCGCAATAGATGTCATCCTCGACGATGACGAAGTCGTGCTCCTCCGACAGCCGCAGCACCTGGAACGCCTTGGCCGCCGACAGCGAGGTCGAACTCGGGTTGTGCAGCACCGAGTTGATGATGTACAGCTTGGGCTTGTGCAGCGCCGCCAGCTCGGCCAGCCGGGCGATGTCCGGACCGTCGGCCAGGCGCGGAATGCCGACCACCTTGGCGCCCAGCGCGGCGAAGGAGCCGAACATCAAAAACCACGCCGGATCGTCGACAAAGATGGTGTCGCCGGGCCGCGTGAACTCGCGCGCCACCAGGTCCAGCGCCTGCGTCACGCCGGCGGTGGTGACGATCTGCTCCGGCGCCGCGGCGATTTCCAGCTCGGCCAACTTGTGCTGCAGCTGCTGGCGCAGCGGCAGGAAACCTTGCGGCACGCCGTAGCTCAACAACAGGTTCGCATTCTGCCGGCTGACCGCGCGCAGCGCGTTGGCCACGGCGACGCCGTCCAGCCAGTCCGGCGGCAGCACGCCGGTGCCGGGCATTTGCGCATACGGCAGCTGGCGGAACATGTTCCGCACCAGCCAGACCACGTCGATGGCCTTGCCCTCGAAGCCCGAGCGCCCTCCCGGCCCGGCGCCGTCGCGCGGCGCTGCATGGCGGCCGTCGGCGGCAAGCAGCTCCATCGACGCCTTCTCGCGCACGAAGAAGCCGGCGCCCCGGCGCGATTCCAGGTAGCCGGTCGCCACCAGCTTGTCGTAGCTGGCCACCACCGTGAAGGCGGACACCCCGTGCGCCGCCGCAAACGCCCGGATCGACGGCATGCGCGCCCCGCCCCGCAGCAGCCGGTCGTCGATGCGCGCCGCCACCGAACGCACGATCTGGTCGATCAGCGTCTCGCCCGATTCGCGCGACAACAGCCCGAGCAAGCCGCCGGCCGGCGCGGCCTTGGTTCCCGCCTTGACCCCGGCCTTGCCCC
>NZ_JBGLYQ010000052.1:0-47099 GCF_047304105.1 Duganella sp. Dugasp56
GTGGGGGTGGCAGCGGCGGCAGCGGCGGCAGCGCGGTCTCGGCCAACAATTCGCAAAACATCGGTGTGGCCTCGAAACTGTCGGTCTACAGCGGCATGGAAAGCGCGATCAAGGTGATGCTGTCGCCTTACGGCAAGGTGCTGGCGTCGCCGGCCACCGGCGCCATCACCGTGGTCGACACGCCGGACACGCTGGACCGCGTCGCCGCCTACATCGAGGGCGAGAACAAGGCGCTGTCGCGGCAGATCGCCATCAACGTCACGGTGCTGTCGGTCAGCCTGTCCGATTCCGACGAGTACGGCATCAACTGGAACGCGGTGTACAACACGCTGAACCGCAAATTCCAGATCAACAATACCTTCACGCCGAGCACCGGCGCGGTCGGCTTCACCGCCAGCATCCTGGGATCGTCGCGCTTTTCCGGCACCACGGCGATGATCAACGCGCTGTCGGAACAGGGCAAGGTACGGCGCCAGACCACCGCCTCGGTGGTCACGCTGAACAACCAGCCGGTGCCGGTGCAGGTGGCGCGCCAGACCACCTACCTGGCGTCGTCGCAGACTTCGATCGTGGCGCAGGTCGGCACCACCACCACGCTGGTGCCGGGCGTGGTCACGGCCGGCTTCAACATGAGCATCCTGCCGCACGTGCTGACCAACGGTACCGTGATGCTGCAGTTCTCCACCGATATCTCGACCCTGCGCACCATCCGCGTGATCGAAAGCAACGGCACCAAGATCGAGTCGCCCGAACTGGACACCCGCAACTTCCTGCAGCGGGTGTCGATGAAGTCCAACGAGACGCTGATCATCAGCGGCTTCGAGCAGACAGACGACAACCTCGACTACCGCGGCGTGGGCAGCGCCAAGAATCCGCTGCTGGGCGGCGGCGCCAACGCCAAGAAGACCAAGGAGGTGATCGTGGTGCTGATCACGCCGGTGTCGATGGCGATCTCTTCCTGATCGGCGGAGACGGCCATGGCGCTCTACATCACGCAAATCGGCAAGCACAAGTTCGTTTGCGGCCTGTTCTGGCAGTCGCTGTCGCGGCCGCGCGAGCTGGCCAGGGAAGCGGCCGACCTGGGCCGCAAGATCGAAGCGGACCTGATGGTCATCCGCACCGACCATTCCACCACCCAGGCCGGCTTCGGCCACAGCAAGGAGGGCGCGCGCCGCGGCATGTATTCGCTGGCCACGGTGGTGTCCAAGACGCTGGCCCTGGAGGGCGCGTTCTACGATGGCGAGCAGCAGCAGGTGCACAACTGGCTGGGCGCCTTCGCCTTGCCGGACGGGCAGTGGGTGTACTTCGCGGTGCGCGACGCCAATTTCCTGCCCAATGGCGATTTCGCCGGCAGCCGGGAGGAAGTGCTCGAGCGCCTGCACAGCGACTACGCGCTGGGCGGCTGGAACGTGGTGATCGGCGATGCGGGACTGGCCAGCCACGGCTTTCACAATTTCAATCCGCGCGACATCGACAGCTTCATCCCGAAGAGAAAAGACGGCAGCGCCCGCATCCACCGCTGGTGGGCCTTGCGCCAGATCGACGGCGCGCGCACCTGGCTGCCGATGGCGGCCGCCGCCGGCGTGGCGCTGGCGGTGGCGCTGGGCGGCGTGGCCGGCTGGCGCTACTACCAGCACAAGAAGCAGGCCGAGGCGGACGAGCTGGCGTTTCAGGCCGCCCGCGCCAACCTGCTGCGCGTCAACTCGGCGGTCTCGCATCCGTGGTCGCACCAGGCGCCGCCGCGGGTGCTGGTGGCGGCCTGCCAGCGCCAGTTCACCCATCCGACCGCCGGCGGCTGGCGGCTCGACTCCTATGGCTGCACCGCCGGCGAGGCGCGCTATGCCTGGAGCCGCGCCGATTCCACCGTGGCCATGCTGCGCGAGCAGATTCCGGCCGTGGTGGTGGACATCGGCGGCGACAAGGCCACCTTCGCCAGCGCCCTGAACGGCCAGGCCGGCAGCGACGACGGGCTGCTGGAGCAGCGCCAGCTGATCGAGCCGTTGCTGACGCGCTTCCAGGCCATGGGGCTGCCGTTCCGCGTGACGCAGGTCGACGCCAGGCCGGCGCAGGCCGGCGAAGCCGTGGCGCCGCCGGCGTGGAAATCCTTTTCATTTGCGTTGAATTCCCACGGCGTCGAGCCGATGGAAATTGCGACGATACTCAACCGCCCCGGCGTGCGGGTGGACAAGATGGTCTACCGCGCGTCCGAATGGCTCATCGAGGGAACGATCTATGCCAAATAAATTCGCCATTCCGTTGCTCGCAGTGCTGGCCCTGCAGGGGCAGGCAGTCCGCGCCCAGAGCACCTCCGAGAGCCTGACCCGCATCGAGGCCGAGACCCTGGTGCTGAAGGCGCGCGAGCGCCAGCTCGATGTCCAGGCCAGCATCGTGGCCAAGCAGAACGACATCGCCAGCCGCCAGAACCAGGCCGCCGTCGTGACCCAGCCGGCCGCGGTGGACGATCCCGTGGTGCGCGGCATCGAGGGCATCGGCAGCAAGCTGTTCGCCACGCTGCAGATGGGCGACGGCAGCATCGTCGACGTGCAGCCGGGCGACGTGCTGGGCAACGGCATGACCATCGTCTCCATCGGCCCGCGCGAGGTGGTGGCGCGCGCCAGGGACAAGCGCAGGGTGCGGCTCGGCACCTATGGCCAGCAGCCGGTCGGTTTCAATCCCAACTATCCGGGAACCGGCCTGTCGCTGCCGGCGCCCCAGCTGCGCGGAGCGGCAAGATGACGCTGCGCCCGGTCAGGCACAACGGCCAGCCGGCGCCGCGGATCGTCGTCGACGATATCCGCGACATCGACGGGGTCGCCATCCTCAGCAACGCGGGCAACTACGAGGCCAGCGCCGAGGAAAAGAAATTGTTGTGCCTGCTGGCGGACGGCCGCCTGCTGGTGGCGGCCGGGCAGCAGCTCAATTCGCACGTGCTGTCCTACCAGGGGCGGCTGGAGCGGATGGGGTGCGCCTACACCGCGCTGTACACCAATATCGAGGTGATACGGCGCGTCAACCAGAACCTGCTGCCGGGCGGCGACCGCCACCAGGAGCATTCGATGATGCAGGTCACGGCCAAGGACCTGCTGACCAAGGCCTGCCGCGCGAGGGCGTCGGACATCCACTTACGCGTGAAAAAAAATTGCACAGAGATTTATTTCCGCATCCATAACGACCTGGTGCCGGTCGGCGGCCAGACCCGCGAATACGGCGAGCGCCTGCTGGCGACGCTGTACGGCGCGATGACGTCGGTGTCGGACAGCTCGTACAAGCCGACCGAACGCCAGGACGCCAGCATCGCCGACCGCGACAAGCTGCCGCCCGATCTGTACGGCGTGCGCATCGCCACCGTGCCCACCAGCGACGGCAGCGTGATGGTGCTGCGCCTGCTGTACAACGACGCCGGCGACAATATCGACCTGCGCCCGCTGGGCTTCAGCGACGCCCACGCGGACATGCTGCAGCGGCTCAAGGAGCAGCCGGTCGGCATGAACATCATCAGCGGCCCGACCGGCTCCGGCAAGTCGACCACCTTGCAGCGCGTGCTGTCGGGCGAACTGATCGAGGCCGGCGGCAAGGTGCACGTGCTGACCATCGAGGATCCGGTCGAATATCCGATCGAGGGCGCGGTGCAGACCGCCGTCACCAACGCCCACAACGAGGAGGAGCGCTCGCGCCTGTTCGCGGCCGCCATTTCCAACGCCATGCGGCTCGATCCGGACACCATCATGATCGGCGAGGTGCGCGACCGCGCGTCGGCGCAGAACGCCTTGCGCGCCTCGATGACCGGCCACCAGGTGTGGACCACGGTGCACGCCAACAGCGCGCTGGCCATCGTCGACCGCCTGCTCGACCTGGGCCTGCCGCTCAGCCTGATCGCCGACCACACGGTGATCACCGGCCTGATCAGCCAGCGCCTGGTGAAGACGCTGTGCCCGCACTGCAAGCTGCCGCTGGCGGCGCACCAGGACCGGCTGACGCCGGCGGCGCTGCTGCGCATCCGCCAGCGGGTGGCGGCGGACCTGGAGAACGTCCACATCGCCGGCCCGGGCTGCGAGCGTTGCGGCGGGCACGGCACCACCGGCCGCTCGGTGGTGGCCGAGATCATCATCCCCGACGACCAGTTTTTCAAGTATGTGCGACAGGGCGAGAAAATGGAGGCGATCAACTACTGGCTGAAGGAGCTGGGCGGACGCACCATGCTCGACCACGCGATCGAGAAGGTGGCGGCCGGGCTGATCGACCCGCGCATGGCGGAACATGTGGTCGGCCACTTCACGCTGGGCATCACGCGCCAGCCGCCGCAGTCGCCGCAGCTGCAGTTGCAACTGGTGGAGGGCGGCCATGCGCATTGACGTCAACCGCTGGTGGGCCAGGACCCAGTTCAACGATTCCGCGCGGCTGCGCCTGTACCGCAAGATGGCCAAGATGCTGTCCAACGGCCTGCCGCTGCTGAAGATCCTGGAGGAGCTGCGCGACCGCGCCTCGCAGCAGGGGCGGCGTCCCAACGATCCGCTGGCGATGGTGCTGGACGACTGCCGCCGCATGGTGCAGAACGGCCGCCTGCTGTCGGACGGGCTGGACTGGTGGGTGCCGAAGACCGAACAGATGATACTGATGGCCGGCGAGCAGGCCGGCCGGCTCGAGCCGACCTTGCTGTCGGTGGTGACCGTGGTCCAGGCCAACAAGAAAATCAATGGAGCCATCCTTGGCGGCATCGCCTATCCGCTGTCGATCCTGTTCCTGGTGAGCGTGTATGTGTACCTGTTCGGCACGCGGGTGATCCCGGAGTTCAGCCGCATCGTCGATCCGGCCGGCTGGCACGGCGCGGCGCGCTCGCTGTACCTGATGTCGGTGTGGGTGCAGCACTGGATGCTGCAGGCGGTGGGGGGCGTGGCGCTGCTGCTGGTGCTGCTGTTCGTCTCGCTGCCACGCTGGCGCGGCACGCTGCGGGTGCATGTCGACCGGCTGCCGCCGTACTCGATCTACCGCCTGACGGCGGGCAGCGGCTTCCTGATGGCGTTCGCGGCCCTGCAGGCGGCCGGCGTGACGGTGGAAAAGTCGCTGGCGCGGCTGTCGGCCATGGCGCAGCCCTGGCTGCGCGAGCGCCTGGACGGGGCTTTGCTGGGGGTGCGTTCCGGCCTCAACTGCGGCGAGGCGCTGCGCAATGCGGGATATGGATTTCCGTCGCCGGAGGTGATCGACGACCTCTGCGTGTACGCGAAATACAAGGGATTCGCCGAAGCCTTGCAGCTGATGGCGGATGAGTGGCTGGAGCAGGGCGTGGAAGTGATTACGCTCCGGATGAGGGTGCTGAACGGCGTGGCGATCGTCGTGCTGGCCCTGGTGATCGGCTGGCTGGTCACGGGCTTCTTTGGCATCCAGCAGGAAATCGCGGCGCTGACGCATGGCGTCCATTGAACTTTGACATCAAGCTTAATTGAGGAAATGCATCATGGCGAATCAAGACAACCTGAATCAAACAACACTGCGCGGCGCCGGCCGTCCCGCGCGTCAACGCGGCGCTTCTTTGCTGGAGGCGCTGGCCTACCTGGGCATCGCGGCGGTGGTGGTGCTGGGCGCGGTGTCGCTGCTGACGTCCGCCTTCGGCAGCGCCAAGTCGAACCAGAGCTCCGAGGAGGTGGTGGCGCTGCGCACCGCCGTGCACAAGCTGTACCTGGGGCAGACCTACCCGGCCGGCAACCTGCTGCCGACGCTGCTGACTGCCAACGCCGTGCCGGCCACGCTGACCAGGGGCGCCGCCAACGCGGTGACGAACAGCTGGGCGGGCGCCGTCACGGTGACCGGCAACACCAGCACCTTCACGGTGACCTACAACGGCGTGCCGCAGGACGTCTGCGTGGGCATGGTCAGCGGCGCCAACGGCTGGAGCCAGATCGACCAGGGCGGCAATGCCCCGATCACGACCTTCCCGGCCACGGCCGCCGCGGCGGCGGCCGTGTGCGCCAACGCGGCAGGCAACAGCGTGACCTTCACCGGCACCTGAGCCAACGACCTCGGCTGAAGGGAGACGACGATGTGGAATATCACGGTGATGCTGGTGCTGTTCTCGGTGGCGGGGTATTACACCACGCATAACCTGGAACAGCAGGACCAGAACCAGGCCAACGGTGCGCTGGCGGTGGCCGACGACATGGCGGTCTACCGTGGCGCGGTGATCGACTATTTCAGCAGCAACGACTTGCGCGACACCAGCGTGTCCCTGGCCACGCTGAAGGCCGCGCACGCGCTGCCCGCCTGGTCGACCAGCGGGCAGGGCGGCATCGCGCCGGCCTGGGGCAACTACCGTGACGGCGCCGGCCTGATCTACATCTACGCGACCAGGCTGCCCGCCGGCGATATTTCGGCCGACATCGCCAGGCTGTCGAGGAACTCGATCCTGGCCGGCGTGTATCGCCGCGAACAGCCCAACCTGCAGTCGCCGGTGTTCGGCGACACGCATATTCCATTGACGGCACTGGCCGGCCTCGCCGTTCCCGACGGCGCCCCGGTCTGGATAGGAACCAGCCCATGACACAGCACGCACGCCACACGCCCCGTACCCCGGCCCCGCGCCAGCACGGCTTCGCCCTGCTTGAGCTGCTGGGCGCGCTGGCGGTCGGCGCCCTGGTCCTGCTCGGCCTGTCCACCGCGATGGACACCTCGCTGGCGGACCTGAAGGGGCAGCAGGCCGGCTATTACCAGTCGCAGCTGGTGGCGGGCGCCGACAAATACATCAGCGCCAACGCCGATGCGTTGCAGTTGGCCACGCCGACCGCCGCCACCATCGTGCCGGTCACGCTGGCGCAGCTGAAGGCGGGGCGCTTCGTGCCGCCCGGCCTGGCCGCCGTCAACGCCTACGGCCAGAGCCCGTGCGTGCTGGTGCGGCAATCCGATCCGGCCGGCCATCCGGGCCAGTTCGACACGCTGGTGACGACCGTCGGCGGCGACAAGATCGCCGACCGCGAGATCGCCGTGGTGGCGGCCGGCGCCGGCACCGGCGGCGGCTACATCAGCGCGGCCAGCCCAGCCATCGCCAGGGGCACCAGCTGGAGCATCGACACCACGCCTTACCGGGGCACGGCCTGCGCCGGCGCCGGCGCACTGACCGGCGGCGCGGCGGACGGCGGCCACCTGGCGTCGAACCTGTTCTACGGCGGCCCCGGCCAGTTGTCGACCGACTTCCTGTATCGCGGCGCGGTGCCCGGCCATCCCGAGCTGAACCGCATGAACACGCCGCTGCGGCTGGCCAACGCGGCGCTGGTGGCGCCGGGCGCGTCCTGCCTGACGGCGGCCGGCGTGGCCGAAGCCGGCCTGGCGATCGATGCCGCCACCCGCGCGGTGCTGACCTGCGGCGCCGGCGGCACCTGGAGCCTGCCGTCGCAATGGAAGGATCCGGTGGCCGCCTACGCCGACCTGCCTGCCGCCGGCAGCACGACCGGCGACGTGCGCATGGTGACCGCGCTGAGCCGCGCCTTCACCTGGGACGGGGCCAAGTGGGCGGCGCTGGCGGTGGATCAGAACGGCGACCTCGACGTGCCCGGTACGGCGACCGCCGCGCAGCTGGTCGCGACCACGTCGGTGTATTCCAAGGGAACCATCAGGGCCGATGGGAACATTAATTCAGGTAACGACATCGCGGCACAACACGATGTCAACGCCAGCCACGACCTGCGCGCCACGCACAACGTCTATGCCGGACGGGATATGTTCGCCGACGGCGGCGTCAGCGGCCAGTTGTGGATGTATAGCAACCATATCTCGCTGTTCCAGCATTTCAACCCGGGCGACGCCTGCAATTTCCAGGTGTTCAACGTGGAGGACGGCGTGTATTACATCCCTTTCCCGATCGGTACCATAGTGCTGGATGCGAACTCACTTTCGATGACATGCTATGCAGACGAGACCTTCAGATATGCCAACGGCACCTACCGCCCATGACCGCGCGCGGCGACGACGGCTGATTGCCGCCGTGCTGCTGGCCGCCTGCGCCTCCAGCGCGCAGGCGTGCTGGCAGGACATCGCCGATTCGTACGGCATCAACGCGCACCTGCTGTACGCCATCGCCAAGACGGAATCGAACCTGAATCCGGCGGCGATCAACCGCAACAAGAACGGCTCCTACGATATCGGGCTGATGCAGATTAACAGCAGCTGGCTGCCGGTGTTGAAGAAATACGGGGTGGAGGAGGGGCAGCTGAAGGATGCCTGCACCAACCTGCAGGTCGGGGCCTGGATCCTGTCGCAGAATATGCGGCGCATGGGGCCGACCTGGGAGGCGGTGGGCGCCTACAACGCCAGGAATCCGCAGTTGCGCATCAAGTACGCGCAGCGGGTGTACAAGAATATTCCGGCCGAGGCGCGCGACCAGGATGTGCGCTAGGCCTGCGCTTCCAGCGGCGCGTCGCCGGCGTCCTCGCACAGTTCGAGCCGGTAGCCCTGGCTGTAGGCGGTGCGTATCATGACCACCGGCTTGCCGTCGACCTGCAATTTCTTGCGCAGTTTATAGACGTGCTGTTCGATCGTACGGCCGGCCACTTCGCTGTCGGCGCGCCAGATCACCGTGCCGATGGTCTCGCGCGAGATATAGACGCCGGGGGAGGAAAAGAACAGCCATGCCATGCTGAATTCGCGCGAGGTCAGCGAAATGGGCGTGCCCAGGTAGCTGAACTTGGACGACTCCCGGTTCAGCAGGAAGCCGGAGTATTCGATCGTGCGCCGCAGGCTGGGCGGCGCGGCGCGGCGTATCAGCGCATTGATGCGCGCCGTCAGTTCCACCGTTTCGAATGGCCGTACCAGGAAGTCGTCGGCGCCGCTGTTCAGGGCCAGCGCGACCAGGTCCGCGCTGCGGATCGGCGACAGGATCAGCGTCGGCGTGTTGTCGCCGCTGCGGAAGCCCAGCCAGGAAAAAATGCTGTCGTCGTCGCGCGGCGGCAGCGCGACGTCGATCAGGATCAGGTCGAAGGTGCGGCGCGTAAGCGTCCGCAACAACGCGTTCTCGGAATCGAACTGGATCGATTCGAAGCCGGCGCGGACCAGAGTGCCGCGCACTTGCTCGTACACGGTCGGGTTGCGGATGTAGCACGCTATTTTCATGTTATCGATGTCAAACAGGATGGCGTTAGGATAGCGGTTTTTGTCGAAGACGGTTGCGCATCATATAAGAAAGTGAATATTCTTGAGCATTGGTGTATGCCGATCACGGTATACTGGCCTGACTTCATATTTAGGTGACAGCATGTCCAATCACACGGCGCGTAATCTTCAGCAGGAACTGCTGGCACTGGTGAACGCGAAACGGATTTTTTCCGATATCCACATCGAACAGGATCAACCGATCATGGTGAAGGGGCCGCGCGGCTGGCTCGCCGTCGATGAAAATCCGGTGACGCTGGCGGAGATGACGCCGCTGCTGAGGGCCATCGACGAGGATTGGGAAGACAAGATCATCGACAAGGCGCTCGATCATCCGTATGTGCTGGAACAATGGCGTTTGCGCTGCAATATCTACCGTATGTCGCGCGGCAACCGGGTGGCGGTGTCGATCCGGCGCTTTCCGCTGGAGCCGATCGCGCTGGAGCAGACCGGCTTGCCGTCCTACGTCAAGACCATCCTGGAGGCGACCAAGGGCATCATCCTGGTGACCGGTCCGACCGGGGCCGGCAAGACCACCACCATCGCGTCCATGCTTGATTACATCAACACGACGCGTCAGGGCCATATCGTCACCATAGAAGAACCGATCGAGTATGAACTGCACCGCAAGCAGTCGATCATTTCGCAAAAAGAAGTCCCGACCGACACCGCCAGCTTTTCCAGCGGCCTGCGCGAGGCCCTGCGCCAGAAGCCGGACGTGCTGATGGTGGGTGAAATCCGCGATTTCGATACCGCCGACACGGTGCTGCACGCGGGCGAATCGGGCCACCTGGTGCTGGCCACGCTGCATACCAGCAGCGCGGTGCGCGCGATCACCAAGCTGCTCAGCTTTTTTCCCCAGGACCAGCGCAACCAGCGCGCCGCAGCCCTGGCCGACTCGCTGGTCGGCGTGATCTTTCAAAGCCTGCTGCCCTCCGAGGACGGCAGCAGCCACGTGATGGCCAGCGAGATGGTGTTCAACAACAACCAGCAGATCGCCCCCTATATCGCCGATCCGGACAAGCTGCACATGATTGCCGACTTCATGAAGCGCAAGGAAGACAATATGTCGAGGAATCTCAACGAGATCCTGGTGCAGCTGGTGCAGAAAAAAACCGTGGGTACGCGCGACGCCCTGCGGGTGGCGTACAACCGCATGGAGCTGCATGAAATGTTGAACAGCAAGCGATAGCTGGTTCAGCATGGCCCGCTCCGGGCCTTCACCGTGAATACCTGTCGAGGTCCGGCTGGTTCAAGCGTTTGGTGGAAACGGTTCCATGGAGGAATATAAAATCTATGAACTATCATGTCAATATCATTCGATAAATATTTCTTCCTGTAGCCGCGGGCCCGCGCTACAGGCCCATCTTGTCGAAGGCTTCGGTGGCGCGGATCAGTTCCGTCGCCACCTGCACCACCGGTATGCGTTGCGCCGTCGCCTGCCGGCGGATGGTCTCGTAGGCTTCGCTGCTGCTGACCCGCTTGCGCTCGACCAGGATGTTGACGGCCTTCTCGATCTCCCTGCGCGAGCGCAGCGTATCCTCGAGCCGCTTGACCTTGTTGTTCAGCCGTTTCTTGTAGTCGTTGGACGAGCGCGCCAGCACCAGCGTGCTCAGGATGCCGAACGAGCGGAACGGCTTGGTGATGACGGCGCTGGCGTTGGTTTCGAGCAGCGCGCCGAGCACCGTGGGATTCTCATAGTCGATCAGCGCGATCAGCACGGCCTCGGTCTCGGTCAGGCACCAGTCGGCGGTGGCGGTCTGCTCGCGGTCGACCAGGAAGAAAATGACGTCGGTGTCGGGCGGTCGCGTCAGGCAAAACGGCCAGATCCAGCGCACCTGGCAACCGATGCGCTTGAGCTGGCCTTGCAGAATGTCGCGGTCTTCGCCCGGCGGATGAATCACGGCCACGCGCAAATGGCGCAAATCATCAAAGAGTCTGCTCATCTCAGGTTCCTACTTTAGCCAGAATTCGGAAAACTCGTATGTGGTCAGATAGGGGTCGGGCTTGACCGGTTCCGCCGCCTGCCAGACGACGTCGAAAGCGCCGTCGTCGCGGGCCACGCCGATCTTGGGCTGCAGCCAGACGTGGTGGTTTTCGGGATCGACCGCGATCGCGCCCTCCGGCGCGTCGAAGCGCTCGTCGAACACCGCGTCGACCAGTTTTTGCGTGTCCATCGAGCCGGCCCGCTCCAGCGCGCCGGCAAACAGATACACCTGGTTGTAGGCCGCCTGGCCCCAGGCGCTGACGGTGGCGTCGGCGCCGAAACGGCGCCGGTAGGAGGCCAGGAAGCGCTGGTTCTGTTCCGACGGCAGCGAGCTGAAATAGGTCGCCGAGACGATGTGGCCGGCGCAGTATTGCGGCCCGATCAGTTTCAATTCGGTCTCGCCCAAGGTCAGGCTGGCCACCGGCAGCCGCTTTTCGGCGCGTCCGGCGTCGTGCAGCACGCGGTAGAAATCGCGCGCCGGACGCCCGATCACGGTGGAAAACACCGCTTCCGGGCGGTCGCGGTAAATGTCGTAGACGGCCGCCTCGATCTCCTCGTGGCGCACGTCGAAGGGCAGGTAGATCTCATCGACGATCTCGCCGCCGTGCCGCTCGAAGAAGTCGCGCATGATGCGGTTCGATTCGCGCGGATAGATGTAGTCCGAGCCGATCAGGTACATGCGCTTGCCGCAGTTCTTCAGCAGATAGGCCGCCAGCTGCAGGCTGTTCTGGTTCGGCACCGCGCCGGTGTAGACTACGTTGGGCGAGTACTCGAAGCCCTCGTACAGCGAGCAGTACCACAGCAGGCCGTTCTTGCGCTCCAGCTCGGGCAGCACCGCCTTGCGGCTGGACGAGGTCGAGCAGCCGAAAATCACGTTCACGCCCTCGCGCGACAGCATCTGGCTGGCCAGCCTGCGGTAGGCGCCCAGGTCGCCCTGGGGATCGAACACCACCGGATCGAGCAGGCGGCCGCGCACGCCGCCGCGCGCGTTGATTTCCTCGATGGCCAGCACGGTGCCGAAGAAGTGTTCGGATTCGGTGACCGCGGTCACCCCGGAACGGGAAAACAGGATCCCGACCCGCCAAGTCTCGTTGCCTTGCTCTGCTGCGCTATGGATAGCCGTCATATCGATCGCTCACTGGTGGTGCTGCTCATGGTACGGTATGGAACAAACGTCGCGCAAGGCCGTTCATGGGCCGCGCCGGGGCAGGGCGGCCCGTATCGCCGCCTCCACCTGTTCGGCGGCCGCCAGGCAGCGCCGGTCCTGCCACGGCTGGCCGATGATCTGTATTCCCATCGGGCAGCCTTCGGCGCCGCTCAGGCCCGGCACGCTGACGCAGGGCGTGCCGAGCAGCGTCCACACCTTGTTGAAGGTCGGCTCGCCGGTGGAGGCCCAGCCGAGCGGCGCTTCGCCCGGCGCGCTGGGCGTCATCAGCACGTCGACGCCGTCGAACAGCTCGGCGGTCCGCTGGCGGGCGGCGGCGATCAGCTGGCGCGTGGCGTCGTACTGCGCGGGCGTGACGTGGGCCGCGCCGCGCAGGAAATCGCGCAGCATCGTCGACAAGCGCGCCGCGTGCAGGTCGAATTCAAACGCCAGCGACTGGCTGGCCTCGTATTGCTGCAGCGTGGCATGGGCCGCATACAGCGCGTCGAACCACGACGGCAGCGCGATGGCCCGCACGCTGCCGCCGCGCGCCGTGATGGCGTCGGCCGCCCGGCGCACCGCCGCGGCGGCGCCGGCCGACGGCGCCTCCCACGGATAGGCCGCCGGCACGCCGACCACCAGCCCGCGCAGGTCGTCCGCCGCCGCGTCGGTCCGCAGCGGCCGGCCGATCAGCGTTTCGGCGAACCAGGCCACATCGGCCACGCCGGCCGCGAACAGGCCGACCGTGTCCAGCGACCACGAGAAACACTTCATGCCCGGCGTGGGGAACAGGTCGTAGGTCGGCTTGTAGCCGGCGATGCCGCAGAACGACGCCGGCCGGATGGTGGAGCCGCCGGTCTGCGTGCCGACGGCGAACGGCACCATGCCGGCCGCCACCGCCGCCGCCGAGCCGGAGGACGATCCGCCCGCCGTGCGGCGCGGGTCGGCCGGGTTCCTGGTCGGGGTCGGCGCCATGTAGGCGAACTCGCTGGTGACCGTCTTGCCGACCACCACGCCGCCGGCGCGGCGTATCAGCGACACGATCGCGGCGTCGGCGGCCGGCCGGTGCTCGCCGTAGATGGGCGAGCCGTAGGCCGTGGGCAGCGCGGCGGTGTCGAAGATATCCTTGACCGCCACCGGCAGCCCGGCCAGCGGGCCGCGCGCCTGCCCGGCCAGCGCCAGCGCCGCCGTCGGTTCGAGCACGGCGACGAAGGCCTGGGTCTCGGCGTCGTGCGCGGCGATGCGGCCGATGGCGCCGGCCATGACGTCGTGGCGGCTGATCTCGCCCAGTTCGATCTGGCGCGCGAGCTGCGCGCCGTGGAGCATGTTCATGGTGGTCCTCCTAGACGCTCAAGTGTCGCATGATGTCGCGCTGGGCGTCGGCGCCGCGCGTGTCGCCGGTCTGCACGATCTCGCCCAGCTTCAGCAGCGCGTAGCGGTCCGCCACCGTGGTGGCGAACTGCACGTTCTGCTCGACGAACAGGATCGCCGTGCCGTGCGTGGCGCGCTGGTGCAGCAGCGCCGCCGCGACCCGGTCGATCACCGACGGCTGCATGCCCTCGGTGACTTCGTCGATCAGGATCAGCGCCGGCCGCACCATCAGCGCGCGGGCGATCAGCAGCATTTTCTGCTCGCCGCCCGACAGCGTGCCGGCGCGCTGCGCCATGCGCCCCTTGAGGAAGGGGAACAGGTGCTCGACCTCCGCAAAGCGCTGGTCGAACAGGCTGTCCTTGGCCAGCCCCAGCCGCAGGTTGTCGCGCACGTTCAAGTCGTGGAACAGCGAACGCGATTGCGGCGCGTAGGCGATCTGCGCGCGGGCCACGCGGTGCGCCGGCTGCCGCGTCACATCCTTGCCGAACAGGGTCACCGAGCCGCCGCGCTTGGGCAGGTAGCCCATGATCGATTTCAGCAGCGTGGTCTTGCCCATGCCGTTCTTGCCGACCAGCGCGACGATCTCGCCCGGACGGATCGACAGGCTCACGTTGCGGACCACGATGGCGTCCTTGTAGCCGCTGGAAATGTCGTGTAATGCCAATGCCGCGTCGCTCATGCCATGCTCTCCTGTGTGGCGTTGTTGTGTTCGGCCGCCGGGGCGGCGTGGCCGGCGTACACCGACTGCACCAGCTCGGACGCCACCACCTCGTCGACCGTGCCCTGCATGACGATCTTCCCCTGGTGCAGCACGACCACGCGCGACGAGATTTCGCGGACAAAATCGAGGTCGTGCTCGACCAGCAGGCAGCACAGGCCGTAGTCCCTGGACAGCTCGATCAGGATGTGGCCGATCTTGGTGCGCTCGGCCTTGGTCAGCCCGGCGGTCGGCTCGTCCAGCAGGATCACGCGCGGCTCCAGCGCCAGCACCATCGCCAGCTCCAGCGCCTGCTGCTCGCCGTGCGACAGGTTGCGGCATACCCGGTCGAGCTTGGTGTCCAGCTCGGTGGCGCGCAGCACCGCCAGCGCGTACGGCGGCAGCGACAGGCTGTTGCGCTCGCGTACCAGCGACGGCGTCTCGATGCGCGCGCGGGCGATGCGCAGGCACTCGGCCACGGTCAGCGATTCGAACACGTTCGCGGTCTGGAATTTCCTGCCGATGCCGAAGCCGACGCAGCGGCTCGGCGGCAGCTGCCGCAGGTCGTGGCGGTCGATGCGGATGTCGCCCGCGCTGCGCTCGGCGCCGTCGCTCATGCAGCGCATCAGCGTGGTCTTGCCGGCGCCGTTGGGGCCGACCAGGCTGACCAGTTCGCCGGGATAGGCGGTCAGGTCTATGCCCTCCAGCACCTTCAGGCTGCCGAAGTGC
Source organism: Duganella sp. Dugasp56 (assembly GCF_047304105.1). NCBI lineage: Bacteria > Pseudomonadati > Pseudomonadota > Betaproteobacteria > Burkholderiales > Oxalobacteraceae > Duganella > Duganella sp. Dugasp56. The sequence continues at coordinate 15,061 of NZ_JBGLYQ010000052.1, forward strand.
TTGGCCACGCCGGCCAGCTCCATGGCGGGAATGGTGCGGTCGATGCGGTCGATGCCGCTGCGGCGGTCGGGCGCCGCCGTCAGCGTCGGCACCGGGGCCGGGCCGGCGGTGCGCGCGCGCCGCGGCAGGAAGCGGCGCAGCTTGAGCGCCAGCGGCATCAGCCCCTGCGGCAGCAGGATGATGACCAGCACGAAGGCGATGCCGACCAGCAGTTTCCACAGGAAGGGCAGGCTGCCGCTCAGGTAGGCGCTGGCGGTCTCGATCAGGATCGCGCCAAGCACCGGGCCCAGCAGCGTGCCGCGGCCGCCCAGCGCCACCCAGATGATGATCTCGGTGCCGAACACAAAGCCGGACAGTTCCGGCGCCACCACGCCGCTGAACGAGGCGTAGCCGAAGCCGGCCACGCTGGCGACCAGCGCGGTGACCACCAGCAGGGCGATCTTGACCAGCGAGGGATTGATGCCGAGGTATTCGCAGCGCGATTCATTGTCGCGGATGCCGACCAGCACCTTGCCGGCGTCGCTGTGGACGAAAATCCAGGCGGCGCAGGTCAGCAGTACCAGCGCGCCGCCGGTGATCCAGAACCAGGCGTCCAGCGACAGGTCGATCGTGGTGTAGCCGGTCAGGCCGGAACTCGAGCCGGTGAAGGTGCCGCCCGAGAACAGCAACTGCGTCATGACGATGGGCAGCACCAGCGAGATGACCGACGCGTACAAGGGCGTGGCGCCCTGGTAGAACGACAGCCAGCCGACCAGCAGCGACACCAGCGCGGCGCCGGCCAGGGCGATGCCCAGCGCCAGCCAGGCCGGTCCGGCGCCGAAGCCCATATGGGTGAACACCAGGCCGGCGGCGTAGGCGCCGATGCCGAAGAAGGCCGACTGGCCGAACGTCAGGATGCCGGTGTAGCCCCACAGGATGTCGACGGTCAGCGCCACCATGGCGAAGCAGCAGGCGCGGATGACGATGTTGAGCAGATAGGTGTCGAGCAGCGACGGCATCAGCGCCACCATCAGCAGCGCCGCCAGCGTGACGCCGAACACCGGCTTCAGCGATTTGCTGGAGGCCTTGGTTGATGTCTTAATCATGAGAAAACCCCTTCGGACGAATGCGCAGCGTGATCGCCGACAACAGCACGATGGCGATACCGCCCAGCACCGGACTGACAAATGTACTCAACAACACCTGGATGCCGCCGAACAGCGCGGCGGCCGCGACCAGGCCGAACATGGACGAGCCGGCCACCATGACCAGCATGAAGGCATTGATCAGCCATGGTATCCCCATGTTGGGATCGACGCTGGACAGCGGCGTGATCAGGGTGCCGGCCAGGCAGCCCAGGCCCGCGCCCAGGCTGAAGGTGAAGAAGCGCACCCGGCCCGAATGAATGCCGAGGCCGCGCGCCAGCTCCTCGTTCATGATGACGGCGCGCGTGACCAGTCCGAAGCGGGTCTTGGTCAGCAGCACGCTCAAGGCCAGCGCCAGTGCGGCGGCCAGGCCGATCAGCACGATGCGGTAGGCGGAATATTCGGTGCCGAACACCGACATCGGTCCGGACACCGGGCTGGTGGCGAATTGCGCCTCGCGCCCAAAGCTCAGCGTGATCAGCTGCGCGATGACGATGCCCAGGCCCCAGGTGGCCAGGATCGCGTCCAGCGGACGCGCATACAGCGGGCGCACGATGAAGTACTCGATCGCCATGCCGCAGATCCAGCCCGTCGCCATCGCCACCGGCAGCGCGATCCACGGGTTCAGCCCCAGCTGGGTGACCACCAGGCTGGCGTAGGCGCCTATGGTCAGGAACGCACCATGCGCGAAGTTGATGATCTTCATGACACCGAAGATCATCAGCAGTCCCGCCGCCACCAGATACAGGATGGCGGCCGAACTTATCACATCCAAAAACAACGACATTTCATCTCCTCGTTTTACTTTCTGCGTCAGGAACCGGGCGCGGGGCCCGGCTCCTTGTCAACTTACGCCGGGTGCCCTAGTTTGCCGGACATTGCTCCCCGGGGCCGATGTTATTGAAGTCCTGCACCACCTTGACGCTGCCGTCCGCCTGCACCTGGCCCAGGTACATTTTCAGCGGCGTATGGTGCTGCTTGGACATCTGCACATGGCCGCGCGGGCCGTCGTGCGACACCTCGGCCAGCGCCAGCCTGACCTTGGCCGGATCGGTGCCGCCGGCCTTCTCGACGGCCGCCTTGTACAGGTAAATGGCTTCGTACTGCGGCACCGACAGATCGTTCGGCACCTTCAGGTCGGCGCCGAATTTCTTCGCGATGTCAGCCAGGTACTTCTTGTTCTGCGGATTGTCGATGCCGGTCACGTACGACGCTGAAATATACAGGCCCTGGCCGTCGGCGCCCATGCTCTTGGCCGTGCCTTCGTCCACCGCCAGGTTGCCGTACAGCGGATTGAGGCCGGTGGCGCGCAGCTGCTTGGTCAGCGACACGTTGGGCGCGCCGCCGGCGGTCGAGGTGATCAGCGCATCGGCCTTGCTGGCGCGCAGCTTGCTCAGCACCGCGGTCCAGTCGGTGCCGTCCATCGGCAGGTACTCTTCGCCCACCACCTTGCCGCCCTGGCTTTCGATGAACTTGCGGGTGAACTCCAGCATGCCGCGGCCGAACGAGTAGTCGCTGCCGACCAGGAAGAAGGTCTGCGCCTTCTTGTCGCGCATGAAGTAGCGGACGATGGGCGGCACCTGCTGTTCCGGCACCCAGGCGTTGACGAACAGCCATGGGCTGCACGAGCGGCCTTCGTAGAACGAGGTGTAGATGTACGGGATCTTGCCCTTGTTGACGATGGGCAGGCCGGCGTTGCGGGCGGCGCTGGTTTCCATCGAGATGATCACGTCCACCTTCTTGCGGAACACCAGCGAGTCGAAGGCTTTTTGCGCGCCCACGGCGCCCGAGCCGTCGTCGGCGATTTCCAGCTGCAGCTTGCGGCCCAGCACGCCGCCGCCGGCGTTGATCTCGTCGACCGCCAGCTGCGCCGACTGCACCACGCCGGGCGCCACCACGCTGTTGGCGCCGGACAAACCGATCGGCACGCCGATCTTGATCGGCTCGGCCGCCATCGTGGCGCCGGCGCACAGGATGGCCAGTGCCATCGCATTCAATTGGATTATCTTATGCATTTTTTTTGCTCCCCAAATATGTTCAGAACGAATGGCTGATGCCGAGCGCGTAACCGTGCACATTGTCGCGCAGGTGTTCGGTCCAGGTATCGGCGTAGACGCTGGTGCGTTTCGAGAACGCGTGCACGTAGCCGAAGCTGACCTTGTGACTGCCCAGTCCCTTGTTGCCGCCGTAGCCGCCGCGCAGCGAGTCGTGCGCGTTCAAGCCGTAGGTGGCGGCCAGCAGGTAGAGGTTCTCCGCCTTGAGGTTGAGCACCTTGGTGTGCGCATAGCTGGCGAACACTTTCAGGCTCTCGACGGTATACGTGCCGCCGGCGTAGGCGATCGAATCGTCCTCATGGTTCTTCTCGTAGGACACCACGGCCAGCACCGGGCCGCTCTCGTAGTTGAACGCCGCGCCCTTGTTGCGCTTGCGGGCGCCCGGCGCCAGTTCCGCCTCGCCGGAAACGGTGATGTTGGCGCCGTTCCAGCTGGGCGTGTCGTAGAACACGGCGTTGTTGATGCGGGCGAAGGTGGCATAGTTCAGCGCCACGTCGTTGGTGCCGTCGGCGCTGTAGCTGCCGGTCTGATAGCCCGACAGGGTGGCGAAGGTGGCGCCGTTTCCCCATGGCTCCAGACGCCACAGCGATTGCCAAGCGGCCGACATGGCGCGGCCCAGGCGCAGCGTGCCGAGCGACTCGCTCTTCAAGCCGACCGTCGACTCGCCTTGCCAGAAGGTGCCCGGATTGGACAGGCCGCCGGTGTCGGGGTTGAACCGCATCTGCAGGTTGAACACGGCCTTCAGGCCGCCGCCCAGGTCTTCCGTCCCCGCCAGGCCCAGCCAGTTGAAATACCCCGGCCCCATGGTCAGCGGCGTGTCGCTGGATTTGCCGATGGCGGTGTCCAGGTTGCCGTAGAAAGTGACGTTGCTCTGCGCGTGTACCTGTGTCATCAGCGCCGCCAGCGCCAGCGCGGTGCAGCCCCCGGTACATCCTAGTCTTACGAAGCTTTTCATTGCTCTTATCCCTCTTTTAATATGAAAAAATCCCAGTGTCATGGTCCCGCTTATTCCGGTTGCACTTGCCCGCGCCTTAGCACGTGCCGCCGGTTACTGCCGGGGCGATCGTCATCGCCCGGTTATTTCGTCAGCGCCTCGTAATCGCCGTAGACATCGCCGCGGCGGTCGCTGAGCAACTGATTAAATTCATTCAGGCGCCGCTTGCTGCGCGCCTCGGACAGGTCCAGATCCGCATAGATGATGGCTTCGTTGTCCTGGCTGGCCGGCCCGGCCACGGGCCAGCCGCCGCAGTTGACGATCACGCTGCGGCCGATGAAGGCCTGGTCGCGCTCGACGCCGACGCGGTCGGCGCAGGCGATGAACAAGGCGTTCGAATGGGCCGACGCCATGGTCAGCGTGACCGCCATCGGATGCTGCCCGGGCGGCTGGTCCGGCATCGGCACCCAGTTGGTGGGCACGCAGATCAGGTCGGCGCCCTGCAGCGCCCCCAGCCGATACACTTCCGGGAACCAGCCGTCGTAGCAGACCGCGACGCCGACCCGGCCGAACGGCATATCGAACACCGGTACGCCGAGATTGCCGGGCGTGAAGTAGATGTTTTCCTCGTTCCACAGGTGGAGCTTGCGGTATTTGCCGATGTAGCCGTCGGGCCCGATGACGACGGCGGTGTTGTACAGGACGGTGCCTTCGCGCTCGGCGATGCCGGCCACGATATAGACCTCGAGCCGGCGGGCGAGGGCGCTCCACTCCAGGCAGGTGGGGCCGGCGGGAATGTCTTCCGCCAGGGCCAGCGCCTCTTCCCGGCTGCGGAACACATAGCCGGAATTGCACAGCTCCGGCAGTACGATCAGCCGTGCGCCCTGGCGCGCGGCAGCTTCGATGAACCGCGCGGCGGCCGCCCGGTTTCCTGCGACGTCGCCGACGTGCGGCTCCATTTGTATGCACGCGATCTTCACCGATCCGGCACTTGGTATATGCGCTGCCATAGCCACCCTTAACGCGAAATAAAAACGCAAAAAAAAAGCCCCCGATGCGCCTAGGCGCAAATCGGGGGCTTTATAGCCCGGTATTTAAAGCAGCGTTACTGCTGCCACAACCGTAAATTCTGTCTTGCCGGCGGCCAATGATGCTGGACTTGGCTGCCGCTGCCACCTGGATTTCGCGATATGGGAAATCCGGTGTGAATTTAGTATCGGGCTAAAGCAAACGCTGTGTCAAGTAAATTGTATAAATCAATGTTGCGTCAATGTCGCAGAAATACCGGGCCGCGGCTTACAGCACCTCCTGCTTCAGCGGGGAGTTCGGCGGCAGCTTGCCGTCGTGGCGCAGTATCATCTGCTGCACCCCGTGGATGGCGGAGGCCACCGCGCCGCTGGCGAAGCCGCCTTCGGCGGTATGCTCCTCGCCGATGAAGATCGCACCGTCGTTGCCCTTGAACGGCTCGCTGAACAGCGCGCGGGTGTTGTCCAGGTCATTCGGCGCGTCCATCTTGAAGGCGCCGCCGAAGTGCTTCTTCTCGCTCCAGTGGGTGTACATGACATTTTCCATGTTGTTCTCCACCAGCGTCGCCAGGTTGGCCAGTTTCTTGTGGGCCGGATCGTCGGGGTTCTGTCCGGCCGATTCGCGCAGGGTCGCAATATAGGTCTTCAGCTGGTCCTCGGCGCTCTGGCCCAGCACCTTGTCGGAGTTGGTGCCCAGGGTGTAGCTGGTGTACAGCACGTGGTGGCTGCCACCCGGCGCAGGTTTGAGGAAGTACGACTGCTGGAACAGCTTGTCGCCCTGCAGGTTGCCGGGCAGCTCCAGGCCCGCGATCTCGCTGTTCGGAATCTTGATCGCCATCTTGGTCGCGCCGACCAGGTTGGCCGAATTGATGGCGTGCGCCAGTTCGGGCGACATCAGCGCACCGGGGCCTTCGATCTCGCTGGTGAGCTTGAGTTCCTTGGCGGCGTGCGGACCGCCGGCGAAGAACAGTTCATCGTAGACCTCGGTCTTCGGTTCCTTGGACGTCGGGTCGGTGTAGGTCACGTGATACTTGTCGTCCTTCTTGGCGATTTTCGTCACTTCGGTGTTCACCTTGATGGCGCCTTGATCTTCCAGCGAGCCATTCTCGACACCGTCAGCGTCGGCGACCACGCGGCGCAGCGGCTCGTCGGCGCCCTGCAGCAGGCCGACGTGGTGTTCCAGGCGTTCGTCGACCAGGAAGCGCAACTCCTCCAGGAAACCGACTTTATAGTAACCCTTGTAGCCGCCCACGCCGATGCCCACGGAACCGAAGGTTTTCTGCTCTTCCTCATTCCATTCGACGCCGCTTTCCTTCAACAACTGCTTGATGCCGCTCTCGAAATTGAGCGGGTCGAATTTCTTCTTGGCCTCGTCGCACAGGCGGCGGAAGGTGGCGATGTCGCCTGCGTCGCGGGCATCGCGAATCGGCTTCAGCAGGGACGTATTCAGCGCCAGTTCGAGATCCTGCGCGATCTTGGCCATGACGGGATTGGTCGGCGTTTTGCCTGGCTCGGCTTCATGCACCTCGTTGCCGATCAGGTAGGAAGTCGGCACCGAGCTCGGATTCGGGAACGGTACGTTGTCCAGGTTGTAGTGCTTGGCGAAGCTCCAGTACACGTTGCCGCGGGTGGTGTGGAAGCGCATGCCGCCTGGATGCAAACGGGTCGGCGTGGTGCTGCCATCCTTGCCTTGCAAGGTTTCGGAAGCGATGCGGCCGCCGATCTTGTCGGCCTGTTCCAGCACGACAGGCTTGACGCCGATGCGGTTCAGGCAGTCGGCCGCGAAGATGCCGGCTGGCCCGCCGCCGACGACGCAGACCTTCAGGTTCTTGGCCACCTCGGGCGGCAGTTCGCCGACCTTGCGGTTGTTGTCCCAATAGAAGCCGGTGTAGTCGTACATATGGTCCAGCGGCATGGTCATGCGCAGGTCGGTGAAGCGCTCCGAAATGGCTTGCTTGACGGCCGGGTCGGTGTTGGCCTTGAACGGCGTCTCCAGTTTGCGCTGCACCGCCGAGCTGCTGGCGTTGAGCAGCCTGCTGGCGCGGTCCGACGGCATGAAGGCCAGGGTGTGTTCCAGCCAGTCGCGAACCGGAGTGCGCGCCTGTTCGGATGTCGCCGGCTGCGCGGTTTTGCCCAGCAGGCTGGAGCGGTCGGTGCCCAGCGATTCAAGCACCTTGCACTGTTCCGCCTCGCTCAGGCAGTGCCAGTGCAGCGTGATCTCCAGGTGCAGCTGGGTCCGGTTTTCCGGGGCTGTGGTGGCGAGCTTGGTCAGATTGCGGGCAACGACATCGGCCAGCTGGCCGCGGTCGACGGTCCAGTTACCGGCCGGCTGCTTGAAATAGCGGCCGACGGACTGCGGATTCAGCGGCGGCAGCGGCAGGCCGCTGGTGGACAGGGGCGCCGTTTGCGCCGCGTGATTGGTCTGCGCGGTCTGTGCACGCCGCGTCTGTGCGCCGGCCGCCACGAATGGGGCGGATTGGAATTCGCCCGCCGGCCATTTGACGGCGGCCTGCGAAGTTTCGGCCTCGGCTTGTCCGACCGGCGACGACAGGCGCTGGCGCTTGAGGGCGGATTGGGTCGGCGGCGTGGCGGTGCTGGTTGTGGCTTCCGGCGTAGCGGAACGGTCGTGCTTGGCGGCGGACGTGGTTGCCGTGTCTTGAACGACGTCCATTGCGTGGATGTCGGGGGAAGGGCTGCGGTTGACGATTGCCATGATATTTATTCTCAGTCTACGAAATATGGTGTTGTTCGGATGAACGGCACCAACGTGGTGCCGTTGCTGGGTGGTTCGCAGCGTCATCGACGCATGGTCGGATCAGCGAACCGACGGTACTGGCATGGTCATCGTGAGCATGCTGCGGCACCGTCTGAAGCTGAGTAGCGCCGGCGGCAAAGGTAGTTCCGGATTTTTTTGACGCGATGGCGGTGGAACCGCGCGGCGCGGGCCGCTACTCATGGAGACCCCCGACCATCCATTGAAGGAGCATGCGCGTGTCCAAGGAACGATATATCCAGCTGGCGACCGGCTTCTGCCGCCTGGCCAAACTGCCGCAACCGGAAAAACTCATCGAAGGCAACGCGGTGGAGGTCGACGGTGTCGACTTCTATCTGGCTTACGATGAAGAAAACAGTCCCGACCACGTGATGGTGTACTGCGACTTCGGCACGCCGCCGCAGGACCGCCTGCTCGATGCCTATCAGGCGCTGTTGGAAGCGAACATGATTGTCTACGGCAGCAACGCGCCGGCCTTCATGCTGTCGCCCAGCAAGAAGGTGACGCTGGCGTATCAATACCGGGTCGACGAAGTCGCGCCGGAGCAGCTCATGGGCTTATTCGCCAATTTGTCCGGCCAGGCCGGCGCATGGCGCTCACACTATTTCCTGGACGCCGCCGCATAAGGCCGGCAACAGGGCAAGGAGAATCAACATGACTATCGGTGTACAAGGACCTGGTTATTACCACCATCCCATGGACGACACGCAAACCAAGACCGCGCAGCGCGCGACGTTCACGCCAACGCTGAGCAATCAGCTGTCGAGTCGGATGCTATCGAGCAGCAACAAGTACGTGCGGGGGATGGGGCAGGCCATCCAGAGCGTGCGCCGGTTCGACCTGAACCAGCGGCAGAAGATCAACGACAGCCGCCTGGCGCGACGCGTGTCCTCCACCGAGAGCAGCCTGCGCAACGATATTGCCTTGTCCAGGGCGGAGTTCAAGCAGGATCGGCTGCGGATGAAACAAGACATCAATAACGCAGGCAGCCACCAGCAGATGCAGGCACGGATCAAGGACGCGAACAGCACCATGAAGGATTATCTTCAGGAAGACGGATATCAACCATCGTCCGGCCTGGCGAAGGTGGCGCTGCCCAGGCCGGACGCGGTATTTCTCAGCAGCCCGGATGGTCATCGGGTGCGTGCCGGCTACGACAAGCCGCCGCTGCTGGCGCGGACCATCGCCCAGACCACCAGCCTGCAGTCGGACCATGGCGTGACCGGCGTGAACAAGGCTTTGCAGCGCACCGTTCAGTATGGCGCGGTGGGCCTGCGCAATGCCACGCTGTACGCCAAACAAGGCATTTACAAGGCGGCGGCCAGCATCAGCCAGCGCGACGGCGAGGCGCATACCACCTTCCAGCGGCGGGCCGACAGGGCCAGCGATATGCGCACGCTCAATGCCGCCGCCTTGCGCGGCAACGTCGCCTTGGGCCGGAAGTTTGCCGAGGTGGATGCGCGGCGATCGGATGCTGTCCTGGAAAAATTGACGGATCAAGGCTATCGGCCGACCCGCAAGCTGGCCGGCGTGGCACCGGCCAAGACTGGCTGGGCGGCGCGCAAAGCCAGCGACTATTTTGCCGATAACGAAGACATCATGGGCAAGCGCCGCAAGCTGACCTCGATGGTTTTTGGCATCCGCAACGTTGTGCCTTCGCTCAAGGCGTCCTACCATGAGCACAAGATGCGTATCCATGCGCCCGCGATGGACTCGGCGGATACCGCGACGCGGAACGAGGCCCGCCGTACTGTCGTCCGGCACGATGCCAAGCGCTTCAAGGCGCAGTACGGAATTGATTCGAGGAATGCGGCACTTCAGGGGCAGCTGCCCAAGGTCACCGCCAGGCATGATCAAGAGCTGATGGACAAGTTCGGAGCGGAAGAGCCGACGGCCCGCGATGATGACGCGTCCAGCATAAGCAGCTTCTCGTCCGGCACCAGCTACGATACCTCTATCCTCAGGCCGGGCAGCGAGGGCAGCTCTTTGTATGACGACGACCAAGACAGCGTGCGCCGATAACGCCAGGAGGGCCGGCCGGGCCGGCGCACGCCCATTATCGAACCTGCAGTTCCTTGCTCAGCTTGATATTCGACGACGACTCGCCGATCATCAGCTTGAGCGGTCCGGCCTCGATGGCGGCGGCGCCACGGCCGGCGTCCCAGTAAGCCAGCTGGCTGGCCTTGAGCGGAATGTGCACGGTTTTGCTGGCGCCCGGCGGCAGGCTGACGCGCTCGAAGCCGGCCAGCGCGCGCAGCGGCCGCGCCACCTTGGACTTCGGATGGCTGACGTACAGCTGTATCACCGTGTCGCCGGCGCGCTTGCCGGTGTTGGTGACGTCGACGTCGACGGTGAGCGCGCCTTGGGCATCCAGGTAAGGGCTGCTGGTGCGCAGCTTGCCGTACTTGAAGCTGGTGTAGCTCAGGCCATGCCCGAAGGGATACAGCGGTTTCCCCTTGAAGTACATATACGTGCGCCCGTGGCGAATGTCGTAGTCCATCATCGGCGGCAACTGCTGCATGGAGGCCGGCCAGGTGCTGACCAGGTGGCCGCCCGGATTGTAGTCGCCAAACAATACGCGGGCGAGGGCGGTCCCTTCGTCCTGCGATGAATGCGCCAGATGCACGATGGCCGGCACGTTCTTTTGCGACCAGTTGATCGTGTACGGGAAGCTCGACACCAGCACCATCACAGTGTTGGGATTGGCCGCATGCACCAGCTTGACCAGTTGCTCCTGCTGGAGCGCCAGGGTTTCGCGGTCGCGTCCCTCGCGGCCATCGCCGGGATCGGCGCAGGGCTTGGTGCCGGCATCGGTCCAGTCGTGCGCCATGTTCGGTCCGCAGGTCGGATCGTTGCCGACGACGACCACCACCACGTCCGATGCGCGCGCTGCCTTGACGGCGGCGCCGTCGGTATTGTCGCTCGCGTAGTTGATCGTCACGCCGGGGCCGGCGGCGGCCTTGATGCCGTCCAGCGGCGAGACCGCATGCGGCGGATGGCCGCCGTACCAGTCCCAGTGCACGCTGTCGGCCAGCGGGCCGACGACGGCGATCGATTTCAGCTTGCCCTTCGTCAGCGGCAGCGCGTTGCCGGCGTTCTTCAACAGCACCACCGATTCCAGCGCGATCTGCAGCGATTGCGCCTGGTGCTTCTCGCTCAGCCACGGTTCCGGCCCATCCTTGATGGCCGCGTACGGATTGCCTTCCGGCGGATCGATCAGGCCCAGCCGCACGGTGACCTGGAATTTGCGCCGCAGCGCGGTATCGAGTTCAGCCTCGGTGACCAATCCCTCCGTCACCGCCTGCTGCATCTCGTCCTTGAATTTGTCGAGATACTGATTGATGCCGGCCTTGAACGCCGCCACCACCGCCGCCTTGTGGTCGGGATAGCGCTTGTACAGCTTGACCAGGTTGCCGACCGCGCCGCCGTCGCCGGACACCACCTCGGCATTCCATTTGCCGATCACCAGGCTGTTGAGAATCGGATGCACCGCCATCGGCGTGCCGTTCCATGCGTTGTACGACGCCATCAGCGCCCGCGCGCCGCCGTCCTCGAAGCCCATGCGAAACGGCATGGCGTAGTATTCCCAGAACAGCCGCTCGTCAAAGTCGGAAGAGGAATTGCCGCGTCCATTCTCGTTGCTGTTGGCGAGGAAATGCTTGAGCAGGGCCGCCGAACGCCAGTATTTGGGATCGTCTCCTTGCAGGCCTTTGACGAAGGCGGTGGCCATCGTGCCGGCCAGGAAGGGATCCTCGCTATAGACTTCCTCGGTGCGGCCCCAGCGCGGATCGCGCGCCAGGTCGGCCTGCGGGCCCCACAGCATCATCGATGGCTGGTTGTACTTGGGATTCTGCGTGATGTAGCGGCCCTCGGTACCCTGGATTTCGCCGGCCGCGCGCACCAGCGACGGATTCCAGGTCTCGCCCATGCCCGGCGGCTGCGGGAACTGGGTGGTGGGAATCGCCGCCAGGCCTTTGTCGGCGTTGCCGCGCTTGACCACGCCGTGGATGCCTTCGGAACTGCCGAAGCTGGGAATGCCGAGGCGCTTGACGCTGGAATCGGTCGACAGGGCGGCGATTTTTTCTTCCACCGTCATCAGCGACAGAATGTTGTCGATTCGCTGCGCTGTCGGCAGGGCGGGGTCCTGAAACGGATGATCGTAGGCCCGGGCGTGGGCGCTGGCGAGCAGGCACGCCAGCGAAGCAAGACGAAACAATTTTGCGGCCGCATTCAACTGATGCATGGTGCTCATCCTCGTTTATCCGTTCCAGGCGGATGCCCGGTGGGCGAAGATGGTGCAACGCCCCGGGGCGGCTGACAAGACAGAAAATGGCCAGAGCGCGTTACGTTTTTCACCAATTCAGCTGCCTATGGGCTGGCTGCCTCGTCGAGCATCAAACGCTCGCAGCCCGTTCGAGATGCGCGCCGAGCTTTTCCACAAAGCGTTCCATGGTTTCTTCGCCTAAATCAACCGCCTTGGCCCCGCCACCGGCAACGAATGTCACGTCGCTGATCCCGATCACGCCAAGTACGAGGCGCAGATATTGGGTTGCGATGTCGCGATTCTGGATGGGCGACCCCTCGGTATAGATGCCACCCGATGCGATCAATACGCTTGCCTTCTTGCCAGTCACAAGGCCGCGTCCATCGAAGCCCAGCGTCAATCCCTTGCGAACGACATGGTCGATCCACGCCTTGAGCACCGCCGGCACATTGTAGTTGTAGACCGGGGTTGCAATGACAATGTGATCGGCGGCCAGCAATTCTGCAACGAGTTCGTTCGAGAGCTGTAACTCGTTCGCCATCTCGGGAGAATGCTGTTCCGCAGGGGTGAAGTAGGCCTGCAACCAGGCAGCGTTGACAAACTGAAGTCCGGCATCCATGAGGTCGCGCTCGATCACTTCGCCATCCGGGTGGGTGGCAAACCAGTCCTGCACGAAACGCCGGGTCATGTTGCGCGACACGGAGTGTTTGCCGCGAGGGCTGGTCTCTACTACCAATAGCTTGGTCATGACAATAATCCTTAAAAATAGCACCGAGGGAAACGCCTGAAGCAAGTTTTCGATCAGGCTGTTTGTGTGTCCACAATATATCGCCGCGAACTTATTCCCGATAGAGATTAAAATGTGATGAAACCCATCGGTAGTTGTGATGGAAGAGGCCATGGAGAAAATATTTTGATTGGAAGTCTGACGCTTGATCAGTTACGTGTTCTGGTAACGATCGCCGATACGGGGAGCTTTTCCGCTGCCGGTCGAAAACTTGGTCGCGTGCAATCGGCTATCAGCCAGGCCATAGGGACGCTTGAGGATGTGCAAGGCCTGTTGCTGTTTGACCGCACTGGCCATCGCCCGAGATTGACCGAGACAGGAAGGGTTCTGGTCGAGCATGCGCGACTGGTATTGGCGAGCGCTGCCCGATTCGAGGCAGTGGCAATGGAGACGCGCTCAGGCTTGGAACCCGAGCTTGTCATTGCGATCGATCCCCTGGTGCCTACTGCGCCATTAATCGAAAGCCTGTCCGCGCTGAGCCGGACTTTTCCAAATCTGCCAGTCAGCTTTTCAACAGAAGGTCTGGGCGGTTCATTGAGACGCCTGCGAAGTGACCCGGCCGCCATCGGCATCTGCTTGCTGCTTCCTTCCATCCCAGACGACATTGCCGCTTATCCGCTGCTGAATGTTGGCATGCAGGCTGTGGTGGCGGCAGGGCATCCACTTGCTTCGCTGGGACGTCCGGCGACACAGACCGATCTGGAGCCTTATGTCCAGCTTGTGCTGTCGGATCCTGTCAATCCCGGCGGTGAAAACTTTGGGCTTGCGAGTGTAAAACTTTGGCGCTTCGTGGATCTCGGCCGGCGCCTGGACTTCCTGCTTGGCGGTTTCGGATGGTGCCGCATGCCCGAGCATCTGGTGTCGCGATTGATTGCTGCGGGGAGCCTGGTTGCGCTCAGTATCGAGCACGATCCGACGCCGCGCGAGGGAGTAACGATTTATGCGGCGCATCAGCGTCGCCGCACGCTCGGGCCCGCCGGGCGGTGGTTGCTGGACGACCTCAGGCGGCGTCTATCTTGAAACGATAACTATCCGGCTTACCAGATCCGTACACGATCGGATGGCGCCAGATAGAGCTTCTGGTCCGGCACAATGCCAAAAGCCTCGTACCAGGCATCGAGATTGCGGACCACGCCGTTGACACGATACTGCGCGGGGCTGTGTGGATCGGTGCGCAGGTCGATCCGCAATTGCGCTTCCCGGATATTTTCGCGGTAGGTCTGTGCCCACGACAGAAAGAAGCGCTGCGGCCCGCTGAAACCGTCCAGCACAGGCGCTGGGCGCCCATGCAGCGCGCGTTGATAGGCGTCGAAGGCGATCGCCAGCCCTCCGTTGTCGCCGATGTTTTCGCCCAACGTGAGCTGGCCGTTCACGCGCAAGTCAGGCAGCACTTCATATTGGTCGAACTGCCGCACAAGACGCGCCGTGCGGGCGCGGAAATTGGCCAGGTCAGCCTCCTGCCACCATTGACGCAGCGCGCCGCTGGCGTCCGACTTCGCGCCCTGATCGTCGAAGACGTGACTCATCTCGTGGCCGATCACGCCACCCACGCCGCCATAGTTGACGGCCGTATCGGCCTTGGGATCGAAGTAGGGCGGTTGCAGTATCGCGGCCGGGAACACGATCTCATTGAAGAATGCGTTGTAATAGGCGTTCACCGTTTGCGGCGTCATGCCCCATTCGTCGCGATCGGCTCGCTGATTCAGGCGTGCGGTGAGACGACGCCATTCCCATAGGCGGGCGCGTTTCTGATTGCCCACAGGGTCGTCCGCGCGCACAACCAAAGTGCCATAGTCGCGCCACTGTTCCGGGTAGCCGATCTTGACGCGGAGTTTATCCAGCTTGTCGAGCGCCGCCAGCCTGGTGGACGGTGTCATCCAATCCAACTGCTTGATGCGTTCGCGATAAGCCGCGCGCAGATTTTCCACCAGCTCGGCCACCTGCGCCCTGGCTTGCGGCGTGAAATGGCGGGCCACGTAGAATTCGCCGACGGCTTCGCCCAGCGCGGCATTCAGCGCGACCGTCGCGCGTTTCCAGCGTACTCTTTGCTGCTGTTGGCCCGACAACGTGCGGCCATTGAAATCGAAATGCAGTTCGTCGACGGCGCGCGGCAGCAGGTCGGCCATGCCCTGCAGGTAGTGGAAGGCGAGGTAGGCGCGCCAGTCGGCCACAGGCGTCGCGCGGAACAGTTCGGCCAGGGCGACGATCGCCGTGTCTTCCTTGACGACGAAAAAATTCTGCTGCGGAATGCCCTGCGCGTCCAGCATGTCGGCCCAAGGGAAGGAGGGCGCGAAGGCGATCAGCCCGGCCCGCGATTGCGGATGATAGGTTTGGTCGCGGTCAGCGCGTTTTTCAGCCGTCCAGTGGCAGCTGGCCATTGCTGTTTCCAGGGCCAGCACCGCGTCGGCGGCCCGGTCGGCGTCGGGCCAATTCACCTGTTTCAGCATCTGCGCGATGTAGATACGGTAGGCCGCGCGCGTGGCGGTTGCCCTTGCATCGCTTTGCAGATAGACGTCGCGGCCCGGCAAACTCAAGCCGGATTGGACGATATTGATGCCATAGCGATCCGGATTCTTCGCGTCCGGCCAAACTGTGAGCGACATCGGGCCGTCCGCACGCAGCTCCGGACGTCCCATCAAGCGTGCGATCTCCTCGTGACTGCGCGCCGCGGCGATGACAGCCAAATCATCGCGCACCGGCGCCAGACCGGCTCGCTCGATGGCGTCCGTGTCGAGAAACGCGGTGTAAAAATCAACGATTTTCCGGGCGGTTGATCCGGGCGCCTGTGGCTTGGCCACCAGCGCCTCGACAATTGACTGGACCTCGGCCTCGGCCCGGGCGCGCAATATGTAGAACGTGCTCCACTTGGTGCGATCAGGCGGGATCGGCGTGGTGCGCATCCAGTTACCGCCGCTGTAGCGGAAAAAATCATCACCAGGCTTGATCGACCGGTCCATGCCCGCCAGATCAACGCCCCATGGCATGATGGCTTGACCGCGCGCCATGCCGGCCGACGCGCACAGAACGAGCGCAAGCATGCGTACAGCGGGCTTCATGACAGGCCTCGGCGTGTTGGAGCGGCAGCCAATGCCGCGCTGACGCGTTCAAACAAGGATTGCTGGTTCAGCGCCCGATCCAACCTGGTCAGGCCAGACACCAGATCGCCGGCCTCCGCATTGAGCGCCAGCGCAGCCACATCCAGCGCCGCCCAAACTGGCAACAAGCGCGTGACCAAGGATTTTCCAGCCGCCGTCAGCGCAAGCGTGCGCCGACGCCCGTCGTCCGGATCCGGATGCTCGGCAATCAGCCCAACGTCAAGCAGGGAGCGGCGAGTCTGGCTCACAGATGGATGACTAATGCCAAGCGCCGCCGCAACTTCATTGACCGACATGTTGCCGTTCAAATGCAACTGATTCAGCGTTCCCATCCAGCGTTGCTCAAACTCCAGCCCCAGACTGGCATACACGCGGTTAGCGTCACGATCGATGCGTTCCGACAAACGACGCAAGCGCGCACCAATGCTGGCGCCGCCTTGTTGCTGGTTGTAGTCGGTAGTCAGCGGGTTGTCGATTTTGTTCATATGATTGGTAGGTGCCTACGTATATTTATTGTAATGACTAGGGCAAGAGAAGACAACCTGGAAATAACGCGCGGTATATGAATTGCGAACTCTTCGCATAATTTATATTATGTAAAATACGATTCGTAGACTTCTCTCCTTGCGTCGGACAGCAGCAACTCTTAAAAATAAAAATGCCGCTCAGTTTTAACTGAACGGCATTAGCCCCGAGGGACTCCTTTTTCAAGCCACGTTACGCTAACGATCGCGCCGGTTAGTTGGTGTACACCAGACCGCGGCCGGTACCGCTGAAGTAGATGCGGCCGTAGGTGTTCCAGTCGGCCGCCATCACGCCGATGCCGCCGTACTGATGCGCGTCATCGTTGAAGCGCGCCCAGGTCGCCCCGCCATCGTCGGAGTGGTAGACACCCCACACGCCATTCATCGCACCCACCACGTAGACCGCGGCCGAGTACGACGAACCGGTCTGCGCCTTGCCCAGGGCGATGACGCTGGCGCCCTGCAACTGTCCGGTCGAACCGTTGGCCGCTATCGTCGCGAAGCCGTTCAGCTTGGTCCAGCTGGCACCCGAATTGGTCGAGTGGTACACGGCATTGCCGTCGGCCAGCCAGAGGTCGCCCTCGACGTTCGGATTGACCGCCAGCGAAGTGGCATACCAGCCGTTCGGCGCCAGGTTCGCCGACACCGAACCCTGGCTCAGCGTGAAGTTGTGGCCGCCATCGGTCGAGACGTAGACCTTGCCCGGCAGGTTGCTCCAGGAAGCGCCGCCCGAATCGTAGGCATAGACCTTGTTCGGATTCTTGCGGTCGACCACCAGGCGGTAGCCACGATTGATACCGACGGCGGACAGCGCCGGCAGGTTGGTCGAGGTCCAGCTCGCGCCATTGTTCGTGGTGTAGGACGGCACCGAGTTGGCGGGCGCCCAGATCGCGTTGTTGCGGAACGGGGTCACGATGCTGGCCGACTCGGCGGTGTTGGCGGAAGCGCCGGCGGGCAGGGTCGCGAAGTTCGACCATGTGTTGCCGCTGTCGCCGGACCAGGAGCCGAACGCGACCGCGGGCGTGCCGTTGATGACGCCGGCACTGACGATGTAGCTCGGATCGGACCACAACACGTCGGCGGCGTTGCCATTGCTCCATGCGCTCGTGGGCGCCTTGGTCGGCGTCGCCGCGAGGTCGGTCTGGACCCAGGTGCCGATATCGCCCGCGCTGTTGACGAACTTGTACGACGCGCCGGCCGGCGGCGTGACGAGCTCCAGGGTGGCGGTTTCCTCGAAGTTATTCAGCGGAACATCCCAGCTCGGGCTGGCCGCCGACGCGTTCCAGGTTTCCCAGACGCCGCCGCCGTGGACGTGCATGATGTGATCCTTGTTGGCCGGATCGATCTCGATGTCGTCCACCCAGCCCCTGTACCCTCCGCCCCAATGCTGCATGCCGTCCGCGATTTCGCGCCAGGTGGCGCCGCCGTTGTCGGACAGCTGGACCACCGGCTGGCCGGCGCTCCAGGTCCCGGTCACGGCCAGCGCGATGCGGGCCGTCGCGCCGGTGCCGTAGACGGACACGCCGCCGTAGCCGCCCTGCGTGGTGGTGGAGAGCTGGGTCCAGGTCTCGCCGTTGGTCACGCCGCCGAACCTGTAGAGGTAGCCCGGGCCCTGGGCGCCCTGCCCGGCGTTCTTGTTGAACACCACGTAGTAATTGCCGTCGTTGGTGCGCAGCATGTGCGGGACGAAGTAGCCGGACACGTTGGACGGCACCGACACCGGCGTCCACGAGAAGCCGCCGTTGGTGGACTTGTACATGGTCGAGGTCAGGCCCGCCTTCTGCACGTACTCCGGCGCGATGGCGGCGTACATGATCCACGTCGTCGCGCCGCCACCCACGTTCGAGTTGTCGAAGATGATCTGCTCGACGCCCACCGGAGCCGTACCCAGCCCCTGGATTTCGGCGGTCGTCAGCACCTTGCTCGACAATCCGGTCTGGGTCCAGGTCTGGCCCGAGTTCGTGCTCTTCCACAGGCCGGCCGTGCGCGAGGCGTAGAACAGCGTCGACGGATTGGTGGGATCAAGCTTCATGCGTTCGCCGATGGCGCGGGCGTCCTCGTTGCCGCCCACCGGGAACGGCAGGTCGTAGTGCGTCCAGCTGGCGCCGCGGTCTCCCGAGACATAGATGCGGCCGTTGATCGGGGTGCCGTCCCAGTTGTGCGAGTACATGCCCGTGGCCAGGTAGACCTTGTTGTCGTTGGACGGATCCAGGGCGATGCTTTCGACGCCGTGGAAGGTACCCTCGCCCGCGTTGAAGCCGGCGCCGTCGGTGATGGGCGTCCACGATCCGTTCGAATTGTTCCAGCGGTAGGCGCCGCCGATGTCGGTGCGCGCGTACATGACGTTCGCGCTGGTCGGATGGTAAATGAGACCGGTGACATATCCGCCGCCGCCCCACTTCACGCTGGTCCAACTGGCGGGCAAGGCGGTCGAGGTCGACGCGGCGGCCATCACGCTGGTTGTGGCAGCAAGGAACTTGGGACGATTGTCGGTGGTGCTGTCAGACTGGCTGCCGCCGCAGGCAGCAAGCAGGCCAGCCAGCAAGGCCGGGATGACTAAATTGTACTTCCGATTCATACGGTTCTCCTCCAAAAAAACCATTTAAATGAGCCGGCGCCCGGTTTTGCAGCACCGGTGCTTGGACCGGCGTACGCGTTATTTATGGATGCAGAGATGGCTAAAAGCTGCCGGTCCGCATGCATCTTATCCGTGGGTGAGGCCGTCTCACTTACGAAAACTCTCAAATGCCGAAATGAAATTTCACAGTTGTGCGCCGCACGCCAATGCAGGTCGCTACGCCTGGCGCCCAATTTTTTTCGTTGTCCCTATTTGCCCCAAAAATACCTGGGACCGTCCATAAGTCGCCTGTTATGATGCCGGACCCGCAGCCGTCAAAACGCGCGGCGCCGAGACAGTTCAATACCCTACCTATATGCAAGAGTTCTATAAAAAGGCGCTGCTGGCGCTGATTTCCCTGCTCGTCGTGGACGCCCTGCTGGTGGTTTTTTTTGTTTACCTGGCCTTTCCGACGCAGACGTTGTCGGGGGCGAATAAAAATAGCGCCGGCTGGCATTACGGAGCGTTTTCCAATGTGGTAACTGGCGCAGTGCCGTCAGCGCACTTGCACGACACGTCGGGTGACCGGCTGCGCTTCGACTTCAAGCTGAAGGACGTGGTCGCGTATCCTGCCGCCTCCGGCTACCTGCAACGCCAAGACGACAAAGGACGGTTTATCCACGAGGATTGGTCGAAGTTCCATAGCGTTTCCTTCGTTGCCAAATGTTCGCTTGCCACTGCCATGTCATTCGAGGTGTCCATCTTCGATGAAAAATCCTCCGAGCCAGGCAAGTTCGAGACTTACCTTCCACCTAGAACGTATTTTTCGTGCTATGAACAGAGCACGCCGGTGACGCTCGACCTGGCCCGGCTGCTTATTCCCGAATGGTGGTATCTTTCGATGAGGCAGGACTTGGGGCGCCAGGTTTTTAAGCTGGACAAGGTCGGGAAAATCATGTTTGGCACCGCCGCTGCTACGCCACGCGATGTCGATGTCTATATTGAAATCAGCGAACTAACATTGCACGGCCGCGATTACCGCTATTTGGCCGCTCTCGGGGTCATTATCCTGAGTGGCTGGGTGGCATTTGGTGTGTGGTTTTTTCTGGCCCATTCACGCGCGCTGTTGGCCAGCGTGGATTCAAAAATAAAAATAAATTTGCCACTGGAGGCCTATCGCCAGCTAACCCTGGAACCGTACAAGGACAAGGAGAAGGCGTCGGTCTTTCGGTATATCGCCAGCTCATATACCGATCCCAAACTGGACCTGGAATCCGTGGTGGAAGGGACCGGCGCGAACCGCTATAAAATCAATGAAGTGCTGAAATCTGAACTCGGCATGACATTCACCGGTTACCTGAATAAACTGCGGCTGACTGAAGCATCCAGGCTGCTGACTGAGAAAAGCAGCGCCGCCGTGTCCGAAATCGCGTATTCGGTTGGCTACGCGAATGTTCCTTATTTTAATAAGCTGTTCAAGGAAGAATTTGGCTGCACGCCGAAGTCATTCCGGATGCTCGCCGCCCAGCAGCAGGAGCAGCCCGCCGACAGGGCGCCGCCAGAACCACTCGCCTGAGCCGACTCGTTCCAACCACGCGGCCTGATCTTGCTCGTCCTCACCGCTCAGCCCGAACACCTGGGCTGAACCGCTGCCATCCCCTCCTCCGCCAGCGACCATTCAACCTTGCGCCAACTGCCACGGCGGACTTCCACTGTGACTGACTTTGCTTGCAATTTCTGCGGTTTGCAAGAAATTCGATTCGCCGCGATAACGTCGAGCATGATGGACGGCCCATGCTTCAGACGTGGGCCCGGTTCCGCCACCGCAGCGCCTGCGGCCCATTCAGTTGTCGCGTTAATAGATGTTTTATATATTGGTACCGCTTTTTTTGGAGACATTAAGAAATGAAAACAATCAAACGCACGGCGCAGCTCGTGTTAGGCCTCTTGCTGGGTGCCGCCGCCTGCGGCAATAGCTGGGCTCAAAAAGCTGAAGGCCTGGCCGACACCCCGCCCATGGGCTGGAACAGCTGGAACAAGTTCGCCTGCGATATCGACGAGCGCTTGATCCGCGAGACCGCCGATGCCATGGTCAAGCAGGGCTTGAAGGACGCCGGCTTCCAGTACGTGAATATTGACGATTGCTGGCACGGCCAGCGCGACGCCGACGGCAACATCCAGCCCGACCCCAAGCGCTTCCCATCAGGCATCAAGGCGCTGGCCGACTATGTGCATGGCAAGGGACTCAAGCTGGGCATCTACTCGGACGCCGGCGCGACCACCTGCGGCGGCCATCCCGGCAGCCGCGGCCACGAGTACCAGGATGCGCTGACCTATGCGCGCTGGGGCATCGATTACGTCAAGTACGACTGGTGCGACACTCCGGGCCTGAACGCCGAAGCGGCCTACACCACGATGCGCGACGCGATCGCCAAGGCGGGCCGTCCGATGGTGTTCAGCATTTGCGAATGGGGCATGAGCAAACCGTGGGACTGGGGCGGCCAGGTCGCACACATGTGGCGCACCACGCCCGATATCTATAACTGCTTCGACTGCGAATACAGCCCCGGTTTCTCCGTTGGTCTGGGCGTGCTGCGCATCCTCGACAAGCAGGCAAACCTGCGCAAGTTCGCAGGGCCTGGCCGCTGGAACGATATGGACATGCTCGAAGTGGGCAACGGCATGAGCGAGGATGAAGACCGCGCCCACCTGTCGATCTGGGCCATGATGGCCTCGCCCCTCATCCTGGGCAACGACCTGCGTTCCATGACCGAGTCGACCCGCCGCATCCTGACCAACCCCGGCGTGATCGCGGTGAACCAGGACAAGCTGGGTGTGCAGGCGCTGCGCATCCTGGCCGACGGTCCGCTGGAGGTCTATGCCAAGCCGCTCGAAGGCGGCCAATGGGCGCTGATGTTCCTGAACCGCTCCAACCAGGCTCTCGACCTGCGCCATGACTGGAAGGCGCACCTGATGAACGATGACCTGAGCAAGCGGTCGGTCGATTTCAAGAAGACCGTCTACCGCTGGTCCGACCTGTGGAGCAAGAAGACGGGCGACACCAGCGGCAAGCTGGAAGCGCGGCTGGCGCCGCACAGCGTGCTGATGCTGCGCCTGACCGGCCCTGCGAAACCGTAGCGCGCCCGACCGCTCGGGAGCCCTTCTTTTATTGGAACGTGTGGCGCAGACCCAGGTCGAGCATACTTGCTCATTGTGCCGCCAAGCCGGCCGGGCTCGCATGGTGGCGGCGATACAGCACCAGCGTCGCCGCCAGGCTGCAGACGGCGGCAAGACTCATCCACAATGCCGGCGCCGCCTTGTCGCCGCTGGCTTCGATCAGCGCCGTGGCGATGGCCGGCGTGAACCCGCCGAAGACGGCGGTGGCCAGGCTGTAGGCTAGCGAGAAGCCGGCGGTGCGCACCGACACCGGCATCACCTCGGTGAGCGCGACGACCATCGCGCCGTTGTAGCTGCCGTACAGGAAGGACAGCCACAACTCCACCATCAGCATCCTCTCGAAGCTGGGATCGGCCACCAGCCAGCGCATCGCCGGATAGGCGCTGGCCATGGTCAGCGCGGCAAACACGATCAGCAACGGACGGCGGCCGACGCGGTCCGACAGCGCGCCCATCACCGGCAGCCAGATGAAGTTGGACAAGCCGACGCACAGGGTGACGATCAGGCTGTCGCTGGTGCTGAGCTTGAGCACCGTCTTGCCGAAGGTCGGCGTGTAGATCGTGATCAGGTAGAACGACACGGTGGTCAGCGCCACCAGCATCATCCCGGCCAGCACCAGGCCCCAGTTGTCCAGCATCGAGCGCAGGATGGCGCGCAGCTCCGGCCGGTGGGTGCGGCGCTTGAATTCCTCGGTCTCCTGCAGCGAGCGGCGGATCACGAACAGCACCGGCACGATCAGGCAGCCGATGAAGAAAGGAATGCGCCAGCCCCAGGCGCCCATTTCGGCCGGCGTGAACCACAGGTTCAAACCATAGCCCAGCGCCGCCGCCACGATAATGGCGACCTGCTGGCTGGCCGATTGCCAGCTGACGTAAAACCCTTTATTGCCCGGCGTCGCCATCTCGGACAGGTAGACCGATACGCCGCCCAGTTCCGCGCCGGCGGAGAAACCCTGCAGCAGGCGGCCGGCCAGCACCAGCGCCGGCGCCAGCGCGCCTATGCTGGCGTAGCCGGGAACGCAGGCGATCAGGATGGTCCCCAGCGCCATCAGGGCCAGCGTGACGATCAGGCCCTGGCGCCGGCCGACCCGGTCGACGTAGGCGCCCAGCACGATAGCGCCCAGGGGCCGCATCAGGAAACCGGCGCCGAAGGTCATCAGCGTCATCATCAGCGACGCCACCTCGTTATCGGCCGGGAAGAAGGTCTTGGCGATGGCGGTCGCGTAAAAACCGAACAGGAAAAAATCGAACATTTCCATGAAATTGCCGCTGGTAACACGCAGCACCATACCGACGCGGGACGGCGTCGCCGTTGATTGGGTAGTCATCGTAGTATCTTTGCTTGGAAGGGAAGAAAGCGCTTAGTGCGCGACGGCGGCCGGCACCGGATCGAGGCCGCTGGCGGTGACCGCATCGCGCGACTGTGGCGAGGCCAGGAAGTCCAGCAAGCGGCGCGCCGCCTGCGGATGGCGCGCGCCGACCGGAATGCCGGCCGCGAAGCGGGTGATGCTCTGCACCGATTCCGGCAGGCGGGCCACGAAGGTCGCGCCTTGCACCGGCAGGATTTCGCTCACCTGCTGGAAGCCCAGCTCATACTTCCCCTCGGCCACCATGACGGCGACCGGGGTTTTTTGCACCATGTGCGCCTTGGGTTTGACGGCAGCTTCGATGTCGAGTTTTTTCAGCAGCTCGCGCTCGATGTAGACCCCGCTGGCGCTATCGGAATAGGCGATCGACTCGGCCTGCAGCATCGCCTGGCGCAGCGCCGCCACGGTGGAGATGTCCGGCTGCGGATGGCCGTTGCGCACCACCAGTCCGATGCGCGAATCGGCCAGTTCGGTGCGGCTGGCGCGCTCGACCTTGCCCTCGGCGATCAGCTGGTCCAGCGCGTAGCCGACCATGATGACCACATCGGCCGGCTCGCCGCGCGCCAGACGGTTCGGAATCGCTTCCGGCGCCTTGCCCATCGACGGCCCCCAGGCGGTGGCCAGCGTGTCGCCGCTGGCGGCTTCGTAGCGTGGTTGCAGCGTCTTGTAGGCGGCGGTGAAGCCGCCCGAATTCATGACATCGATTTGCTCCGCGCTGGCGGCCGAAGCGGCCAGCACGAACACGATGGATACAGCTGTGACAGGGATGAAACGGCGATGCATGCTGGTCTCCTGATTGTTGTTCAACTCCATTTTCAGGCGATTATCCGAGCTTGCATCGATAATGTATATTGCAAAATTCATTACAATTGATCAGTAAAATGCATCAATTGGGTTTGCCTGTCAGCTCCTCCTTCAGCAGTTCATACAGGTGCTGCGCGGCGGGCGAGAAGATGCGGCCGGAACGGCGTATCACCCCCAGCGTGCGCTCGATGCCCTCGCCTGCCAGCGGAACCGCACGCAGCATGGCGCCGGCGGCGCCGGCCGGCATCGACAACTGCGGCACGACCGCGATGCCCAGGCCCGAGCGCACCAGTTCCAGCAAGGTGGAGACGTGGCGCGCCTCGATGAAGGAGCTGGGGCGGCGCTCCGTCGGCGCCATCGCCTGGTCCAGCACCATGCGGTTGCCGCTGGATTTGGCGACGGTCATGTAGGGGTGCTTGCCGATGTCGTCCCAGCTGACGCTGCGCTTGCGCGCCAACGGGTGGGTGGCAAGACAGGCCAGCACAAAACGTTCTTTCAGTATCGGTTCGAAGTCGATGCCTTGCTCGCCGTCGCCCAGGAAATTGATGCCGAAATCGGCGTCGCCGCGGGCGACGATGTTCAGCACCTCATGCGCCCCTTCGTCGGCCACCCGCAGGCGGATGCCGGGCAGCTCGGTATAGAAGCGTTGCAGGATAGGCGGCAGGAAGTTGTGCGCGACCGACGGCACGCAGGCGACGGTTACCTGGCCAAAATGGCTGCGCGAGATATCGCTGATCTTGTGCAGCGAGCGCTCCACGCCATCCAGGATTTCGACCGCCTTGGTGAAGAATTCACGGCCCATCAAGGTTAGCGCCACGCGCCGGGTGCTGCGCTCGAACAGCTTGACGTTGAGCGCCTCTTCCAGCTTGCTGATGCGGCGCGACAGGGCCGGCTGGGACAGGTTCAGCGTGGTGGCCGCGGCGCGGAAGCCGCCCTGCTCGACCACCGCGACCATGGCCTGCAAATCGTTCAGATCAAACCGCAGTTGATTCATAGTGTCGTATCAAAGGAAAAGAGCGCGCAGCCGGATGGCTGGCCCTCCCATTGTACCGGCCGACTGAAATTATTTACATGCTCAGGGCGCAGACGGCACGAAAGTGACGATGACGCGTCGGTAGCGCGTCAGCGCCGGACTGCCCTTGTCGATAACCTTTACGATGAAGTGGGCGGTCTCCGTCTTGCTTACCACTGGCGCCTGCCCCCAAACGGTATGATGATTTTCCGCGTACCCCAGCTTGATCTCCTCCTTGTAGCTGCCAGCTTCGGGATACTGAAACCACAGGTAGCTCAAGCTATCTCCGTCGGGGTCGGAGCTGCCGGCCGCGCTCAGCATGAAGCCCTCGCCGGATTTGACGGTCAGCCGTTCGCCAGGGACGAGCTTTACTATTGGTGGATGATTCGCCCCCTTGTAGGGCTTGGTGGTCCACTCCATTCGGGCGGCGAAATCGTTCTGGAAGTCTTTGCGCCAGCGCCAGATGGTGGTCCTGTACCCAGTGGAGACCTTGTCGTCGGCGCGCACCGTGCGGCCATAGTCGTTGTGGACCATCGGCCTGTAACTATCCACGGCGTTGGTCCAGATGGCATGCGGTTCTTGCAATACAGGTACGTTGCCGGTGAAGCCCTCCGGATTGGTCGTCTCCAACGCTGGCGTGTAGAACTCGTAGCGCCCGCCCCAGCCGCCCCAGTCCGGATGCTCGGGCGCGTTCAGGCCGTTGGGTATCAAGGACAGGAACGATGGCGTATCGCCCTCCACGCCAAAGGAAACATCCGGATAGATCGCGCCCAGCGGTCCATGCCCTTGTTGAATATGCGTGGCGATCCAGCTGTTGCTCACTTCCGTGCTGTCGAAGCCCGGCTCGGTCGAATGCATGCCAGTCCACGTGCCATTGCCATACCCACCGGGGCTGACGATGTAAAACAGGTGGGGAAACTGGGTGCGTATCCAGATACCGGAATCGTCCTGGTCGGAGATCGTGTAGACGCGCAACTTGCTGACCAGGCGGGCGGCCTGCTCCGGCGTCCTGTCGTGGCCGATCCGATACAACGCTTGAGCAAGCGTATTGGCACCGCCCCAGACCGAAACCCACAGGGGCCGCGTATCGTTTTTCTCCAGGGCCTTGATGATGGCGTCCGATCCAGGCGAGTCCTTGCCGTCGCCGACACCTTGCATGCCGTAGACTTGCGAGCCGGAGCGCACCACCGCTTTCAGCGCCTCCGCTTTCGGAAACCCCGGTTCGTGCTTCAACAGATTGGGTTGAACTCGGCCGTAGGCGTCGATGATCGCATGTATGGACGCCGGTGCGATACGCGACTTCTGATGCGTAGAGGTCGTGGCGACGAGGCCTTCGATATCGATCTGGTTCGCGTACAGGAGCAAGCGCACCAGCGACTGGCTGTCATCGGGATCGGCCTCGATATCGGTGAGGATAATCAAGCGTTGTTTGGGCTCGGCGAAGCCAAGGGCCGGCACGCAAGCCAGTAACGCCGCCAGCATCGCCGTGATTGGAAGTAGTCGCATCATCTCTGTATTGAATTGGGGTTGTCTCGTTATTGTCTGCTTGTTGTGCGAATTGTCGGGGCGGCAGCTTACGGCGCCGCGCCCTTCACCAGCGCATCGAGAAGGTTCGGGTCGAGGACTGTATTATTGCTCCGATCGATCAGGCCGCCCACGTCCCAATAGAACGGTATCACGCCGTTGGCCACAGCCGCATGGGTTGTGTATTGAATATAGTAGATCCGCGACTTCTTATGCAGGGCCAGTGCATCGCCCGTCAGATTGGTACGCAGCATTGCGGCGTACTCTCCGAGCACGACCGGAATGCCCTTGTCGACAAACTTCTGCTTCATCAGCAAAAACTGCTGATCGACATAGGCCTCCTCGCCCCAGGTGGGGTTATGGGCGGTGTCGGTGGTCGAATGATTATCCTTGCCCCAGTAATAGAATTGATTGCCCCACACTTCATCCTTGTCCATCAAGGTAAAGTTCCAGGGATAAAAGTGCACCTCCGCCATCAGCTTATTGCTGACGGTGTCGGTCGGCATGCCCGTCCACATCTGCATTGTTTTATCGATGTCCGTTTGCGGTCCTTGTATCACCAGGGTGCGGTAGGCATTCTTGCCGCCGGTGGCGCGCACCGCGTTGACGAAGGTCTGGTGGTAGGACATGAGCACCGGCATTTGGGTGGCCGTGTCGATACTCGGTTCGTTGGCGCTGGCAAACATCAAATGCTCGTCGAAGTCGCGCAGTTGCGTGGCGATCTGGGTCCAAAACGCCTTTTGCTTCGCGTTGACAGCCACTTGCTTGTCGGGCACGACGTTTCTTTCGAGCCAGCCGCCGTCCCAATGTATGTTCACAAGCACATACATCTGGTTGTCCACGCAGTATTTGACAACCAGCTTGACGCGGTCCAGCCAGGCCTGGTCGATCTTGGCGGTCTGCTGGTTGGCGTACTGGTCCCAGGCAACCGGCAGCCGGATGGCGTTGAATCCGTCCGCCTTGGCCGCCTTGATCAGCTCCTGGGTGATCAGGGGATTGCCCCAGGCGGTTTCTCCGCCGATCGCCTCCATCGTGTTGCCAATATTAAAACCCAGACGAATTTGGCTGGCCAGCTGGACAGCGGTGCTGCCCATGCCGGTCGCGTCGGGCGCGATCGGATTCTGGTTGTAGTCGGGATAGAGACCTGCGGCCGGCGTCGTTGGAGCCGGCGTTGCCGGAGTTGGCGTGGTTGCGACTGACGTCGTTGGGGCTGGTGTGGTGGGGCCTGGCGTTGGGCTGGCCGAGCCGCCGCCACAGCCGACGTTTAGCGACAGGATTCCAATTAATAAAAATGCACTGCTGAGTTTCATCGTATCCCCGGAATATTCATCTGACAAATTGTCATGCGGCCTTGAAGGTTTTCTTAGGCCAAATGTCAGCATAGGGTGGAAGGCGCAGTCGTCGGTAGCGATTTTTCTGAAACTGCTAGCAGTGTGCGGATAGTTGCAAGACTTGGGGATTTACTTCTGTTTGCCGAGGGGGCTGAAGGCCCTGGGACAGCCGTACGCTTCCTTGAACCACTTGTTGAACCAGGAAGTGTTGCCATAGCCGATGGAACAGGCAATTTCCGCGATGCCCGGCCGTCCCGCTGCCGTCGGCGCAAAGTGATGGCGCGCGTCATCGCACATCGCCGACAGGGACAGGCGAGCAGCAAAAGGACACGGTGGGGTAAGCGCCGAAATAACGCTAACCGTGAAGATATTACAAGGGTGCAGATAATCGCAGTGATACTGCACTTCCTTGCACCCGACATGCGGCGCCGCGGCGCGGCCGCCGGCGCACAGGTGGTGGCCGGCTCGCACAGTGCCCTGGCAATAGCAAAATATGCACGAGTACCCATTGCAGCCGTGCAGAATTTTCGCTCAAGGCCGTCATGGCACGTGGCGGCGCATTTCAGCGTGTATTTTTGCCGCAATATTTGGGATAGACTCCGCCGGTTTGCTGGACAGGGATTCGGATGCGCCAAAAAAGACGAGGATATTAATGAAATTAAAAAATCGCAGTATGGGGATGGCCCTATGGGCTGTTTTGGCAGTATGTGCCGCCGAGCCTGCGGCGTCGCCTGACAAGCTGGCGTTTAACTGGACTTCGAGCCCGCCGCTTATTGCGCCGCAAGCGGATCCAAATCAGACAATCTACGCTGTGAAAGATCCTTCGATTGTTTACGTGAATGGCAAATATCACGTATTCATGACAACGGCAGGATCTGCTGGCTGGGGTCTTGGGTACACGAGCTTTGACAAATGGTCGAACGCGTCGACTGCGAAAATAGTCCCGCTTGACAAGTCCCCCATGGGGCCGGGTTATCGCGCGGCGCCGCAGGTATTTTATTTCGCTCCGCAGAAAACCTGGTATCTCGTATATCAAGGCGCCGACCCGCTGTATTCAACCTCGAAAGATATTGGCGATCCGATGTCTTGGAGCGCGCCGAAGCCGTTCTTTCCAATCGTACCCGACATCGTCAAGACTCCGCCAGGCATGGGCTGGTTGGATTTTTGGGTGATTTGCGATGATAAAAAATGCTATCTGTTCAGCACCGACGACAATGGACGTCTGCTTCGGTCCGAAACCGAATTAGCCCAGTTCCCGAACGGCTTCCATAACACCGTCGCTATCATGACCGAAAAAAAGGAAGACCTGTTCGAGGCGAGCAATACCTACAAGATCGCCAACACGAATACCTACATTACTGTGGTGGAGGCAATTTCGCCGCAAGGACGTTACTTCCGGATTTGGGAGAGCAATGGCCTCGACGGAAAATGGGAGCCATTCTCCTCCGCGCCTATGAATGCTTTCGCGGCTCGCGATAACGTTCAACAGAGTTGGTCGGAAGGGATTTCCCACGGTGAATTGGTGCGGACTAATGCCGATCAAACGATGACCATCGATCCTTGCCGGCCGCTCGAATACCTCTTCCAGGGGAATGACCCCGCAGTGCGGGTGGACGACTACATCAAGATTCCGTACCGCCTGGGCGTTATCACGGCAAAGGGAAAAAATCCGGTAAGCGCACTCTGCCGCTGATCGAGCCCACGGCACCGCCACTTCAATAACAACTGTCTGGAAACTCCTGTATGAACCTCATCAAACACAGCCTGGCCGTTCTCGGCATGATCGCAGCACCGGCTTTTGCCGCCGGCCAGGTCAGCATCAGCATCGACGCCGGCAAACCCGGCCCGGTCATCAACAAGAACGTGTACGGCCAGTTCGCCGAGCACCTCGGCACCGGCGTCTACCAGGGCATGTACGTCGGCTCGAAGTCGAACATCCCCAACACCAAGGGCTGGCGCAATGACGTCGTCGGCGCGCTCAAGGAATTGCATGTGCCGCTGGTGCGCTGGCCGGGCGGCTGCTTCGCCGACACCTACCATTGGCGCGATGGCATAGGCCCGCAGGACAAGCGTCCGAGCAACGTCAACGGAGGCAACGTAGACGAGATTAATGCCGTCGGCACCCACGAATTCTTCGACCTGATCGACATGCTGGGCGCCGAAGCCTACGTCAACGGCAACGTCGGTACCGGCACTGTGCAGGAGATGTCCGATTGGGTCGAGTACCTGACTGCGGACGGCGGTTCGCCCCTGGCCAGGCTGCGCGCCCAGAACGGGCGCGAAAAGCCGTTCAAAGTCGCCCTGTTCGGTATCGGCAATGAGGCGTGGGGTTGCGGCGGCAACATCAAGCCCGAGTACTACGCCAGCCTATACCGGAATTATGAGAACTTCCTGAGGGCGCCCGACCAGTCCAGGCCGAAAATGATCGCCAGCGGCGGCAGCGGTTTCGACACCTCGTGGACCGACGTCCTGAGCAAGGAACTGAAGGGCCACACGGTGGGCATCAGCGTCCACCAGTACACCATCCCGGGCGGCAGTTGGGAGGTCAAGGGCGAAGCCCTCGGCTTCAAGGAGGACGAGTGGATCTCGGCCCTTGCCAATACCTTGAAAATGGATCAGCTTGTCAAAGATCACGTGGCCGTGCTGGACAAGAACGATCCCGAGAAGAAGATCGGGCTGATGGTCGACGAGTGGGGTACCTGGTACGACGAGAAAGGCGCCAAAAGCGCACTGCACCAGCAGAACTCCCTGCGCGACGCGCTGGTGGCGGCGCTCAACTTCAACATCTTCCATGAGCACGCGGAGCGGGTCACCATGACCAGCATCGCCCAGATGGTCAACGTGCTGCAAGCGATGATCCTGACCGACAAGGAGAAGATGGTCCTGACCCCGACCTATTACGCGTTCCAGATGTATGTGCCGTTCCAGGACGCCAAGACGCTGCCGCTGACAATCAAGGACAACACCAGCTACACCTTGGGCGCGGTGACCATTCCCGGCGTGAGCGCTTCGGCGGCACGCGCCAGGGACGGCAAGCTTTACCTGGCGCTGGTCAACACCGATCCGTCCAGGGCGGTCGATGTCGCCGTCAACGTCGCCGGCACGAAGGTAAAAGGCGCTGCCGGCAAGGTGCTGACCTCGGCCGCGATGGATGCGCATAACACGTTCCAGAACCCGCAGGCCATCAAGCCGTCGGCGTTCAGCGCGCGTGCCGCAGGCGGCAAGCTGCCGATCAAGGTGCCTGCAAAAGCCGTAATGGTGGTGGCGTTGGAGGAATAAACGCCTCCCGCGCGGGCGCATCGGGATCACCGCATGGGCGCCAACCTTATCAATTGACATTGTATTTAGAAACGTATGCGCTCAACACCGGAATCCAGTTTGCCCCCGCCCGCAACCGAAGGGCAACCGTCCAGGCGGCGCGAGAACCGGCGCTACGCGCTGGGCATCGTGGTGCTCATTCATCTGGCCTTGCTGGCCGGCATACTGCTGTCGCGCGTGCGCCGCCCCGTGCCTCCGCCGCCCAGCGTGGACGTGGTCCTGTTCCAGGAGAAAGTACCGGAAAAAAAGATTGCCGAACCGCCGCCCGCCGCAAGCAATATCGCTCCTCCCGCCATCGCTCCGCCGCCCCCGGTCGCCGTGCCCCCGTTGCCAGTGCTCGACGTCGTGCCCGACTCCCGGACGTTAGCGC
>NZ_JBGLYQ010000053.1:0-46274 GCF_047304105.1 Duganella sp. Dugasp56
CCCCCCTTTTTTTCTCCCACCCCACCCCGCCAACCCCCCCCCCCCCTTTCTCGCGGGGCGGCGTATAGGTGATAACCCCCCCGGCCGCGGGGGCGGGCGGCGAGCCCCTGGGCGTGGCGCTGGCGCGGGCGCTGGTCACGCAGCCGGCCTGCGTGCTGGCCGACGAACCGACCGGCAACCTCGATCACGCCACCGCGCAGCAGATTTTCGAGCTGATGCTGGAGCTGTCGCGCACCCTCGGCACGGCCTTCGTCATCGTCACCCACGATATCGAACTGGCACGCCGCTGCGACCGCGTGCTGCGCCTCACCGACGAAGGCCTGCAGCCATACCAGGAGTAAGCCTGATGTGGATCGACACTCACTGCCATCTGGACGCGCACGAATTCGGCGGCGAGTCCGTCGCGCAAGCCGCGCTGGCGCGGCAGCAGGGCGTGGGCATGATCGTGATCCCGGCGGTGGAGGCGGCCAACTTCCCGGTGGTGGCGCAGCTGGCCGCCAGTGTGGACAATAGCTGCTACGCGCTGGGCATCCACCCGATCTACGTGCCGCAGGCCGCGGAGGACGACCTGCGGATGCTGCGCGAACAGGTCGCCGCCGCGATGGCGGATGAGCGCTTCGTGGCCATCGGCGAGATCGGCCTCGATTTTTTCATCCCCATGCTGACCGAACCGGCCATGCGCGAGAAGCAGGTGTTCTTCTTTCGCGAGCAGCTCAAGATCGCCCGCGATTTTGAGCTGCCGGTGCTGATGCACGTGCGCCGCTCGCAGGACGTGGTGCTCAAGCACGTGCGCCAGATCCGCCCGGCCGGCGGCATCGCGCACGCATTCAACGGCAGCTTCCAGCAGGCGCAGGGCTATATCGGGCTGGGGTTCAAGCTGGGCTTCGGCGGCGCCATGACATTTACCCGTGCGCTGCAGATACGCCGCATGGCAGCGGAGCTGCCGCTGGACGCCATCGTGCTGGAAACCGATGCGCCGGATATTTCACCCAGTTGGATCCATCCGGGCCGCAACAGCCCCGACCAGATTCCCCGCATCGGCCAGGTGTTGGCCGAGTTGCGCGGCATCGGCATTGAGCAGGTGGCCGCCGCGACCACCGCCAACGCCCGCGCCGCGCTGCCGCGCATGGTGAGATTTGGTGAGAATTGACGGAACTTTAATAGTGCATAATTTTAAATCTTAATTTTAAAATAATTCACTGGAAAGTGCCGAATGAAAAATATCTGCCTTGCATCGCTGCTGGTCGTGCCCATCCTCGGTTTTGCTGAAACCAGCCAGGTGTCCGAGCGCGAAATCGCCGTGCCGAAGTGCGCCAATCCCGCCGCGAAGGTGGTATTTACCGAATTTAAATGCAAATCGGCAGATTGCTCGTCGGGCGCCGGCCAGCAGGATCCGCGCCAGTACCGCTGGTGGGAGCGCCAGGGCAACGTGGCGCAGCCCAGCTACACCGGCGTCGGCACCGGCATGACCGAGATGCTGGCGACCGCGCTGACGCAAACCGGCTGTTTCGACGTGCAGGAGCGCGCGGAGATGGAAGAGATCAACAAGGAACTGGCGCTGATCGGCAAAAAAGTGGAGGCCGAGGCGGCCGACTACATGATCACCGGATCGATCACCTCGCTCGGCTTCGAGCAGAGCTCCACCGGCCTGGGCGGCCTGGGCTTTCTGAAGGGGCCGTTGAGCTTGCTGGCCGGCTCGGTCGACTTCAAGAAATCCAAGGTGCACATGAATATGGACATCCGCGTGGTGGATGTGAAGCGGGCCAAGATCGTCGCCTCCAAGACCTTCCAGGCGAATAACGAGAAGAACGGCTTCGGCGTGTCGGCGCTGGGCTGGGGCGGCGGCGTGGGGCTGGGCGGCAGCCACGCCAGCATCAGCGGCTCGCCGCTGGAGGAAGTGGCGCGCGACCTGCTGGTCAAGTCGACGTCCTTCCTGGCCGAGACCATCGCGGCCAAGAATATCACCGAACACGTCGCCATCAAGGCGACGGACGTCTCGGTCAAGTAAGCGGCTGGCGCCCGGCGAACCCGGGCAGGCGCAGCGTCCGGCGGCGGGCCTGGCGGTAGCGAGGTGGCGTGATGCGGATGGCGATAATCGGCTTTGCCGCCGGCGCGGCGCTCCTGCAAACACAGGCCGCGCTGCCTGAGGCTTCGACTATCGGGCTGGCCGCCGTCGCGGTTTTGGCGTTGCCGCTGGCCTCGGCCGCATGGCGCAGGCACGGTGGGCAGGGCGGCTGGTCCGCCACCATGCGTGGCGCGGCTGCCTTGACCCTGGCGGCGCGTCTCGCCGCGATGCTTGCCGGCTGCGCCGCCGGATTCCTTTGGGCCGCCTGGCTGGCCCATTGCGCGCTGGCGCCGCAGTTGGCGTCCGCCGACGAAGGACGCGACTTCACGCTGGTGGGCACCATCGACAACCTGCCGTATCGCTTCGACCGGGGCGTGCGCTTCAACTTCGCGGTGGAGCGGGTAGTCGGCGGCGTGCAAGGCCAAGTACCGCCGCATGTCGCGTTGTCCTGGTATGCCGGTTTCCGCGACCAGGTGACTGAAGTGGGCGACGTCCAGCCGGGCGAGCGTTGGCAGCTCACGGTGCGGCTGCAACGCCCGCACGGCAACGCCAATCCCTACGGTTTCGATTATGAAGTCTGGCTGCTGGAACAAGGCCTGCGCGCGACCGGCTATGTGCGTCCGGACGCGGGCAACCGGCGGCTGGACGGCTTTGTCTTCAGCATCGGCAACGTCGTCGAGCATGCGCGGGCGGTGCTGCGTGGCCGCATCCTGGCCGCGCTGCCGGACCGGCCCTATGCCGGCGTGATCGTCGCGCTGGTGCTCGGCGACCAGCGCGGCATCGACCAATCAGACTGGGCGGTGTTCAACCGCACCGGCATCGGACATCTCATTTCCATCTCTGGGTTGCACATCACGATGGTGGCGGGACTGTTTGCGCTGGCCGCATTCAAGCTGTGGCGCTGGTCGTTCTTCACGCGCGCGCAGCTGCCGTTGCTGCTGCCGGCGCAGAAGGTGGCGGCGCTGGTCGGCGCGGCGGTGGCTTTGCTCTACGTGCTGCTGGCTGGATTCGGCGTGCCGGCGCAGCGCACCTTGTACATGCTGACGGTGGTGGCCGCCGCGCTGTGGCTGAACCGGATCACGAGCGTCTCGCACGTGCTGTGCACCGCGCTGGGCGTGGTGGTGGTGCTTGATCCGTGGGCCGTGCTGTGGCCGGGCTTCTGGCTGTCATTCGGTGCGGTCGCCGTCATCCTGTACGCGACGGTCGGCCGTACCACGCTGCGTCCAGCGCGCGGCCGGCACGGTCCCGCGCCCGCTGCGGCGGCGCAGGCGCCGTCGCGCCGCGAGCAGCTTTGGCAGGCGTTGCGGCTGGGCGCGCACACGCAGTATGCGGTGACGTTCGGGCTGGTGCCGCTGTCCATGCTGCTGTTCGCGCAAATCTCCGTGGTCAGTCCCCTGGCGAACGCTGTGGCGATTCCCTTGATCAGCCTTGTGGTCACGCCGCTGGCTTTGGTCGGCAGCATGCTGCCCGCGCCGCTGGCCGGACCGGTACTGGGGCTTGCGCACTGGCTGGTCGCGCTGCTGGCGGCGTGCCTGCAGTGGTTCAGCGGCTTGCGCTATGCCGTCTGGAGTGCGCCGACACCGCCGTTCTGGCTGTTCTGCTGGGCCATGTTCGGTACTATCTGGCTGCTGGCGCCGCGCGGCTGGCCGGTGCGCTGGCTGGGCCTGGCGACGTGGATACCACTGCTGGCGGCGCAGCCATCGCATCCGGCGCCTGGTCGGATGACGGTCACCGCGTTCGACATCGGGCAGGGCATGGCGCTGCTGATCGAGACCGGGCACCACCGGCTGCTGTACGACACCGGGCCGGCCTATGCGCCCGACTCCAACGCCGGCAACCGCGTCATCCTGCCGTACCTGAAGGCGCGCGGCATCGCGGCGCTGGACGGCATGATCGTCAGCCACAGCGACGCCGACCACTCCGGCGGCGCGCTGACGCTGCTCGACGGGGTCCGCATCGGCTGGGTTTTATCCTCGCTGTGGCCGAACCATCCGATCGCGCTGGCCGCTCGCCGGCATGTGCATTGCGCGGCGGGGCAGGGCTGGAGCTGGGACGGCGTGCGTTTCGAGATGCTGCATCCGCTGCCGTCCAGCTACGCCGACACCGCGCTCAAGCCGAACGCGCGCGGCTGTACGCTGAAGATCACGGCGGGCGGCAAATCGATGCTGCTGGCGGCCGACATCGAAGCCGCGCAGGAAGCCGCGCTGCTGGAGCGCGATCGTGGCCGTTTGCAGGCCGACGTGCTGCTGGCGCCGCACCACGGCAGCGGCACCTCGTCGACGCCGGCTTTCCTGCTGGCCGTGCAGCCATCGGTGGCCGTGTTCCAGGTGGGCTACCGCAACCGCTATCACCATCCCAAGCAGGAAGTGTATGAACGCTACGGCGTGCAGGGCATACGCCGCTTGCGTACCGATGAAAGCGGCGCTGTCGCGCTGGCCTTTGGCGACGGCGCCGTCGCCGCCACCGAATACCGCTCGCAGCAGCGCAGGTACTGGCATGGACACTGATGATTGCCGAGGCGCCGGATAACGCGCCGTCTACCCCCTGCGTCCGACCGGCAGACGCAACGGCAAAGTGCCGTGGGTGAAATCTTGAGGTTGCAGGGGCTGGCCGTTCATGTGTTCAAATCCCTGGTTGCGATAGAACCCTTGGGCTTCGCGGCCTTCTGCCGACAGCGTGACTTCGGGCAGATGGGCCGCGCGAGCCAGATGTTGCGCGTGCTGGATCATGGCGCTACCGACACCTGGCGTCGGCGCGTTGCCCAGAATATTTTGCGGATGGGTGCCGATAAACCCGATCGCCAGCCGGTTTGCCTGGGTTCCATCGTCGTTGGCGGTGGTGGTCTGCATCAAGCCTTGCAGGCGCCCCTGATGAGTCACGGCGGAAAACGTGGACGGGAAAAACTCATGCATATCCGCCGCGTCCCGGATGGTACTGAAGACACTGGCCGATTCATGCAGGCGCCGGGCGGTCGTCAAATGCTGCATGACATTGCCCTGTTGCCCGTAATTGCCGTCGCGGCGCGTAGGCTGCATGATGTCGGCCAGCCAGGACAATTGCGCCGCGCTGCGTGAGACCCGTTCGCCGATGCCGGCATCCTGTGCCAACGCGCTGGCGGCTGCGCCAAGCGCAGGCACTGCCGACGGGGTGACGGTGCTGACCGTGAGCGCGGTATCGCCCCGCACGTGCGTGCTCTGCGACGATACGTGCTGCGCCTGTCCGGCGTATTGCGTGGCCAGCACGGTGTCGGGAGTATTCACGCCATTTAGCTGCCCGGTGCGGTGTGCCGTCAGCTCCCGCCGCGCGGTGTGAAAAGTATCACCGACCCTGTCAAAGGTATCGCGTATCGGTCCGTTATGATCCATGGATTGTCCTTGATGAAGAGGCGCGGCAAGCGGTTGATGTCAATTTTGACACTTTTCACCAAGGTTTTTCTATCCAATTGTCACTGACCACCAGGTCGGTCGAACGCTTATTTTAGAGTCTTTACCCCAAGTCGCTTGCGCCGTCTGCCCGTACAATGGACCGAAACAACCATACGGAGACCGCTTGTGAGCAAGCCCAAGCTGCATTTCGCCCACGCCAACAGCTATCCGGCGGGCGTGTACCGCCAATATTTCGCGTTGCTGGCCGAGGATTTCGACATCCAGGCGCTCGACATGCACGGCCATAGCCCGCGCTACCCGGTCAGCGACTGCTGGCCTAACCTGGTCGACGAATATATCAACGAACTGACCGCCCGCTACGACGAACCGGTGATCCTAGTCGGCCACTCGCTGGGCGGCATGCTGAGTCTGATGGTGGCGCACGCCCGGCCCGACCTGGTGCGCTGCGTCGTCATGCTCGACGCGCCGGTGGTGGCCGGGTGGCGCGCGCTGGCCTGGCGCCTGATCAAGATGACCGGCAGGGCCAACAGCGTGCCGCCGGCCAAATTCTCCATCCGCCGCCGCAACGTGTGGCCGGACGCGCAGGCGGCCTACCAGCATTTCGTCACCAAGGACCTGTTTGCCGCGTGGGCGCCGGGCGTGCTGGCCGACTACATGGAAA
The DNA here is from genome assembly GCF_047304105.1 of Duganella sp. Dugasp56. NCBI lineage: Bacteria > Pseudomonadati > Pseudomonadota > Betaproteobacteria > Burkholderiales > Oxalobacteraceae > Duganella > Duganella sp. Dugasp56. The sequence continues at coordinate 6,113 of NZ_JBGLYQ010000053.1, forward strand.
GCGGCCTGAAACCGCACCCGGAGGGCGTGCAGCTGCGCTTTACCCGCGAGGTGGAGACGGCGATCTACGCCAGCCTGCCGCACCACCTGCCCAAGCTGGTGCGCGGCCGTTTCCCGGTGCCGATCGGTTTTATCGGCGGCACGGATTCGTGGGAAACCAGCCAGTCCGGTCTCGGTCACACGCAGGCGCTGGTGGGGCGGCACTTCCGCATCGTCAAAGGCGGCCATTTGTTCCCGATGGAGTCGCCGCAAGTGGCGGCCGAGGCGACGCGGGAGATGATAGTCAATCTCGTGGGCATATCGAGCAAAAAAGTTCTTAAAAGCGGGGCTTTCGCGTAAAATCTCGGGCATCCGGCGCGGTTGCGCCGCCCCCTGAACTTTAGGAATGCCTTGCGATGACGATTAAAAGCGATAAATGGATACGCCGGATGGCGGAGCAGCATGGAATGATCGAACCGTTCTTCCCGGACCAGGTGCGCCAGGAAGAGGGCCGCAAGGTGATCTCCTACGGTACCTCGTCGTACGGCTACGATATCCGCTGCGCCGACGAATTCAAGGTCTTCACCAACATCAACAGCACCATCGTCGATCCGAAGAACTTCGATTCGAATTCCTTCGTCGATATCAAGAGCGATGTCTGCATCATCCCGCCGAACTCCTTCGCGCTGGCGCGCACCATCGAGTACTTCCGCATTCCGCGCAACGTGCTGACGGTCTGCCTGGGCAAATCGACGTATGCGCGCTGCGGCATCATCGTCAACGTGACGCCGTTCGAGCCGGAATGGGAAGGCTACGTCACGCTGGAGTTCTCCAACACCACGCCGCTGCCGGCCAAGATCTACGCCGGCGAAGGCTGCGCGCAGGTGCTGTTCTTCGAGAGCGACGAAGTGTGCGAGGTGTCGTACAAGGACCGCAACGGCAAGTACCAGGGCCAGCACGGCGTGACCTTGCCGAAGGCCTGAGGTCCAGGGCCGATAAGGCTTAGCGCTTAATCGGCAGCAGCATTTCCACGCACAAGCCACCACCCGTACGGTTGGTGGCTTTTATACTTCCGCCGTGCGCCTGGATCACATGCTGGGCGATGGCCAGGCCCAGGCCGTGGCCGTCGGCGCTGGCGGTGCTGGAGCGGAAGAAGGGCTGGAAGATGGTTTCCAGATCGGCCGGCGCCACGCCTGGGCCGCGATCGAGCACGCGGATGCACAGCTGGCGCGCGTCCTGCACGGTGCGCGACTGCAGCTGCACCACGCCGCCCTCGGGGCTGTGCTTGATCGCGTTGCGCACCACGTTCTCGATGGCGCGGCCCAGCAGGTCGGCCTGGCCGGCGACCAGCACTTCGGCTTCGCCTTCCTGCACCACGCTGCGCTGCTGGCTGGACGCCTCGTAGCTGGCGTCGTCGGCGATCTGGTCCAGCAGCTCCGCCATGCTGATTTCTTCCTGGCTGGCGCGGATGGCACCCGCTTCCAGCCGCGCCAGAGTCAGCAACTCGCCCACCAGTTTGTCCATGCGCACGCTTTCGCGCTCGATGCGCTCCAGCGATGCGCCCAGCTTTTCCGGCTGCTGATGGGCGAGGCCGATCGCCGCCTGCAGGCGCGCCAGCGGCGAGCGCAGTTCGTGCGAAACGTCGTGCAGCAAACGGGTCTGGCCGTCGATCAGGCTGCGCAGGCGGGCCGTCATGCGGTCGAAGTCGCGACCGAGATCGTTCAATTCCGAATTGCCCTTGCCGTTGCCGAAGCGCGGCGCCAGATCGCCGCCGGCGGCGGCGTCGAACGCCTGCCGCAGCGCGCGGATGGGACGGGAAAAATACCACGCCAGCAGGAACGAGAACAGCAGGCTGGCCAGGGTGGCCGCGGCGATCGGCACCCACGGCGTCAGCGGCTGGAAGCGCTGGCCGCGCATCTCGCGCGGTTCGCCCGGGCCTCCGGGACCGCCCGGACCACGAGGGCTGGCGGCATCGCCCGGCCCGCCTGGGCCGCTGTCGGGTGGCGGGTTCGCATGGCCCGGGTCGAAGCGGTGGTCGGGCATTGGCGGCTGGCCGTTCGGGCCGTGGGGCTGGTCGCCGCCGGGCGGCATCGCCGGGGCGCCTTGCAGCGCCATCTGCGCGCCGCCGAGACCGGCCATCAACTGGCGGCCGCCATCGAGGCCGCGCAGGCGCTCGGCCGTCGGCAGGAACAGCGTGTGGCGCAGGCCGTCCGGATCGGTCACCTGGCGCACCACGTGGCGCTTGCCTTCCTGCTTGAGCAGGGCGCGCGATTCGCGCAGCATGGCCGGCGTGACGACGCGGCCCAGCAGTTCATGCCCCTGCTCGTCGACCACGAAAACGCGATGGCGTTCGAGGCCATCGAGCATTTTCCGCAGCGCCTTGGTGCCGCCGAATTCCAGCGTGGCCGCCGCCGCGCCGATCGCCATTTCGGCCGGCGGACTGGTGTCCAGGTCGGATGCAGCGGCGTTTTGCTGACGGAGGTTCTTGAGCCAGACGGCGCCGCCGATGCCGACCGTCGCGGTCAGCTGCGCCAGCAGGATACAGACGAAAAACTTCCAGAACAAACGGCCCACAGGCTTACTCCTTGATCAGCTGATAGCCCAGGCGGTACACGGTTTGCAGGCAGGAGCGGCCGTCGGCGATGGTGCCGAGCTTGTGGCGCAGGCTGCTCAGGTGAACGTCGATATTGCGGTCGAAGCGCGCCAGCGGCCGGCCCAGGCCCTGTTCGGACAAGGTGTTCTTGCTGACCGGGCGACCGGCGTTACGGGCCAGCACTTCGAGCAGGTTGAATTCGGTGCTGGTCAGTTCCAGCTTGTCGCCGGCCCACGCGGCGCGGCGCTGCTCCGGCCACATGGTCAGCTGGCCGACCGTCAGCGCGGCCGGCGTGCCGCTGTCCGCCGGCGCGCTTTGCGCCCGGCGCAGGATGGCGCGGATGCGGGCGGTGAGCTCGCGCGGCGTGCAGGGCTTGGCGACGTAATCGTCGGCGCCCAGTTCGAGGCCGACGATGCGGTCGGTGTCGTCGCCGCGCCCGGTCAGCATCAGGATCGGCAGCTGGCTGTTGGTGCGGATGCGGCGCAGCGTCTCCAGGCCGTTCATGCGCGGCATCATCACGTCCAGGATGGCGATCGAATACATGCCGGTAAAGGCTTCGGCGGTACCGGCCTCGCCGTCGTGCACGGCTTTGACATCGAAGCCTTCGCGCTCCAGGTACTCCTGGAACATGCCCACCAGTTCGATGTCGTCGTCTATCAGCAGTACTTTGCTCTTCATTGCCGCATGGTTCTTTCTATATCGAGAAGCCGATCATAGCAGCCCTCAGGCAGCGGCCGGCATGCTTTTACCCCGTTTTACAACGCGTTGCCCTGTGCTAATCAAGTGTCAAATCGACCATCTTTACATCGATTTACCCCGGGCTAACAGCGCTTTACACGGGCTGGCAAGAAAATGGCTGCTCCCTACCAACCGAGGATTGTTTGCATGAAAACTCCAAGAAACAGCGTACACAATATCTTGCTGGCGGCCGCCATGGCGCTGCCGCTGTTTGCCATGAGCGGCGGCGTGCGCGCCGGCAACGACGATGGCGATGCCGACGGCGGCCGTCCACCGATGATGATGCGGGAAGGCGACGCGCCAGCGCACGGCGGCGAGCGCGGCCCGGACCGTGGCCCCGGCTTCCACGGCGGCATGGCGCCGTTTGGCGGGCCGGTCATGGGCGGCCCCTCGCGGTCGCTGCGCGGCGTCGAGCTGAGCGAGGCCCAGGACGACCAGGTGTTCGCCATCCTGCATGCCCAGGAACCGTATCTGCGCGAGCAGGGCAAGGCGGCCGCCAAGGCCCACGAAGCGCTGCGCGCGCTGGCTGCAGCCGACAAGTACGACGACGCCAAGGCCGCGGCGCTGGCGAAGGAAGCGGCGACGGCGATGGCCAACATCGCGCTGCAGCACGTGCGCACCGAGCAGAAGTTGCGGGCCGTGCTGACGCCGGAACAGCGCAAGAAGCAAGCTGAAGACGATGCACGCCGCGCACCGCGCTCCTGAATCAACCTCAACCACTCACATGAACGGAGAACGCCATGTCGATCAGCGCCCTGAGTTCCAGTAACGTCAGCCAGCTCAGCTTTCTGAGCCGTTTGAGCAGCACCAATGCCGGCAGCAGTGCCGAGGCGACGCGCGGCGCGCCGCCACCTCGGCCACCGGAAGGCGGCGGCTTCGCCTCGGCCATCGCCGACGCGCTGGCGGCGATCGGAATTACTGACGCCAGCATCACCGGCGGCACCACCGACACCAGCACCGGCACCGCGACAGCGGCCGGCAGCACCGACAGCACGACCGATGGCACCGACAGCGGCACGCTGGCCGATGCGCTGGGCAGCTTCCTGCAAAGCCTGATGGGCGCGCTGCACGCGCAAAACAATGGCAGCGAGGCGCCGCCGCCGTACAGCGACGCGCAGCAGGGCGGGGGCTCGGGCGGTCCGGGCAAGCTGCAGTCCGATCTGCAGAGCCTGATCGCCAAGCTGACATCGGGCAGCACCGCTTCATCGACCACGAGCACCGACAGCACCGACGGCAGCGACGCCGTCAGCGAACTGGAAAGCACGTTCGCCAATCTGCTGGACAAGCTGAGCGGTGGTAGCGGCACTGGCAGCACTGGCAGCACCGACAGCACCGATGCCAACGTCAAGCTGGCGGACTTCCTGCAGGCCTTGTCGTCCAAGGTCGGCGGCAGCGGCACCAGCGGCAGTCTGGTCAACACCACAGTATAAGGAGAAATGTAAATGACAATGCACGACGATCAACACGAGCACAGCCTGGCGGCCGACCTGAGCGCCATGCTCAACCTGGCCAGCGACCGGCGCCAGACCCTGCGCTGGCTGCTGGCCGGCGCATCGGCCTTGCCGGTGCTCGGCTGCGGCGGCGGTGGCAGTGCCAGCGACAGCACCAGCGCAACCACCTCGACCAGCAGCACTACTACCACTACCACGACAACAACGACCACCGGCTCATGCGCGGTGATTCCCGAGGAGACCGGCGGCCCCTATCCGGGCGACGGCACCAACAGCAACGCCAGCGGCGTGGTCAATGTACTGACGCAGACGGGCGTGGTCCGCAGCGACATCCGCAGCAGCTTCAATGGTCCGACCGGCGTGGCGGCCGGCGTGCCGTTGACGATCAAGCTGCAGATCGTCAACGCCAACGGCAGCTGTGCGGCCTTGTCCGGCTACGCGGTGTACCTGTGGCATTGCGACCGCGACGGCAACTACTCGCTGTATTCGAGCGGCGTGACGTCGGAGAATTATCTGCGCGGCGTGCAGGCCAGCGACACCGGCGGCAACGTCACGTTCCAGACCATCTTCCCGGGCTGCTATTCGGGCCGCATGACGCACGTGCACTTCGAGGTGTACCCGACGCTGGCCAAGAGCACCAGCGCCGCCAACCGCATCAAGACCTCGCAGTTCACCTTCCCGATGGCGACGCTGAACGAGGTCTACGCCACCAGCGGCTACAGCGCCAGCGTACGCAACCTGGCGCAGATCAGCTACGCCACCGACAACGTCTTCAGCGACGGCACCACGCTGCAGATGGGCGCCGTTACCGGCAACGTCACCGACGGTTACGTGGTGACGCTGACCGTGGCCGTGGCGGGGTGACCGGCGCAGGCGGGGCCAGCGTATCCCTGACGGCCTTCAGCCGCGCATAAAACTGATCGCTGCTATTGGAAATTTCATCGAACAGCAGCAGGGCGCCCACGGCAATCCTGCCCATCTGGTACCGGTGATTGAATAAGGTTTCCTCATTGCTTTCATGTAGGCGGCGCGAACCATGCGAGATGTGGCAGCGTTGCTTGTACAGTTCCTTCAAGTCATCTTCGATGGCTGCCCACTCCTGTTTCATGTCGCTGTCGACAACAGGGTGGGCCTGGGACGCCAGATCCGGGTGAGCAGCGATGACGGCGAACGTTGCACCGAACTCGCGGAACTTCGCCGACACACCGCCCGTGCCGCCGGCCTGGTTGGTCAGGGCCTCGACGGCGGTGGCGCCCCGGAGGAAGCAGTCTCGCAGATTGGTCTCTTCCATCATGGCACCGAACTGGATCATGCTGGCGCCGATGATTTCATGCAGCGGCGTCACGTGCTGGCCTGTGTGGGAACGGTAGACCGTCGCTGCCAGCGTCTCGAAATTCCAGGCCAGTATCCACAGGTCAATGTCTTTCTGATGGAGCGGCACATCGTGGATGCGGGTGCCCGGCAGCAGATCCTCGGAATAGGATTTGCCGCTATCCGTCACGCCGACGACCGTAGAGTAATGTGGCAGGTGCTGAAGGCTGATGAGATTGTGGGCAGGCATCTGGCCCCGATGGCCAATAAAGATAAACAGGCGCAGCAGCGACAACATGTCTTCGAGAAGCGGCAAGGCCATGCCAATCACATCGGTGGGTTCGCCGCCGGCTATCGTTGCAATACAAATGCATTCCTTGTTCCTGAGTGTGACGACATCGACCATCTGGCCGTCAATCAGACGAGGCTGTGTTTGATCGGTTTTGTGTCTGGCACATCGGCGACACCGGTTTTGTTCAGGCACTACATGGCCAGGGATTTTTACGGACAACACAGTACTGCACCAAAAGTCCTCCTTGAGGCGCAGCTGATGTTTTTCGCGCAGGTTCTCCATGCTTGCATGGCGGAGCGAAAACGGACCGAATTCGACGTCCGTCTTAAACTTTACCCCTATGATGGGCAACAGGATTTCCCATTCCACCGTTTGCATTGCGGTATTCATAAGTTGAGATGTTACGACGTAGGTTTACATGAAAAAATGCAGCCGAAGCTGCATTTTTTGCCGGGATTAACGACGCTTACTGTTTGACGCAGTCGACAAAGTAGCCGCGCTTGCCATCCACTTCGCGCTTGACCAGCCCGTGCACGTCGGTTTCGAAGCCGGGGAAACGTTCGTTGAAGTCGCGCGCGAAGCGCAGGTAGTCGACGATGGTCTTGTTGAAGCGCTCGCCCGGGATCAGCAGCGGAATGCCCGGCGGGTAGGGCGTCAGCAGGATGGACGTGATGCGGCCTTCCAGCTCGTCGATGGCGACGCGCTCGATCTCGCGGTGCGCCATCTTGGCGAAGGCGTCCGACGGCTTCATCGCCGGGATCATGTCCGACAGGTACATCTCGGTGGTCAGGCGCGCCACGTCGTAGGCCTTGTAGAAGTCGTGGATCTGCTGGCACAGGTCGCGCAGGCCCATTTTTTCGTAGGTCGGGTTGGCGGCCGCGAATTCCGGCAGGATGCGCCACATCGGCTGGTTCTTGTCGTAGTCGTCCTTGAACTGCTGCAGCGCCGTCAGCAGCGTGTTCCAGCGGCCCTTGGTGATGCCGATGGTAAACATGATGAAGAACGAGTACAGGCCGCACTTCTCGATGATCACGCCGTGCTCGGCCAGGTACTTGGTGACGATGGACGCCGGAATGCCGGACTCGGCGAACTGGCCGTCCAGCGACAGGCCCGGATTGACGATGGTGGCCTTGATCGGGTCCAGCATGTTGAAGCCCGGCGCCAGCTTGCCGAAGCCGTGCCAGTCGTCCTCGGCGCGGATGACCCAGTCTTCGCGCGAGCCGATGCCTTCCTCGGCGAATTCCTGCGGGCCCCAGACCTGGAACCACCAGTCCTTGCCCCATTCCTGGTCGATCTTCTTCATCGCGCGGCGGAAGTCCAGCGCCTCGAGGATGGACTCTTCCACCAGCGCGGTGCCGCCCGGCGCCTCCATCATCGCCGCCGCCACGTCGCAGGAAGCGATGATCGAGTACTGCGGCGAGGTCGAGGTGTGCATCAGGTAGGCCTCGTTGAAGGCGTCGCGGTCCAGCTTGACCGTTTCCGATTCGCGCACCAGCACCTGCGAGGCCTGCGACAGGCCGGCCAGCAGCTTGTGGGTCGACTGGGTCGAGAAGATCATCGACTCCTTGGCGCGCGGACGGTCCTTGCCGATCGCGTGCATGTTCTTGTAGAAGTCGTGGAAGGTGGCGTGCGGCAGCCACGCTTCGTCGAAGTGCAGCGTGTCGATCTGGCCGTCGAGCATTTCGCGCAGGGTTTCCACGTTGTAGACCACGCCGTCGTAGGTCGACTGGGTGATGGTCAGGATGCGCGGCTTCTTGTTTACCGCTTCGCGCGCGAACGGGTTGGCCTCGATCTTGCGCATGATGCTTTCCATCGTGAACTCTTCCAGCGGGATCGGTCCGATGATGCCCAGGTGGTTGCGGGTCGGCATCAGGAACACCGGTATCGCGCCGCACATGATGATCGAGTGCAGGATGGACTTGTGGCAGTTGCGGTCGACCACGACGATGTCGCCCGGCGCCACCGTCGAATGCCAGACCATCTTGTTCGAGGTCGACGTGCCGTTGGTGACGAAATAGCAATGGTCGGCGTTGAAGATGCGCGCGGCGTTGCGCTCGGACGCGGCCACCGGGCCGGTGTGGTCCAGCAGCTGGCCCAGCTCTTCGACAGCGTTGCAGACGTCGGCGCGCAGCATGTTTTCGCCGAAGAACTGGTGGAACATCTGGCCGATCGGCGACTTCAGGAAGGCCACGCCGCCCGAGTGGCCGGGGCAGTGCCACGAGTAGGAGCCGTCGTTGGCGTAGTGCACCAGCGCGCGGAAGAACGGCGGCGACAGGCCGTCCAGGTAGGACTTGGCTTCGCGGATGATGTGGCGCGCCACGAACTCCGGCGTGTCCTCGAACATGTGGATGAAGCCGTGCAGCTCGCGCAGGATATCGTTGGGGATGTGGCGCGAGGTGCGGGTTTCGCCGTACAGGTAGATCGGGATGTCGGCGTTCTTGTAGCGGATCTCTTCGACGAAGGCGCGCAGCGACTTCAGCGCGACATCGGTTTCCTCGGCCGAACCGGCGCCGAATTCCTCGTCGTCGATCGACAGCACGAAGGCCGACGCGCGCGATTGCTGCTGGGCAAACTGGGACAGGTCGCCGTAGCTGGTCACGCCCACCACTTCCATGCCTTCTTTTTCCATCGCATCGGCCAAGGCGCGGATGCCCAGGCCAGACGTGTTCTCGGAACGGAAATCCTCGTCAATGATGACGATGGGGAAACGAAATTTCATGCATGTCTCCAAAAAAGCAAGCCGCCCCGGCAAAGGTGCAGGGGCGGACAGGGCGCGACCCTTCAGGTGAACGGGCCGCAAAAAAATAAGAACGGGATTCTCGCAGAAATAGTGCCGCTGCGGGAAAAAATTATCGTAACAGAATGCATGAGTAGCATGACGCCCCTGTGACAGGCGTCATGCCGTTCATATAATGTTGCTTAGTGACCGCCCAGCAGCGCGCCGATCGGATCGACGTGGAACCAGGCGAACGCGCCCAGCGCGATGCCGACGCCGGCCACGCCGTAGGCCAGGCCCATCATCCACTTCTTGCGGGTCAGCAGCGTGATGGCCGCCAGCGAAATGGCGATCTGCTCGGCCGTGGTTGCCAGCGCCCACTGGTGGTGCTGGTGCATGGCCTCGTCCGATTTATGGTTCCATTCCTTGGACGACTCTTCCCACTTCTCCGCATCCTTCTTGATGTCTTCCTTTTCGCCCTTGTAGCGGGCCACCTCGGCCTCGTAGCGTTTCGGGTCGACGCCCGGCAGCGTCATCGCCAGCTCGGCCAGGTTTTGCTTGCTGGACTTGGCCTGATAGTAATTCCAGCTGTTGGCGGCCTGGGTCTTGTCGATCGCGGCGTTGTTCTTGAACAGCGCCGCGTCATTCTGCGTGGCGCCGCCCAGGTAGCCGAAGGTGGCGCCCACCGTGGCCAGGATGGCCGTCATGACGGCAATGTTGTTCGAAAAGCCATCGCTGCCGTGGGCTGCGTGTTCGACCGCGTGATCGTGCGGTCCGTGTACGTGAAAACCATCGCCTGACATTGCTGTTGATTCCTTGATGAAGTTGAGGATAGGACTTAGGCCTTGCGGCGCAGTGTAACAAAAGCGTAGGACAAACCGGCGGATTCCGAAACGTGCGCCTCGCGCGCGGTTTCTTCCCATTCCGACGGCGCCAGGGCGGGGAAGAAGGCGTCGCAGGCGAAACTGCCGCCGATTTCGGTGATGACCAGCTTGTCGGTCACCGGCAGCGCCTGCTTGTAGATCTCGGCGCCGCCGATCAGGTAGCCTTCTGCGCCGTCCAGCAGCGCGATGGCCGCGTCGATGGAGCCGACCGCTTCCACGCCGTCATGGCGCCAGTCCGCGTTGCGGGTGATGACGATGTTGCGGCGGTTCGGCAGCGGCCGGCCGATGGAATCGAAGGTCTTGCGGCCCATGATGATGGGATGGCCGGTGGTCAGGCGCTTGAAATGCGCCAGATCCTCCGGCAGCTTCCACGGCAGGGTGTTGTTGATGCCGATGCCGCGCTGGGCGTCCATGGCGACGATGATGGTTAGTGTGCTCATTTTTCGATGCTATCCGATGCAGAGCCAACATTATCGTTCAAATTGCCATGCTATTGGGCGGCCGATTGCGCCACCTTGTCGTGCAGCAGGCGGGCGAATTCCGCCAGGTCCTGCGGATTCATGTCCGACACGGCCGAGTACTGCATGCCGTCCTGCGACCAGCGCAGCAGGTGGAAGCCCTGGCGCGTGCCGGCGCGCGGCGCGCTGTCGCGGCCGCCGGCGTCGGGCCAGACGTACAGGTTCATGATGTGCTGGCGGTGGCGGTAGGCCAGCGCCGCCACCGGACGCCGCTGCAGATAGTCCAGCCGGCCGCCGACCAGCGTATAACCGTGCGCCGCCAGGTCGTAGACCGGCGGGGAAAAATCGAGCTTGCCGGCGAACCAGGGCTTGACCGTATGCTGGTCGGTCGAGGCGACGTCCGCCAGGTGGTCAGGCATCAGCGCGCGGAAGTGGCTGGCGACCAGTTCCTGCTCCACCAGCTCGTTGGCCGACGGCTGGCCCAGGTACAGCGTCAGCGTGACGGCGAAGGCGGCCGTCGCGGCGCCGGCCAGGCCGAGGTTGATCCATGCCCACGGCCAGGCGCGCCGGCTGCGCTGGCCTTGCGTATCCGCCTGGCGCGGACGCTCGGCCTGCAGCGCCGCGTGGATGCGGTGCTTCAGGTGTTCGGGCGCGGCGTGGCGCGTCGCCTGCGTCGCGATCTGGTCCTGCAGCGCCCGCAGTTCCGCCAGCGCGGCCTGGCAGGCGGCGCACGACGCCAGATGGCCCTCGATCTGGCGCAGGTCGGCCGCGCCGAGTTCGGCGTCCAGATAGGCCGACATCATTTCCTGGCTGTGCTTACAGTCCATCCTGTTCTCCGTGCTTCAGGTAGGCCAGCAGCAGCTTGCGCGCGCGGGCCAGCCGCGACATCACCGTGCCGATCGGCGTTTCGGTTACTTGCGCGATCTGCTTGTACGACAGATCGTCCATCTCCTTCAGTACCAGCACCTCGCGGAACGCCCGCGGCAGCTGCGCCAGCGCGGCGTTGACGGTGCGGCAGGTGTCGCGGCTGGCGGCGATGGCGGCCGGGTCGCCGGCGTCGTCGTCCTGCTCGCCGTCGCCATGCAGTTCCTCGTCGTAGCTGACGTCGCCGCGCTGGGCCTGGCCGTCGCGCAGCGCCGTGTAATAGGTGTGGCGCACGATGGTCAGCAGCCATGCGCGCACGTCGCCGCCGCGAAAGCCGTCGGCAAAGCGGAAGGCGCGCAGATAGGCGCTCTGCACCAGATCATCGGCGTCGTGCTCGTTGCGGGTCAGCCAGCGGGCCAGGTTGTAGGCCGCGTCCAGGTGCGGCATGGTCATCGCCTCGAACCGCGCGGTTTTGTCGTCGTCGCCCAAATACTTGTCCATCGTAGTGATCCAGTGGATGAAGACTCGGTGGGATGCGGTTTTATTCCCGGTTCAAAAATAAAAAAATAAACGGGAATAATCCCGCTGCGCTCCGGGTTTTAGCCGGTACGAGCGACGCCCGCAGATTATGCCATGGGCGCCGTCTTTTCAATCTGACCACGGAGCACATCATGATGGATCGCAGGGGATTTATACGGTTGACGGCAGTCGGCGGGGGCGCCGTTTTCATGTCCGGCCTGTACGGCACGGCGCTGGCCGACACCGGCTATGAGGATTTTTACTTCGTCCAGCTGTCCGATTCGCACTGGGGCTACAAGGGCCCGGCCAATCCGGACGCGCAAAACACGCTCAAGCTGGCGGTTGACAGCGTCAACGCGCTAACGGTGCCGCCCGAGTTCATCGTCTTCACCGGCGACCTGACGCATACCACCGACGATCCTGCCGAGCGCCGCCGGCGCATGGCGGAGTTCAAGCAGATCGTCGGCGGGCTGAAGGTGAAAACGGTGCATTTCCTCGCGGGCGAGCACGACGCCTCGCTCGACAACGGCGCCGCGTTCCAGGAATTCTTCGGACCGACGCACTACAGCTTCGACCACAAGGGCGTGCACTTCATCGCCCTCGACAACGTCTCCGATCCCGGCGCGCGCATCGGCGAGGCGCAGCTGGCGTGGCTGAAGGCGGATCTGGCGAAGCAAGCCAGGGACGCGCGCATCGTCGTGCTGACCCACCGGCCGCTGTTCGACCTGGCGCCCAAGTGGGACTGGGCCACGCGCGACGGCGAGCAGGCCATCGCGTTGCTGATGCCATATTCGAACGTGACCGTGTTCTACGGCCATATCCACCAGGAGAACCATCACATGAGCGGCCATATCGCCCATCACGCGGCCAAGTCGCTGATCTTCCCGCTGCCGGCGCCGGGTTCGCAGCCCAACCGCGCGCCGCTGCCGTGGGACCCTGCGGCGCCGGGCAAGGGCCTGGGATTCCGCGAAGTGGAAGCGGAAGCGAAGCCCGTGGGCTACCAGATCACCGAATTCCCTGCGATGAAGGGATAAATCATGGTGTCGACAAAACGAAGGCTGCTGGTTAGCGCGCCGCTGGTACTGGCGGTGCTGGGCGTGGTGCAGGCCAAGGCGAAGGAACGCGTCATCAAGATCGAGGCGCGCAAATTCCGCTTCGCGCCCAATGTGATCGAGTTGAAGAAGGGTGAAGCGGTGGTGCTGGAGCTGACCGCGCTGGACTTCCCGCACGGCTTCAGTCTGCCGGACTTCAAGATCCGGGCCGATCTGGTGATGGGCAAGCCGGTGCAGGTGAGATTGAAGCCGGACCAGGTGGGGCAATTCGGCTTCTTGTGCGATAACTTCTGCGGCAGCGGCCACGAGGAAATGGCCGGCACGATTATCGTCAAGGCTTGAGTTACTCCAGGCCTTGGGTAGGGTTGACGCGCACGTACTGGTCCTGGTTGCGTTTTCTGCGCCACCAGTTCCTGCAGCTGGAACCGTCGCAGGAGGCGAGGTTGCCCAGGCAGTCGGCAGCATCGCAGGCGTCGCCCGCACTACAGGGCAAGTCGGGCACGTCGCAGGGCAGGTCGCAAAAGCCGGCCTGTGCCAAGTGTCGTGTGGTCATGCCGCGCGGCGCTGCGGCCGGCGGACAAGGACGATGCTGGCGATGCATGTCGCCGCAATCGCCCATACGGCGGTTCAGCAGGGCCAAGCCGACGTGCAATCCATACCGTGCGATTACGCGCTGGCCGTAAGCGGAGCAGCTGTCACGGCCTGTATGGACGCGGAACGCGCAGGAAAAACCCTTCAGCCGAGACAGGTAGCGCCGATAAAACGCGATGGCGGCGAGGGCGAGCCGTTTCATGCGGCGTCGTGGAAGGCCAGTATGTCGGCGGCCAGCGTCTGAGGGATCTCCAGCGGGATCATGTGGCCGCTGCCTTCGTGCATGCTCAAGCGGGCGTGGGGCAGGCGGGCGTGCATGTCGCGCAGGATGGCGGCATCCACCAGCTGGTCGCCTTCCGCGCCGACGATCAGGACCGGGCAGGCGATCTCCGATAGCCGGTCCATCAGGTCGGGGCGCTCCATGGAGGCGGTGAACTGCGCCAGCAGCACGTCCTTACCCAGGTCCAGCGCCATCTGCTGGATGACGTCGACGATGGACTGGTCTTCGAAGTGGTCCGGATGCAGCACTTCGCGCAGGCGCTGGCGCGTCATGCCGCTGTAGGCATTGCGCTCCAACATGGGGATGATGCGCCGGCGGGTCTGGATTTCAGCGTCGCTCAGCCCACGGGCGGAATTGGCGATCAGCACCAGCGACTGGACCCGCTCCGGATGCGCCAGCACGTGTTCAATCGCCAGGTAGGCGCCCAGCGAGAACGCCACCAGATGGGCGGACGGCGCGCTATGCGCCGAAATCAGCTGCTGCATCTGGGGACGCGTGCGCGCCTTGTGCAGCGGAACGTGATTGAATTCGAAACCGCCGCCCAGCAGCGGCGTCAGGCGGGACCACATCCTCTCGTCGCACAAGGTGCCGGGGATGAAGTCCAGCCGCGTCATACCGCCATCGGCGCGGTGATCGGCGCGTGGTGCTGGTAGCCTTCCAGCGAGAAGTCGGACGGCTCGACCTTTTCCAGCCATTCCGGCTCGTACTTGCCGGTCTTGGCGAAATCCGGCACGCGGTCGGAGATGATGAAGCGCGGCGCCGGGAACGGCGCGCGGGTCAGCTGTTCCTTGACCATGTCCATGTGATTTTCATAGATATGCGCGTCGCCGATGAAGTAGGTGAACCAGCGTGGCGTGTAGCCGGTCAGGCGGCCGACCAGGTGCATCAGCGCGGCGCCTTCGGCCAGGTTGAACGGCGTGCCCAGGCCCAGGTCGTTCGAACGGACGTAGAGGCACATCGACAGCTCGCGCGTGGCCGGATTCGGAATGAACTGGTACAGCAGGTGGCAGGCCGGCAGCGCGACCGAGTCCAGCACGGCCGGATTCCAGCCGTGGAACAGGATGCGGCGGCTGGACGGATTGTTGACGATGGTGTCCAGGCACTCGCGCAGCTGGTCGATGGCCTTGTGCAGTAGCACCTTGGTCACGCCTTCATCCTCGATTTGCGAGATCAGGCGAAAGCCGTTCTTTTGCGCGTCGGCGATCTGCGCCGGCTGGTCGACGGGGATCAGCTTGAAGCCAGGCCATTGGCGCCACTGCACGCCGTAGACCGGGCCGAGGTCGTCCTCGCCGAGGCGGTAGGGATTGTCCAGCCATTGCTTGTTCTCGTTGGCGTTCTGGTCCCAGACCTTGCAGCCCAGCGCGCGGAAGTCGGCGGCGCTGCGGGAGGCGCGCAGGAACGCGCACAGTTCGCCGACCACGGACTTGAATGCCAGCTTCTTGGTCGTCACGGCAGGAAAACCGTCGTTCAACAGGTCGAAGCGCATCATCGCACCCGGCACGCTCAGCGTGCGGATGCCGGTGCGGTTGTCTTGCCAGCTGCCGGTGTCGAGGACGGTCTGGATCAGTTCCTGGTATTGCTGCATTCAATTCTCCAACGTGTGCGGGGCGCGAAAGACAGCTATTTTATCAGGCCCCCGGCCGTCAGCGTCCGCCCGGCTTGCCTTTGCGGCCGCCCGGCTGGGCGGTGGCCTTGCCGGCGGCGCGCGCCAGCGATTTGGCGCCGCGGCCGCCGGTGACGACCACGGCGCCTTTCGGTGCGGCGGCCGGCTTGCCGCCACCCCCGTAGATGCGGCCCTGGGCGGATTTGCCGCCACCGGCGGAGCGTGCGCCGCCGGCCGGCTTGCCCGATGGCGCCGGCGGCGTCCAGGTGCCCAGCGATGCGTCGCCGCCTGCGGGGCGCGCCGTCACAGCCGCCTTGGCGCCCGCTGCGGCGTTTGCGCCCGCCGCAGGCTTGCCGCCCGCAGGTCCGGTGAACGCGCGTTTCTTTTTGGCCGGCGCCTCGGCCGCCATCTTCCTGGCTGCGGCGATGGCGGCGCCTTTGGGGCCGGTCTCCGGCACGCGGTGGTCGGCCTCGAAGCCCGGCTCCTCCTGGCGTGCGATGACCTGGCGCGTCAGCGTTTCGATCGCCTTCAGCAGCTCGACCTCGTCGGCGCACACCAGCGACACCGCTTCGCCTTCCATGCCGGCACGGCCGGTGCGGCCGATACGGTGGATGTAATCCTCCGCCACGGTCGGCAGATCGAAGTTCACCACCTGCGGCAGCGCCTCGATATCCAGCCCGCGCGCAGCCACGTCGGTGGCCACCAGCAGCTGCACCTCGGCCTTCTTGAAGCGGGCCAGCGCCTTCAGGCGTGCCGGCTGCGTCTTGTCGCCGTGGATGGAGTCGGCCGAAATGCCGCGCTCCTGCAAGGTCTTGACCAGCGTTTCAACGCCTTTGCGGGTCTTGACGAATACCAGTACCTGGCCCCATTGCAGCTTCCTCAGCAAATGCAGCAGCAGCTCGGGCTTGCGGCGCTTGTCGGTCGGGATCAGCCACTGCCTGACGGTCTTGGTCGCGGTATTGCCGGCGCTGACCTGCACCGATACCGGGTCTTTCAGCATACCGCCGGCCAGCTTGCGGATCTCGTCCGAGAACGTGGCCGAGAACAGCAAGGTCTGGCGCTTCTTCGGCAGCGCCGCCAGCAGGATGTCCAGGTCACGCTCGAAGCCGAGGTCCAGCATGCGGTCCGCCTCGTCCAGCACCAGCGTTTGCAGCAGCGTGAAGCTGATCGCGCCCTGGTCGTGCAGGTCGATCAGGCGGCCCGGCGTCGCCACCAGCACGTCCAGGCCCTTGCGCAGCTTGGTGATCTGCGGTTCGATCGGCACGCCGCCATAGGCCACGGCGGACTTCAGCGGCAGGTTGCCGCCATAGGTGCGGAAGCTTTCGTAGACCTGCTCGGCCAGCTCGCGCGTCGGCACCAGCACCAGGCAGCGCACGGCTTTCGGCTCGGTCACGCCGTCCATGGTCAGGCGCTGCAGGATGGGCAGGGCGAAGCCGGCGGTCTTGCCGGTGCCGGTTTGCGCCGCCGCCATCAGGTCGCGACCCGCCAGCACTGCGGGAATGGCTTGCTTCTGGACGGGCGTAGGCTGCTTGTAGCCCAGCGTGTCCAGCGTGCGCTGTATGGGGTCGATCAGGCCGAGGGCTTGGAAAGTCATGGTATGTGCAGTAAAACGAAAAGAGGGCGCAGTGTAGCCGGTTGGCCCGGCTTGTGCGAAATTAGTTGACGAGCGCTGCGGACCACAAGGCCAGGATTTCACGCACGCGGTCGTCCGGCATGTTCAGCAGGTTGTCGCCGATGTAGAGCTCCACCGAGCTGCGGCCGGGCAGCGCGGCGTGGCTGGCGGCGTTAAACAGCCACACGCCATGGCGCTCGGCGATGCTGTTGCGGAGTTCGTTGGCGCGCTCGCGGCTGACCGGCAGATGCAGGTGCAGCATGCTGGCCTGCGGCTGCGCCGGATTCGGCACCAGCAGCGGAAAGTCGCGCAACTGCTCGTACAGCCACCGCGTGCGGCGGAAGTAGTCGGGCATTGCCTTCAGCCGCGCATCGAACTGCATCGCCGCCGCCACCACGTACGGCGTGCGCTGGTAGACGTTGCCGCCCTGGCGCCGGAACCACTCCTGCGCCTTGGCCACGAAATCCGCGCTGCCCAGCAGCATGGCGCCGCCCATGCCGCCTATGCCTTTGTACATCGAGACGTAGACCGTATCGAAGCCGGCCGCGATCTCGGCGGCGGGGCGGCCGTATGCGGCGGCGGTTTCCCACAGGCGGGCGCCGTCCAGGTGCAGGTGGATGGCCCTCTCGCGGCAGTAAGCCTTGATCGCCGCCAGCTCGTCCCAGCTCGGGCACTGGCCGCCGATTTCGCGCATCGGCAGTTCCAGCGTGGCCGCGCCCAGTTTGTCCGGGATGCCTTTCAGCTCCTCGAGCGTCCACGGACGGTGCTGGTCGCCGATCTGCAGCGCGTGAAAATGGTCGAACAGCTGGTGGTTGCCGCGCTCGTGGCGCAGGATGTGCGACGTCGGATGCAGCGCCACCAGCTTGCTGCCGCGTTCCGCGCAGGCGATGCGCAGTGCGGTCGCCTGTACCATCGTGCCGGTGATGCAGAATAGCGCCGCCTCGAAGCCCAGCAAGCCGGCCACCTTCTGTTCGAATTGCTGGATCAGCGGGCCGTTGCCGTAGGTGTCGTGCGCCACGCCGTTGGCCTCGCACCATGCCGACATCGCCGCAAACAGCTGGGCGGGCGACGGCTGGCGATGGCCGGGAAGATGGGTTGTGCAGCTGAGCCGCAGTTCGGCGTCGGTCAAGGCGTTCTCCTGAAAGAGAGAATGTTACCGGCTTTTTGCCTCGGCGGCCAAAAAACCGGCTTTGCGATAGTGTTCGTCATAATCCGGCGACAGGGTGCCCATCATCCGGTCCCAGAACAGGAAGTACCAGCCATAGTTGTAGCGGCCCCGCGCGTGGTGGGTGTTGTGCGCCGTGGAAGTGTTGATCCACCGGCCCAGCCAGTGCCGCGACAGCGCGCGCGGGAACAGCTCGTAGCCGAGATGCGTGTACACCGCGAAGATCGTATTGAGCCACGTGAAGATGAACAGTGACCAGAACGTCACCGGCAACAGCAACAGGATCACGATGCTGGCGCCACTGTCGATCACCGCTTCCAGCGGGCTGATCGAGTAGGTGGACCAGGGGCTGGTGTTGGTGGACAGGTGATGGGTGCGGTGCGCCCAGCGAAACAGCCGGCGGTGGTGCATCAGCCGGTGCGTCCAGTAGAACCAGGTATCCTGGATCAGTATCATCAACATGACGACGGCGGCGATAAAGCCCCATCCGCGGCCGTAGGCATGCACGCTTTGGTAGAAGTGGGCGTGCCGGCCGAGGCCCAGCGCAAAGGCCACCGGCATCACGCTGCCGAGCACTACGATGCTGACGATCGAAGTCAAGACCTCGCGCCGGATCTGCGGAATACCGACCGCCTTTGCCTGCAAGCGCCGCCGGCGGCCCGGCCGGAAGCGCCACCACAGCCAGAGCGCGGTGAAGACGCCGACCACCACCAGGTAGTGCCAGGCCGTCTGCAGGATAGTGCGCGCAAGGTTGTCCAGCATGGCGTTCCCTTAAAATTAAGATAACCCGATGCTAAGGCCGTTCGCGCCGGCCGTGCTTATGATTTGATTAACGCGTTGATTAATGCGGCTGGTGCTCGATGTGGACGTTGTGGAACTGCAGCGCCGCTAGGTTGGCGTAGATGCCGCCCAGCGCCACCAGCGACGCGTGGGTGCCGGTTTCCACAATCCGGCCGTCTTCCATGACGATGATACGGTCGGCGCGCTGCACTGTCGCCAGGCGGTGCGCGATGATGACCGTGGTGCGGCCGACCATCGCCGCTTCCAGCGCTTTTTGCACCAGGCGCTCGGATTCCGCATCCAGCGCGCTGGTCGCTTCGTCCAGCAGCAGCAAAGGCGGATTTTTCAGCAGCGCCCGCGCGATCGCGATGCGCTGGCGCTGGCCGCCGGACAGGCGCACGCCGCGCTCGCCCAGGAAGGACTGGTAGCCCTGCGGCAGACGCTCGATGAATTCATGGGCGGCGGCCAGCTTGGCCGCCTGGATCACCTCGGCGTCGGTGGCGCCGGCGCGGCCGTAGCGGATGTTCTCCATCGCGTCGGCCGAGAAGATCACCGTATCCTGCGGCACGATACCGATGGCGCCGCGCAGCGTGTGCAGCTCGAGCTGGGTGATGTCCACGCCATCGAGCTTGATGCTGCCGCTCTGCGGATCGTAGAAGCGCAGGAACAGCTGGAACAGCGTGGTCTTGCCGGCGCCGGAAGGACCGACCACGGCCACCGTTTCACCCGGCTTGATGTCCAGCGACAGGTGGCTCAGCGCCGCCGTATCGGGGCGCGAAGGATAGGAGAAGGTCACGTCGTGCAGGCTCAGCGCGGCGCCGTTGGCGGCGCGCGGCGGCAGCGCCAGCGGCTGGGCCGGCGACTGGATATTCGATTTGACCGACATCAGCTCCAGCAGGCGCTCGGTGGCGCCGGCGGCGCGCTGCGCTTCGCCCATCACCTCGGACAGCGCGCCGATGGCGCCGGCGACGATGGAGGCGTACAGGATGAACTGGCCGAGGTCGCCCCCGGTCATCGAACCGGCCAGCACGGCGTGCGCTCCCAGCCACAACACGAACACGATGGTGCCGAACACCAGCACGATGGCGATCATGGTCAGCAGCGCGCGCGCGCGGATGCGGCGCATGGCGGTGCCGAACGCGCCTTCGACCGAGGCGTCGAAGCGGGTCGATTCGATTTTCTCGTGCGTGAACGCCTGCACCGTCGGCATGGCGTTGAGGATTTCGCCCGCCATGGCCGAGGCGTCGGCGATGCGGTCCTGCGAATCGCGCGACAGCTTGCGCACGCGGCGGCCGAACATCACGATCGGCAGCACGGTCAGGATCAGCAGGCCGATGATGATGGCGGACAGCTTGGCGCTGGTCACGAACAGCATCACCAGGCCGCCGATGAACAGCAGCACGTTACGCAGCGCCATCGAGATGCTGGTGCCGACGACCGCCTGGATCAGCGTGGTGTCGGTGGTGATGCGCGACAGGACTTCGCCGGTCTGCGTGGTCTCGAAGAACTCCGGGCTCTGGGTGACGACGTGGTCGTACACCGCGCTGCGGATGTCGGCGGTGACGCGCTCGCCCAGCCAGGAGACGGTATAGAAGCGCGCCGCCGTGGCCAACGCCAGCACGGTGGCGACCGCGAACAGCGCCAGGAATACCAGGTCCACGTGCTTGATGCTCTTGGCGCCGGTGCCGCCGAAGCCCAGGTCGATCATCTGCTTGAAGGCGGCGGGGATCGCCAGCGTGGCGCAGGCGGCGACCACCAGCGCGATGCCGGCCATGACGAATTGGCGCTTGTACGGCAGCAGGAAAGGCGTCAGCCCGCGCAAGGTGGCGAGGCTGCCTTTCTTGGCTTCCCTGGCGGTGTTGGGGGCGGTTGCGGACGGGGTGCTGGCGGTGGTGCTGTTGGTCATCGTGTGGCTGCGGTTTGTAAGTATTCTTTGTTGACGATTCGGGTAGCGCTATATTTTACAGTTTCATCTTTTACAGTTTCATCGGCCGGACGTAACCCGTCATTTCCAGGTAGGCGCGCCCGGCCGGCTTGCCGTCGCGCTCAAGCGTGACGGCGCCCTCCCAGTAAACGGCGCCGGTCGAGCGGCGCGAGTCCAGCTCCTGGTCGTCCTGCAAGGGGACGATCCGCCAGACCGTGCTGCCTGTGGTGAGCTGCGTCGCGACCGGATACTCGGCATTGGTGCGGGGCGAACGCCACCGCCTTTGCGGGGTAAAACTGACCTGATCCGGCGAGAACTGCGTGATCTTACCGGATGCATCGCGCCATGTCGCGTGCGCCCATAGTTTAGCACCTGTCTTGCTGCGGACCTGGAAAGCCATCAGCGCGCCGCCGTCGGCCAGGTTGGCGCCCACCCAGTCCCAGCCCGTGGTGTCGGGATCGAGGGCCTGGCTGGACCATTCGTGATCGAGCCAGCTGGCGCCGCTGACGGCGACCGTCTTGCCGGCGCGGGTGACGGTGCCGCTGGTGCCCAGTTGCGGCTCGCTGTAGTAATAGCTGCTGTACAGCGGTTGCGGGCTTTTGCGCGAATAGCCTTGTTCTCCTTGCAGCAGCACCGGCTGCGACGGTGCGAGTTTCAGGTCCAGCTTGAAACTGGCGGCGTCGAGAAGCACCCGGTAACTGCCGTCGGCGGCGCGCGTCATGCGCCAGTCCTCGAGCTTGACGTCGGTGTCGCCGACCTTGGCGTAGGACAGGCCGAAGCCTTCGCGCGCGCTGCGCTGGTCGTGCAGCAGCTTACCGTTGGCCGGGTCGGACACGGCGGCATGGCCGATGATCAGCTGCTTGGGCGCGAACTGGCTGGGATTGGCAAGGTCATGCCCGGTGGCGCTGCGGAAGAAGGTGACCTGGAAGCCGAGCGGCTTGCCATCGGCCGTGTTCAACCAGCCGGTGACGTACCACCATTCGGTCTTGTAGCCGGGGTGGGCGCCGAAGTCGGTGGGGAAGCGCAATGCGGCGCCCGCCGACAGCGGAACGACCGGTTTGAATTCCGGCGTGGCGGCGCGGGCCGGGGCGGAGGCCAACAACGGCAGGACCAGGGCGGCGACCGCCCACTTGCGAATGCGGCTGAACATTACCAGTCCTCCCTGACTGCGCGTATCGGTCCGCCCGACAGCGATTGGCGGCCCGCCAGCAGCGCCGTCAGCGCGGCGGCGGCCAGCAGCAGGCCTGCCACGGTGCCCAGCAACGGCCATGGCAGGTGCAGCTGCATGGTCCAGTGGAACGACTGCGGGTTGACGATGAAGACCAGGATCAGGCTGATGACCCAGCCCAGCACGAAGCCGGTGCCGATGCCGAGCGCCGTCAACGCGCCGCCCTCGATCGCCAGTATCGACAGGATCTGGCGGCGGGTAACGCCCACGTGCCGCAGCATGCCGAACTCCTTGGACCGCGCCAGCGTCTGTGCCGAGAACGTCGCCGCCACGCCGAACAGGCCGATCACGATGGCGATCGCCTCCAGCAGGTAGGTGATGGCGAAGCTGCGGTCGAATATCTTCATGCTCATGGCGCGGATATCGGATGGCGCGCTGGTTTCCAGCGCGGCGGCAAACGGCAGCCGCTTCAAGGCCTGGGTGGTGTCGGCTGGCTTGGCGCCGGGCTTGAGCCACAGCGCGACATTACTCGCATCCTGGTCGTCGGTGATGGCGCGATAGTCGCTCAGCCGCATCTGGATCGTACCTGTCGGCCGTGCGTAGTCGCGCCAGATGCCGGATACTTGGAATGTGTGCAGCTTGCCGTTCAGCGGAAACTCGATGCGCTGGCCGACATGCATGCCGTACAAATCAACCATCGCTTCCGATACCCACACCGGCGGCGGGGAGCCAGGTTCCGGCATTTGCGTCACGCCGACGATGGCCAGCGATTTGCCGGGATCGGCTGCATCCACGTTGCGTGCCATCAGTGCGACCGGCGGCCGGGCGGCGGCCAGCGAGATCGCCCGCACGCGCAGGAAGTCGGCGCTGGCCACGCCGGGCAGGGCGGCGATGGCGGCTTGTTCCTGCGGACGCAATCCGGCCGTGGTGCCGCCGCTGGTGGTGCTGATGTAGATATCGGCCGGCAGAATGTGCAGCAGCCAGTCGTCGAGCGACACGCGGAAACTGGCGACCATGATGGCCATCGCCACCATCAAGCTGAAACTCGACAGCACGCCGCCCAGCGCGATGCCGGCCTGGCTGGATGCGTTGGCAAGGCGTGACAGCGTCAGCGTCAGCACCGGCGATGCGCCTGGTCTGTCGGCGTTGGCTGCGCTCCAGCGCAGATGCGCCGCGCGGAACACGATGGCGGCAAGACGGGGCATCAGGGCGATGCTGCCGATCAGCAGCAGGGCGATCGACAGGTAGCCGAACAGCGGCAGCTCGAATACCGGGGGCGCCTGCGTCAACAGCGCCGCCAGCGCGATGCATGCCAGTGACGGCCAGGCGCGCGACAGGCGCGACATCGCCGCTTCCTCGGTGCCGGATTTGAGCGCGACGGCCGGCTGGGCGCGTGCGGCGTCCAGCGCGGGCGCGGCGCAACCCAGCAGCGCGACGGCGACGCCAAGCGCAAAGTAGACCGCAGCGGCGACGGGCGTGAACTGGACTTCCGGCCGCACGCCGGAGAAGAAACCCGCGCCCAGATCGGCGCCCATGAAGTGCAGCGCGGCCGCCGCCATGCCGTAGCCGGCGGCGATGCCGATCGCCGATCCGGCCACGCCGAGGCTCAGGCCTTCGATCAGAATCTGGCGCAGCAGGTGCTTGCGGTCCATGCCGAGCACGCGCAGCAGCGCGAACTGGCTGCGGCGGCGGATCACCGACAGCGCCTGCGTGGAGAACACCAGGAAGGCGCCGGTGAACAGCGCTACCAGCGCCAGCACCGTCAGGTTGACGCGGTAGGCGCGGCTCATGCCTTCGTTGCGGCTGTTCTGTTCTTCGTCGTTGGGCTGGTTGACGCGGAAGCGGCCCGGATAGTCGCGCTGCAGTTGCTGTTCCAGTTGCGCCTTGAAGGCGTCCCGATTGACGCCACTGCGCAGCTTGAGGTCGACGCGCGACAGCTGACCCAGTTTGTTGAAGCGCCATTGCGCGGCGCCGAGATCCATCACGCCGACGCGCTGCCCTGCGCGGGCGCGCTGCAGCGGCCCGGCCACGCGAAGATGCAACTGGCCGACGCCGACCTGCAGCGTCAGCGGCGCGCCATCCGCGGGCTTGAGCCATTGCAGTGCCGCGGGCGACAGGAAGATGGCGTCGTCGGCCAACAGGTCGTCCACCTTGTCTTCGGCGGGAGCCCCCACCAGGTCGGGCGAGATGAAGCCGGCGCGGAAGGCATCCACGGCCAGGATCTTCAGGGCGGTGCGTTCACCGGGCACGGAAGCGTCGAACTCCAGCACCGGTGAGGCCACAGCCACGCCGTCGCGTTGCGCCAGCAGCGGATAGATGGTTTCGTCGAAAAACGGTTCGGTGCCGCGCACCTGCACGTCGGCGACGCCAGACAGTCCCTTGATGGCGGACGAAAATTCGTTGAACGCGGCGGCGTTGATCAAATGGATGGCGAAGCCCAGCGAGATGCCGATGGCGATGGCGGCTATCGCCACCAATGCCCGCACGGGATGCGCGCGCCACTCGCCCAGCAGCAGCCAGCGTGACAGGCGAGTATTTGCAGGCATCAATCCGGACATTACTTGGGACACTCCAGCGCCAGCGTGTCGCCGGCGCGCTTGGCGCGCAGCTTGGCGTTATCGAGATTGACGGCGGTGGCACGGCGCACATCGTCGTCTGCCCATTGCTTGTTCAATTTGAGCTTGCCGCACCTCTTGCGTTGCACGGCGGCCGCCTGCGCGGACTTGTCGGCTTCGCGCGCGTCCTTGTCCTCACGCTGATGGCGCGCCTTTTCCAGCGCCGCCGCTTCCTTGCCTTGCCGCGCCAGGTCGCGTGCCGCCGCGGGATCCACCGCCGGCGCCGCCGGCACCTGCAAGGTCGTGGCCGACGCCGCTCCGGCGGGACAAGGCACGTCGCCGTAGCTGACTTTTCCATCCACGGTGCATTTGTGGACGTCCTGGGCGTGCGCCGTCAGGGACGCCGCGCACAGCACGGCCGCGATAGCGAATTTCATGGCAGCTCCCTTCAAAGGATTTTCCCGGGATTCATGATACCCAGTGGATCCAGCGCCGTTTTGATGGCCCGCATCATGTTCAGTTCCACCGCCGATTTATAGTGGGCCAGCTCGTCGCGCTTCAACGCACCGATGCCGTGTTCCGCTGAAATCGAGCCGCCAAAACCCACCACGCTGTCATGCACGACGCGATTGACCTTGTCCTGGTTGGCGAGGAAATCCTCGTTGGAGATGCCGGTCGGCGGCGCCACGTTGTAGTGCAGGTTGCCGTCGCCCAGATGGCCGAAGCACACCAGCTGGCAGCCAGGGAAGGCCGCTTCCAGCAACGGCCCGGTGGCCGCGATGAAGTCCGCGATGCTCGATACCGGCAGCGAGATATCGTGCTTGATGTTCTTGCCGGCCTTGGCCTGCGCCAGCGGGATATGCTCGCGCAGTTGCCACAGACCGGCCGATTGCGCCACCGACGTCGCCACCACGGCGTCGCTGATGACGTCGCGCTCGAGCGCCGCGCCGATGGCCCGTCCCAGCAAGCCCACCGCGTGGTCTTCCGATTCGCTGCTCGACAGTTCCAGCAGCACGTACTGCGGATGCGGCGCCGCGAACGGCTTCGGCAGCGACGGGAACTGCTGCGCCACCAGCTCCAGGCAAAAGCGCGACATCAACTCGAAGCCGGTCAGGCTGGAGCCGCAGTGGTCCTGCATCAGGTTCAGTAATTGCAGCGCGTGGGCGGGCGAGGGCAGTGCGGCCAGCGCCGTGATGCTGGCCTTGGGCTGCGGGTACAGCTTGAGCACCGCGCCGGTGATGATGCCCAGCGTGCCTTCCGCGCCGATGAACAGGTCGCGCAGATCGTAGCCGGTATTGTCCTTGCGCAGGCCGCGCAAGCCGCTCCACACCTCGCCCTGCGGTGTGACCACCTCCAGCCCGAGGCATAGTTCGCGCGTGTTGCCGTAGCGGAGAACCGCCGTGCCGCCGGCATTGGTGGACAGGTTGCCGCCTATCGTGCAGCTGCCTTCGGCGGCCAGCGACAAGGGGAACAGGCAGCCCGCGGCGGCGGCCGCTTCCTGCACCTGTTGGAGAATGCAGCCCGCATCCACGGTCATCGTGCGGTTGACGGCATCGACCGAGCGGATGGCGTTGAGTCGGGCCAGCGACAGTACGACCGCCGTGCCGCTGGCATCGGGCACGCTGCCCAGCACCAGCCCTGTATTGCCGCCCTGCGGCACCAACGCGATGCGCCACTGCGCGCAGGCGCGCACCAGCGCCGCCACCTGGTCCACCGACGCCGGCCGCAGCACGGCCAGCGCGCTGCCGGTAAAGCGGCCGCGCCAGTCGGTCAGGAACGGCGCCATGTCGGCGGGCGTGTCGAGCACCCAGGCCTCGCCCAGCAGCGAACGACAGTGCGTCAGGAAGTCCTTCATTTGACGGTGGTGACCTTCACCTTGTCGAGCAATTCCTTGGCCAGCTTCTTCGCCGCCTTCTTATATGGACGCAGGTACATGACGGCGCAGACGAAGTAGACGCAGACGATCAGCGCCTCGCCCCAGCCCAGCCATGCGGACAGGTTGCCCTTGTCGCTCCAGCCGCGCACCACGCCCTCGGTGAAGTATAACAGTATCATCATCGAGGTCCACTGCAGCGTGTAGATGTCGCGCTTCCAGACGCCGTACAGCGGCAGCAGCAGCGGCAAGGCCTTCAGCACCAGCCACGAACCTCCCGGATGCAGCGGCGCCAGCACCATCTCCCACAGCACGCACCAGACTATCAGCGTCACCAGGCTGCCGATGGCGCCCCAGTGAAAATATTTTTGCATTGAGTTTTCCATGTTGCGTCCCCGTTCAAGCGACGGCGCGCAGTTTGACGGCCGTTTCGGCCAGGCGCCGGCCCAGCGCGACGGCCAGGCGTTTTTCATCTTCGGTGATGGTCTTCTTGCCATCAAGGCCGGACCAGTGGCTGGCGCCGTACGGCGTGCCGCCGCTGGACGTCGTCATCAGTTCCGGATGGGTGTAGGGCAGGCCGAGCACCATCAGGCCATGGTGGAACAGCGGTATCATCATCGACAGCAGCGTCGATTCCTGGCCGCCGTGCAGGCTGCCGGTCGAGGTGAACACGCAGGCTGGCTTGCCGGCCAGCGTGCCGGACAGCCAGTGGGTGGCGGTGCCGTCCCAAAAATACTTCATGGCCGAGGCCATGTTGCCAAAGCGCGTAGGCGAGCCGACGGCGATGCCGGCGCACTCGCTCAGGTCGTCCAGCTCCACATACGGCGCGCCGTCGGCCGGCACCTCCGGTTCGGTGGCTTCGGCCACGGTCGACACGGCGGGAACCGTGCGCAGGCGCGCGTCGCAGCCCGGCACGCTCTCGATGCCCTGGGCGATCAGCTCGGCCAGTTTGCGCGTGGCGCCATGGCGCGAGTAGAACAAAACAAGAATAATCAGATTAGGTTGGTTCATCAGCGGTATTATAGGGCGCTTTAGCGGGTGGCATCGTTGTCACTCTTGTATTTCGATTATCGCTCATGTACGAAAAATATATTCATCCGGTTTTACATTATCTGTTCCGCAGCTGCCGCAGCGGTATCGCGACAGTGCGTTCGCTGTCCTGGCCCGAAGTGCGCGACCTGTTTTTATTTGCCCAGCGCCGCCTGCGCGAGGAAAGCCTGCCGCAAGTGGCGGGCAGTCTCACTTTTACCACGGTGTTCGCCTTGGTGCCGCTGCTGACCATCGCGCTGGCGATTTTCACCACGTTCCCGCTGTTTAATTCCTTCCGCAGCTCGCTGGAAGCCTACTTCGTGCAGAGCGTGATGCCGAAGTCGATTTCCTCCACCATCCTGAACTACCTGACCATGTTCGCCTCGAAGGCCACGCGGCTGTCGGCGGTGGGGGCGGTGGCGCTGATTTTCACGTCGATCGCGATGATGAACCTGATCGAGCGCGTGTTCAACCGCATCTGGCGCGTGCGCGACGAGCGCCGCTGGAGCAAGCGGATCCTGGTCTACTGGGCCATCGTCACGCTCGGTCCCTTGCTGATCGGCGTGTCGCTGACGCTGTCGTCGCAGGTGTTCATGGCCACCAGTACCCTGGTCGGCGACGTGCCGGTGATCGGCGTGCTGATCTATACCATCCTGTCGCTGGCGCTGACCACGGCCGGCTTCACGCTGTTGTACGTGGCGGTGCCGAACCGCGACGTCGACTGGCAGGATGCGGCCTGGGGCGGCCTGGTGGCGGGTCTGGCGTTCGAGGTGGCCAAGCGCGGCTTCGCGATTTTCATCACGCAGTTTCCGACCTATTCGAAGATCTACGGCGCGCTGGCGGCCTTGCCGCTGTTCTTGCTGTGGGTGTACGTGTCGTGGATGATCACGCTGTTCGGCGCGCTGCTGGTGGCCGCGCTGCCGGTGGTGAAGTACGAGCGCTGGTGGCACGAGGCGCAGCCGGGCGGCGAATTCGTCGATGCGATGGCGATCCTGAAAGTGCTGCACGTGGCCTGCAAATGCGGCGACACGGCGCTGGTCAGCGCCGGCACGATACGCGCGCGCACCCGCCTGGGCTTCGACGAGATGGACATGCTGCTTGAGCGGATGATGGCCGAGGGCTGGGTGGGGCGCGTCAAGGTCGAGGCGCCGTCGCGGGTCCAGTGGGGCAAGCGCGTCAGCGATGGCGGTGACCACTGGGTCATCCTGGCCAACGTCGAGAGGCTGACGCTGGCCGAGGTCTACCGCCTGTTCGTCTTCTCCGGCATGCCGATCAACGCCGGCGTGGTGACCGACAGCGACGATGAGCGCGACCGGCAAGCGGCCCGCGATGCGGCGCAGCTGGCGCGCGAGGTGGAAACCGCCGTCGAAAACGGCCTGTCCAAGACGTTGGCCGACCATTTCGGTCCCATCGACTGTCGCTAAACCCTGGAGCGTTATCGCGGCTTCGTGATGCAAGAAGCGAACCGCATCATCCGCTTCAAGTTCCCGCAAAACTGAACAGCGCATCCAGCACCGCGTCCGGCCGCTCGCTCATCAGCGAGTGGCCGCTGTCCACCGTCACCACCTTGCCGTGCTTGATGGTCGATGTCAGCAGCCTGGTGGACTTGGGCGGCGTCATCATGTCGCGGGCGCCGAACAGGAACAGGGTAGGGCAGCGCACCGCCTGCGCCGCCGCCTCGCCGTTGGCATAGGCGTTACAGGCCGAGAAGTCCGTGTAGAACACCTGCTGCGGATTGATCTGCGAGATGCGCTGCATCAGCCGGCGCGCGCCGCCCATCACGCTGAAGCCGGGCCCCGGACACGAGGGCTTGTGCGCGATCGACGAGTGCGACCAGATGTTGACCATGTCGATGGCGCTCTGCTCATCGCTGCGCGAGGTTTCCAGCAGCGCGTCCGACACTTTCATCGGATAAGTCGAACCTATCATGCCCAGGTGCGTCACGCGCTCCGGCGCCTGGTGCGATGCTTCCAGCGCGATCAATGAGCCCATGCTGTGGCCGAACAGCGCGGCCTTCCGCACGCCGGCCGCGTCCAGCACCTGCAGCAGCCAGTCCGCCAGCTCGGCCACGCTGGCCTTGGCCGCGCCCTTGCTGCGGCCGTGGCCCGGCAGGTCGACCGCCAGCACGCCATAGCCGTGATGGGCGAAATAACGGGTCTGCAGCGCCCACACCGAATGATCGTTTTGCGCGCCGTGGATGAAGACCACGGTCGGCAGCGCCGGGTTGAACGGCTTGCCGCCGGTGTAGCAGTAGGCGTCCACGCCTTGTACGGTCAGCAGCATCTCAGGCTCCCTTCTGCGACAGCTTCAGGCCGCGCGCCAGGTCTTCGATCAGGTCGTCCAGGTCTTCCAGCCCGACCGACAGCCGCATCGTGCCTTCGGTGATGCCGGCCGCCGCCAGCTGTTCGGCCGGAATGCGGAAGTGCGTGGTGGACGCCGGATGGATCACCAGCGACTTGGCGTCGCCGACGTTGGCCAGGTGCGAGAACACCTTCAGCGCGTCGACGAAGCGGCGGCCGGCGGCGCGGTCGCCCTTCAGGCTGAACGAGAACACGGCGCCGCAGCCTTTGGGCAGCAGGCGCTTGGCCAGTTCATAGTCAGGGTGCGACGGCAGCTCGGGATACGACACCGATTCCACGGCGGGATTCGACAGCAGGAACTCGACCACCTTGCGCGTGTTGGCGACGTGGCGGTCCATGCGCAGGCTCAGCGTCTCCATGCCCTGCAGCACGGCGAAGGCGTTGTGCGGGCTCATGACGGCGCCGAAGTCGCGCAGGCCCTCGCGCCGCGCGCGCAGCGCGAATGGCGCCACGGTCGACTCTTCGGCAAACACCATGCCGTGGAAGCCGTCGTACGGCTCGCACAGCTCCGCAAAGCGGCCGGTCTTGTCGTAGGCGGCCTGCCAGTCGAAGGTGCCGCCGTCCACCAGCAGCCCGCCGATGGCGGTGCCGTGCCCGCACAGGAACTTGGTCGCCGAGTGGAACACCAGGTCGGCGCCGTGCTCGAAAGGCTTCAACAGGTAGGGCGTGGTGAAGGTGGAATCCAGCATCAGCGGCAGGTGCTGCTCATGGGCGATGGCCGATACGGCGCCGATATCGAGCACGTCCAGCCCCGGATTGCCCAGCGTTTCGGCAAACAGCACCTTGGTGTTGGGCCGGATCGCGGCGCGCCAGGCGTCGAGGTCGCGCGGATCGACGAAGGTGGTGTCGATGCCGAAGCGCTTGAGCGTATAGGCCAGCATATTGTGCGAGCCGCCGTACAGCGCGCGCGAGGCGACGATGTGCGAGCCGGCGCCGGCGATGGTGGCCAGGCCGAGATGCATCGCGGCCTGGCCGCTGGCCGTGGCGATGCCGGCCACGCCGCCTTCCAGCGCGGCGATGCGTTCCTCCAGCACCGCGTTGGTCGGGTTGGAGATGCGCGAGTAGACGTGGCCGGCGCGCTCCATATTGAACAGTGAGGCCGCGTGGTCCGAATCCTTGAACGCGAACGACGCGGTGAAATGGATAGGCGTGGCGCGCGCACCGGTGGCCGGGTCGGGTGACGATCCGGCGTGCAGCGACAGCGTATCGAAACCGGGGTATTTGGGTCCGCTCATATTGTCTCTGTAGAGTTATAAGTATGCCGCGCATCCTACCCCGAATCGCGCCGCGGCAACAGCACTGCAAAAATGTTGCGTTTTGCTTATCCAGAGCGCTGGATTTTTCTCCGGGCATACGCTACATTCGCTATAAGGCTACAATAACTAGAACCCCCATTCACAGAGCCTATATCAGCGGACAGGACGGCCCAAAATGAAAGTCTCCGAAATTCTTCAGGTTAAAGGCAGCATTCTTTACACGATTTCCCCGGACCAGCCTTTGGTGGATGCCGCCAATACCATGGCGGAGAAGGACATTGGCTCGCTGGTGGTCATGGAGTTTGGCGACCTGGCCGGCATGCTGACTTTCCGCGAGGTGCTGCGCGCCTTGCACGAAAACGGCGGCACAGTCGGCGCCGGCACCGTGCGCAAGCATATGGACGACCATCCGATCACCGTCACGCCGGACACCGAAGTCAACGAGGTGCGCCGCATCATGCTGGAGAAGCATGCGCGCTACCTGCCGGTGATGAACGCCAAGACCATCCTCGGCGTGATCTCGTTCTACGACGTGGCGCGCGCCGTGCTGGAAGCGCAGAGCTTCGAGAACCGCATGCTCAAAGCCTATATCCGCGATTGGCCGGCCGAAACGGCCGACCAGGCAAACGACTAAAGAAAAGCGCCATGTGCGCTTGCGGCGGTCTTGACCGCAGCAGGCGCACATGGCGTTGTTGTTTTCACGCTGCCTTTCAGGCGACGCCTTTTTCCAGCGTGTCGTTACTGAGCCAGCCGTTCAGCGCCGATGCCGTCATCGGCCGCGCGAACAGGAAGCCCTGCGCCAGCGGGCAGCCCAGCGCCTGCAGGATCTGCGCCTGGCGCTCATCTTCCACCCCTTCGGCAATCACCGCCAGGCCCAGGTTGCGGCCCAGCTGTATCACCATCTCGGCTATGCTGCTGCCGCGCGCGGAGCCGGTGATTTCGGTGACGAAGGCGCGGTCTATCTTCAGGCGGTCGATCTGCAGCCGCTGCAGGTAGGACAGCGACGAGAAGCCGGTGCCGAAATCGTCGATCGCGATGCTGACGCCGGTCTGCTTGATCTGGCCCAGCATCTTGATCAGCATGTCCGGCTCTTCCATCGCCATCGACTCGGTGATCTCCAGCTCGACGAATTCCGGCGGCGCGCCCGTGTCCTCGAGCGCCCTGCGCAGCATGTCGAGGAAGTGCGGATGGCGGAACTGCACCTGCGAGACGTTGATCGACATCATGAAATCGTCATGGCCGGCCTTGCGCAGGTCGACCAGCTCGCGGCAGGCGGTGCGCATCACCCATTCGCCCAGGTCGATGATCAGGCCCGAGTACTCGGCGATCGGAATGAAGCGGTCCGGCGAGATAAACTTGCCGTCCGGCGTCTGCCAGCGCAGCAGCGCCTCGGCGCCCACCGGCCGGCGCGTGGCCAGGTCGATCTGCGGCTGGTAGACCACGAACAGCTGGTTCTGGCCGAAGGCGGTGCGCAGCGCGTGCATCATGCGCACCCGCTCGCGGATCTCGACGCCCATCGAGCGCGAGAAGTAGAAGTGGCCGGCGCGCTGCTGCGACTTGGCGCGCTTCAGCGCGATGTCGGCATCCTTGAGCGCGTCGGCGCCGCTGCCTTCGTGCTCGCCCAGGCGCACCAGGCCCAGCGTGGCCGACAGCTGCACGTCCTGGCCGTCGATGCTGTACGGGCGCTGGAACAGCGCCAGGATATTGGCCGGGTTGACCTGCGACGAGTCGCCCAGCACGCAGAAGATGTCGCCGCCGATGCGCGCCACCGTCAGCTGGCCGCCCAGTTCCGACTGCAGGCGTCCGGCCACGGCGACCAGCAGCATGTCGCCAAACTGGTGGCCCAGCGCGTCGTTGGTCTCGGCGAAGTGGTCGAGGTCGACCAGCGACAGCGTGGCGTCGTCGCGCGCCGGGCCGGCCAGCGTGGCGTCGAGGATCTCGACCAGGCGGGTGCGGTTGGGCAGCTTGGACAATTGATCGTAGAAGGCGGCGTTGTGCAGGTGCGTGACCAGTTCGACGTTGTCCAGGCCGACCGCCACGTTGCTGCAGAACACTTCCAGCAGGCGCTCGTCGATCTCGGTCGGCGCGCGGCTGACCTCGAGGAAGGCGACGAAGTCGCGCGAGGCCTTGCCGGCGAAGTACAGGGTGACGAAGTCCGGACCGTACAGGTTGCGCCGCTGCGCCAGCGCCAGTTCCATCGCGTCGTGGATGCGCGGCTCGTCCTGGGCGGTCAGGGTCATGCCGTCCAGCCGGCGGCAGGCGCCGACGGTGGCCATCACCATCAGTTCGTGGCAGCCGTCCTCCGGGCATTCCTGCACGCACAGCACGCCGTTGCCGTCCTGGCCCAGCAGGTCGGTGATCTGCGCCAGCACGCCGGCGGCGAAGTTCTGCACGCCGTGCAGGGTCATCAGCTGGGTGCTGGCGTGGACGATCTGATTGAGGCCGCGGCGGCTGTCGTTGATCTTGCGGATCTGCTCGTACGAGCGGATCGCCGCGGTGACCGTGGTGAACAGCTTGATGCGGGTCAGCTCGGACTTGGTCTTGTAGTCGTTGATGTCGAAATCGCGGATGGCGTCGATTTCCGGCGCGTAGCCGGGCTGGCCGGTGCGCAGGATGATGCGCACGTCGACCAGTTTCAGCGTTTCGCGGATGTAGCGCACCAGGTGCAGGCCGGCGTCGTCCTGTTCCATCACCACGTCCAGCAGGATGACGGCGATTTCCGCCTCGTGTTTCAGTAGTTCGCGTGCCTGCCCGGCCGAATACGCATGGACGAATTCCAGCGGGCGCTGCTGCATGTCGAGGTTGCCGAGCGCGAAGGTGGTGGTCGAGTGGACGTCTTCGTCGTCATCGATAATCATTACCCGCCATACGTGGCGGGTACCGGCAGTCACAGGCGCCGTCGGATGCTCTTCTAAGAATACCAGATCGTCTTGATCATCCTTGGAGTGCTCAAGGGGTGTGATCGGTGGGGGCATGTGTAGCTTCTCCAGGATTTCTCGGTGTTCTTGAGTCAAGTATATAGCGAATTGTTAAAAAGAACGCAGATTTCGGGGGCTGAGGAGGCCGTGTTGTGGGCTTTCGATTGAAACATGATATTTTGCCAATGGAAACTTGTCCATTAGAAATTGTTACGCCAGCGGGACGCGGGGCGCGGCGGGCTGGTAGAATTAGGAACTTTCCACCTTTTTCCAAAGATTCTCTTCTTATGTCCGGCAATACATTTGGCAAATTGTTTTCAGTTACCACCTTTGGTGAGTCGCACGGTCCCGCGATTGGTTGTGTGATCGATGGCTGCCCACCGGGATTGCCTTTGTCGGAAGCGGATATCCAGCCTGAACTGGATCGTCGCAAACCGGGTACATCGCGCCACGTGACGCAGCGCCAGGAGTCGGACACGGTGGAAATCCTGTCCGGCGTCTACCAGGGCGTGACCACCGGCACGCCGATCGCGCTGCTGATCCGCAACGAAGACCAGCGCAGCAAGGATTACGGCAACATTGCGGAAAGTTTCCGCCCCGGGCACGCAGATTACACCTATTGGCATAAATATGGCGTACGGGACCCGCGCGGCGGCGGCCGTTCGTCGGCGCGCCTGACGGCGCCCGTGGTGGGCGCGGCGGCGATCGCCAAGAAGTGGCTGAACCAGCAATACGGCACCGTGTTCAAGGGCTGCATGAGCCAGCTGGGCGACATCGCCGTGCCGTTCCAGGACTGGAGCCACACGCAGGACAACCCGTTCTTCGCCGCCACCGGCGACGCCGACCTGATCGCCCGCATGGAAGCGGCCATGGACGAGCTGCGCAAGGCGGGCGACTCGATCGGCGCCCGCATCGACGTCATCGCGCAGAACATTCCGGTCGGCCTGGGCCAGCCGATCTACGACAAGCTCGACGCCGACATCGCCTACGCGATGATGGGCATCAACGCCGTCAAGGGCGTGGAAATCGGCGCCGGCTTCAAGTCGGTGGCGCAGAAGGGCACCGAACACGGCGACGAGCTGACCCCGACCGGCTTCATCGGCAACAACGCCGGCGGCGTGCTGGGCGGCATCTCGACCGGCCAGGACATCACGGTATCGATCGCCATCAAGCCGACCTCGTCTATCCGCACGCCGCGCCACTCGATCGACAAGGAGGGCAATCCGGTGATGGTGGAAACCTTCGGCCGCCACGACCCCTGCGTCGGCATCCGCGCCACGCCGATCGCCGAGGCGATGCTGGCGCTGGTGCTGATGGACCATGCGCTGATGCACCGCGCCCAATGCGGCGACGTCAAGGTCTCGACCCCCAACATCGCTCTGTAAGCGGTGCCGGTACAAGCCTTCAGCTTCGCCTTATTCCTCTTCTGCTACTACGCACACGCGGGAACCTGGAGCACCTACGCCACGCTGTTCTTTGCCGACAAGGGCATGACGGTGGCGCAGATCGGCGTGCTGATGTCGATGATCCAGGTGCTGCGCATCGTCGGCCCCAACGTCTGGGGCTACGTTGCCGACCACTACGACCGCCGCGTGCTGGTGCTGCGCATGGCCGGCTTCGCCGCGCTGATCGGCTTTTCCGGCTTCTTCTTTGGCGCCACCTTCGGCCACTTCATGCTGGCGATGATCGTGCTGAACCTGTTCACCAGCGGCCAGGCGCCGATCTGCGAAGCGCTGATGCTGTCCGAGATGAAGGGCGACCTGACCTATTACGGCCGCATCCGCATGTGGGGCTCGATCGGCTTCATCGTCTCGGTGACGCTGGCCTCGTACGCGCTGGAGCACTACGGCATCGTCACGCTGCCGTGGGTGGCGGCGCTGCTGCTGGTGCTGACGATAGGCGCCGCCTTCCGCCTGCGCGACGTGCCGCGCCGCGCGCACAAGGAGCCGCCGTTGCCGGTGTTTACGCTGCTGCGCCGGCGCCAGGTGATCGCCTTCTTCCTGTCGACCGCGCTGATGGTGTCGGCCCATGCCTCGCTGTACACCTTTTATTCGCTGTACCTGGAGCGCAACGGCTACAGCAAGACCGTGATCGGCGCCATGTGGTCGCTGGGCGTGCTGGCCGAGGTGCTGCTGTTCTATTTCCAGGCGCCGCTGTTCCGCCGCTGGGGCGCGATGCGCATGATGTACCTGACCCTGGGCGTGGCCGTCGTGCGCTTCCTGATGATAGGCTTCGGCCCGCATGTGCTGTGGCTGCTGATCGTGGCGCAGGTCCTGCACGCGGCCACTTTCGCGCTGCATCATTCGTCGTCGGTGATGACCCTGCAGCGCTGGTTCTCCGGGCCGCTGCAGGCGCGCGGGCAGGCGCTGTACATGAGCCTGTCGTACGGCATCGGCGGCTCGCTTGGCGGCCTGTTCCTGGCGCAGTGGTGGGAGCGGGCGGGGCCGCAGTCGGTGTACTACGTGGCGGCCGTGCTGGCCATGCTGTCGGCGCTGGCCGCCATGCTGTCGTTCCGCTGGCAGGCCGGGGACCGCTACTAGGTTAGCCGGCTAGCCCCGGCTGGCCACCGCCTTGCTTCCGACCTCGGTCTGGTGGCGGCGCTCGACCGAGCGCACCACGATGGCGCGCATGTCGTTGAGCAGCGAGAACTCGGTCTGGCTGAGCTGGATGGGCGGGAAGGAATCGTCCCAGTCGCCGTACAGGAAGCCGGCCGGCTGGCCGTTCGACGACAGCGGCAGGATGACGAAGCTGCGCGCCTCGGATAGCGAGCTCTTCCACCACAGCGGCAGCTTGGCGGCAAACTTGGCGTCGCGGGCGTTCTCGATGAAGATCACGCGGTCGCTGTTGAGCGCGGCATGGAACACGTTCGGCTCGTAGGCGTCGTCGAAGGTCATCGCCGGCAGCAATTCCCGCGTGCCGTCGCCAAAGCTGATCTTGGCCGCGTACTGGTTTTCCCTGCGGTTGCGCACGAAGGCCACGGCGCGCGAGAAATCCAGGCCCTTGTAGACCGTCTCCAGCGCGATCTGCACCATCTGGCCGGGGCTGGCCGAGTCGAGCACGTCGCGCATGTCGGCCAGGCCGCTGAGCAGGATCTTGTTGCCGGCCGCGCGCTGGCGCGTCTTGGCCAGCGCCTTGGCACGCCGTTCGGCCGGGCGCGACAGCGGGGCGATGGTCAGGTCGTTGGCGGCCACCACCTTGGCCTGCTCGATGGCGTGCATCAGGTTGCCCGGCTCCACGCCCAGCATGCCGGCGTAGGACTCGGTCAGCGCCTTGACCGCCTCGGCGCCGGCGGCATCGTCGTGCCACAGCGATTCGGCGCACAGCGCCGACATCGTCGACAGGCCGGCGATCCAGTCCGACGCGCTGACTTCGGCGCCCGGCTCCGGCGGCGGCAGGTGGCGCATGCCGGAGATCAGGCTGTGCGGCAGGCCCCAGTGCAGCGCGGCCGCGTGGCCGACTTCCTCCAGGCTCAGGCCCAGCGACTCCGGCGCCAGGTCCTCGACGCGGCGGCCGGCGTCGTCGGCCATGCGTTGCAGCTCGGTCCAGCGCTCGGGCATGTAAAAGGTCAGCATCATGCGGCCCAGCGTGTGCAGCATCGAGCACACCACGGCTTCCTCGCCGTGGCGGCTTTCGGCGGTGTAGGCGATCTGCTGCGCGACGATGCCGGCCAGCACGGCCTTTTCCATTTCAACGTGGGCGATGGTGGCGTCGTTCGAGTCGGCGGCCAGTTCCTCGATCAGTTTCAGGCCCAGCGCCAGGTGGCCGATGGCCTCGGTGCCCAGCACCAGCACCGCCTTCGACACCGTGTTCACATGCTGGCCGAAGGCCGAATACATGCCGCTGTTGGCCAGCCGCAGCACTTTTTGCGTCAGCACCGGATCGGACAGCACGGTGCGGGTCATGTTGAATTCCTGCTCGTCCTCGCCGCGCATGGCGCCGAGGATGGCGGTGATGGCCTTGGCGAAGCCCGGCATGTCGCCGCGGCGGCGCGTGCAATCCCACAACTGGGACAGCGTTTGTCCGCCCAGCGGCGAGCTGGTCTCGAAAGCGGCTTGCATCATTGCGCCACCTGTCGCAGTTCGGCTGGCACCACTTTGACGTGGATGCTTTCCTTGAGTGCCGCCATGGCGACATTGGCCGCCATCGGCTTGCCGGTGAGATAACCCTGGATGTACTGGCAGCCGCGCTGGTCCAGGTATTGCAGCTGCTCCTCGGTCTCGACGCCCTCGGCCACGACGGACAGGTCCAGGTGCTTGGCCAGGTCCAGCACGGCGTTGCAGATGGCGCCGTCCTTTTGCGAATCGGGCAGGTCGCGGATGAAGGTGCGGTCGATCTTGAGCACGGAAATCGGGAAGCGCTTCAGGTAGGCCAGCGACGAGTAGCCGGTGCCGAAGTCGTCGATGGCGATGCGGGCGTTGCGCTCGGCCATCTTGGTCAGCAGGGACTCGGCATGCGCCGGATCGATCATCAGTGTGCCTTCTGTGATTTCCAATACCAATTGCTCACCAAGTAGGCCGGAGAAGGCGATCGCGTCGTCCAGCACGTCGAGAAATTTATCGTTGCGGAATTGCCGCGGGCTGATATTAACAGAGATGTACAGGCTGCGCTTTGCCACCTCCTCGAACTGCTTGAGCTGCACGCAGGCGGCCTTCAGCGCCCACGCGCCCAGCAGGTTGATCAGGCCGTTGGTCTCGGCGATCGGGATGAAGCGGGCCGGCGGCACCATGCCCAGGGTCGGATGCTTCCAGCGCATCAGCGTTTCGAAGCCCTGGATCTCGCGCGTCCTGGCGTCGACGATGGGCTGGTAGTACAGCAGGAACTCGCCCTCGCGCACGGCCTGGAACATGGCCGCCTCCAGCGAGATGTCGTGCTCGGGCGGGCCGGACTGCGACTGGCTGTAGACCACGCAGCGCGCCTTGCCGGTTTCCTTGGCGCGCGACATGGCGGCGTCGGCCAGCGCCACCAGGCGCACCTCGTCCTCGGCGTGCTGCGGGTAGACCGAGACGCCGACCGAGGCGCCGACGTAGATCGTGTGGCTGTCGATTTCAAACGGCGACTGCAGGGTGGCGATCAGGCGGCCGGTGACCAGCTTGATCTGGGCGTCGGTAGCGGTTCCAGGCAGGACCGCGACAAATTCGTCGCCGCCCACGCGAGCCAGGGTGTCGCTGTCGCGCAGCGTCTTGCGCAGGCGGGCGGCGGCCGTGCGCAGCACGGCGTCGCCGACCGGATGGCCGAGGCCGTCGTTGACTTTCTTGAAGCCGTCCAGGCCGATGGTGGCCACGGAGAAGCCCTGGCCCGAGCGGCGCGCGTTGGCGATCACCATGCGCATGCGGTCCGACAGCAGCAGCCGGTTTGGCAGCTCGGTCAGCGCGTCGTGGGTGGCCATGTGGCGCAGCCGTTCCTCGGTGGTGTGCTGCTGGGTCATGTCGCGGCCGACGATCAGCAGTTCGGCGGCGCCGGCGGGATTGGCGTAGCAGGCCACGCGCAGTTCGTGCCAGACTTCGGCATCCGGAGTCTTGATGCGTACTTCCAGCAGGCGCGTGCCGCCCGACTCGTGCACTTCGGCCAGCACGGCCGCCAGCGGCGCCTGGTCGCCCTCGGACAGCAGCGTAGCCAGCAGCCCGCTGGTCAGCGGATGCTGGCTGGAGATCAGCGCGATGGCCCGTTTGCTGGCGAACAGCACTTGCCCCAGCAGATTCAGGCGGAACACAACATCGCCAGCCTCCTCCAGGAGGTTATCCACATCGTAACGGTGAGGCTGGTCTGGAATACTGGAAAACATCGCGAGGATCTAATCTTTCAATTTAAGCATGTAACAATTGGGCTGCTCGAATCTTGCAAAACCAGAACGCAATGTATCACTGATGAGAGTGAAATTACATGAAAAAAGACAACATCCTTGCGACTTTTAAAGAATTCTCCAAGCTTGGGCCGAAAAACGGCATTTCATAGCAAAAAAGGGGGCATTTTGAGGGCTGCGGAGCGCTTTACAAAGCTGTCTTTTCCGACATATTCGACAAAATGCGCGGCGCCCCCGGTATGTGCCGGAAAACCGCACAGGCGCACCGACACCAGGTCGGCCTCGTCGCTGTCGACGTCGCCGGCCTCGACAGCGGCGTGCGTCGCATTGGCCAGCGCGTACAGCAGCCGGTCGCGGATGTCGTCGAACGCTGGCGCCGGGGCGGGGGCGTC
>NZ_JBGLYQ010000054.1:0-45151 GCF_047304105.1 Duganella sp. Dugasp56
CCCCCCCCCCCCCCCCCCCCCCCCCCCCCCCCCCCCCCCCCCCCCCCCCCCCCCCCCCCCCCCCCCCCCCCCCCGCGGGTGGTACGCTATGCTGGCGTCTTGTCTTTTTGCGTCACACCTGCAATACTTAACACTTTGGCACCAAAGTTTTCATGAAATATACGAGTTCGACTACCGAGGTCCCGGAAGCCCCTAACGTGCCGCGCCACGTTGCCATCATCATGGACGGCAACGGCCGCTGGGCGACCAAGCGCTTCCTGCCGCGCGTCGCCGGCCACGTCAAGGGCGTGGAGGCGGTGCGCACCGTGGTCGAGGCCTGCGCCCGCCGCGGTGTCGAATACCTGACCGTGTTCGCCTTCAGTTCGGAAAACTGGCGCCGCCCGGAAGAGGAAGTGTCGCTGCTGATGCGCCTGTTCGTGACCGCGCTGGACCGCGAAGTGTCCAAGCTGCACGCCAACAATATCCGCCTCAAGGTCGTCGGCGACCTGACCCGTTTCGACGACAAGCTGCAAGGCATGATCGCCTCGGCCGAGCGCAAGACCGCCAACAACACCCGCATGACCGTCACCGTCTGCGCCAACTATGGCGGCCGCTGGGACATCATGCAGGCGGTGGCCAAGATGGTCGCCGCCCACCCCGGCGCGACCGACTTCAGCGAGGAGCAGCTGGCGCCGCACCTGGCGAT
The DNA here is from genome assembly GCF_047304105.1 of Duganella sp. Dugasp56. NCBI lineage: Bacteria > Pseudomonadati > Pseudomonadota > Betaproteobacteria > Burkholderiales > Oxalobacteraceae > Duganella > Duganella sp. Dugasp56. The sequence continues at coordinate 686 of NZ_JBGLYQ010000054.1, forward strand.
GGCCTACGCGCCCGAGCCCGACCTGTTCATCCGCACCGGCGGCGAGCAGCGCATCTCCAATTTCCTGCTGTGGCAGCTGGCCTACACGGAACTGTTCTTCACCGAGACCTACTGGCCCGATTTCTCGATCGAGTGCCTTGACGAGGCGATCGCCTCCTACCAGCACCGCGAACGCCGCTTCGGCCGCACCGGCGCGCAACTGGCTGAAAAGACAAGCTGATGCTGAAAACTAGGATTATTACCGCTGTGATCTTGCTGGCGGTGCTGCTGCCGGTCCTGTTCTTCAACTATTTCCCAGCGTTTGCCGTCGTCGTCACCCTGTTCGTCGGCGCCGCGATGTGGGAGGGCGCCCGCCTGTTCGGCCTGTCCGCCATGGCCGCGCGCGTGTTCGGCGTGGTCTGCGCCGGCCTGTTCGTGCTGCTGATGTACTCGGCCAAGCCGGGCGCCGTCAACTCGCTGTACGGCGTGGCCTGCCTGCTGTGGCTGATCCGCTACGTGCCGTCGCTGGGCCTGGGCCTGCCGCCGCTCAAGGGCGGCGGCAACTGGTCCATGGGCGTCACCTTCAGCTTCGCCGTGTTCGCCTGCTTCTTCGCCATCGTCGGCCTCTACCTGCATTCGCCGCTGTACCTGCTGTCGGTGATGGTGCTGGTGTGGATCGCCGACATCGGCGCCTATTTCTCCGGCAAGGCCTTCGGCAAGCGCAAGCTGGCGCCGTCTATCTCGCCGGGCAAGTCGTGGGAGGGCGCCATCGGCGGCGGCATCGCCGTGCTGGCGCTGTCGGCGCTGGGCATAGTCCTGGCCGCCTCTTTCCCGTGGCTGCGGGACACCTTCGCCTTCCAGCTGCAGCAGCGCTTCGGCTGGCCCCTGGCCCTGCTGGCGCTGCTGCTGATCGTCGCCGCGTCCGTCGTCGGCGACCTGTTCGAATCCCAGCTCAAGCGCCGCGCCGGCCTCAAGGACAGCAGCAACCTGCTGCCCGGCCATGGCGGCGTGCTTGACCGTATTGACGCCTTGATCCCGGTCCTGCCCCTGGCCGCGCTGATCGGCTCCTGGTTCTGAAAGAATAAAATGCAACAAATCACCATCCTTGGCGCCACCGGTTCGATCGGCGTGTCCACGCTGGACGTGCTCGCCCGCCACCCCGAGCGCTATGCCGTCTACGCGCTGTCCGCGCACAGCCGCGTCGACGAATTGGCGGCCCAGTGCATCGCGTTCCGTCCGGCGCGCGCCGTGGTCGGCAGCGCCGCCGCCGCCGACCGCCTGGGCGTGCTGCTGCGCGCGGCCGGCGTCGACACCGAAGTGGAATATGGCGAGGCGGCCTTGTGCAGCATCGCCAGCGCGGCGGAAGTCGACAGCGTGATGGCCGCCATCGTCGGCGCCGCCGGCCTGGCGCCGACCCTGGCCGCCGCCCGCGCCGGCAAGAAGGTGCTGCTGGCCAACAAGGAAGCGCTGGTCATGTCCGGCCAGCTGTTCATCGACGCCGCGCACGAAGCGGGCGCGGTGCTGCTGCCGATCGACAGCGAGCACAATGCGATCTTCCAGTGCCTGCCGCAGTTCGGCGGCCGCGTGCCGGCGGTGCGCGACGACGCGGCCGGCGTGGCCAAGATCCTGCTGACCGCCTCCGGCGGCCCGTTCCTGACGCGCGACGTGGCCACGCTGGACGCGGTCACGCCGGAGCAGGCCTGCAAGCACCCCAACTGGTCGATGGGCCGCAAGATCTCGGTCGATTCGGCCACGATGATGAACAAGGGCCTGGAAGTGATCGAGGCGCACTGGCTGTTCGGCGCGCCGGCCGACCGCATCGAGGTCGTCATCCACCCGCAGTCGGTGATCCATTCGATGGTGTCGTATGCCGACGGCTCGGTGCTGGCGCAATTGGGCAATCCCGACATGCGCACGCCGATCGCCCACGCGCTGGCCTACCCGGAGCGCATCGCTTCCGGCGTGGCCCAGCTGGACCTGACGCAAATCGCCACGCTGCAGTTCGAGCGCCCCGATTTCAACCGTTTCCCCTGCCTGGCGCTGGCGTTCGAAGCGCTCAAGGCCGGCGGCACCGCGCCCGCGCTGCTGAACGCCGCCAATGAAGTGGCGGTGCAGGCCTTCCTCGACCTGCGGATAGGCTTCCGCCAGATCGACCGCGTGATCGCGCACGTGATGGAAGCGCTGCCGCACGGCGCCGCCGACAGCATCGCCGCCGTCATGGCGCAGGACGGCGCCGCGCGCGCCGCCGCCGAAACCTATATCGCCGGACTGGCAAAATGAACTTCCTGCAAACCGCGCTGGCATTTGTCGTCTGCCTGGGCTCCCTGGTCATCTTCCACGAGCTGGGGCACTACCTGGTGGCGCGCTGGTGCGGCGTCAAGGTGCTGCGCTTCTCGGTCGGCATGGGCAAGGTGGTGTGGTCGCGCCGTTTCGGGCCGGACCAGACCGAATGGGCCGTCTCCGCGCTGCCGCTGGGCGGCTACGTCAAGATGCTCGACGCGCGCGAGGCCGACCTGGGCCACCTGCCGCCGGAAGAGCTGAAGCGCGAGTTCACGCGCCAGAACGTGTGGAAGCGCATCGCCATCGTGGCCGCCGGCCCGCTGGCCAATTTCCTGATCGCGATCGTGCTGTTCGCCGGCTTGTACATGCACGGTGTCGAAGAACCGGCCAGCAAGATCAGCGTGCGCGCGACGGTGGACGCCGCGCCGGCCGCCGCGTGGGCCGCCGGCCTGCGCACCGGCGACGTGGTCACCGCCGTCAACGAGCAGCCGGTCGCCGTCTGGTCCGAGCTGCGCTGGAGCCTGATCCAGGCCGCCATCGACAAGAAGGAAGCCCGCATCGCCGTCGAGCGCGTGGGGCAGGGCCGCTTCACCTTCACGCTGCCGGCCGCCGCGCTGTCCGCGCTGGACTTGGAGGGCGACGTGCTGGGCAAGCTTGGCGTCGGCGTGTCCCGTCCGACCCCGGTGGTCGAGCAGGTGATCGCCGGCGGCGCTGCCGACCGGGGCGGCCTGCGGGTCGGCGACCTGCTGGTGGCCGTCGACGGCACGCCGGTGGCCGACGGCATCGCCTTCATCGACATCATCCGCGCCTCGGCCGGCAAAACCGTGCAGGTGGCGGTCCGCCGCGCGGGCCAGCCGCTGACGCTGGCCATGGCGCCGCAGGCGGAGCAGGTGAAAGGCGAGGCAAAAACCGGTAAGGGAACTGTAACAGTCGGTAAGATCGGCGCCTACGTCGCTCTGCAGCCGGATATGATCACCGTGCCATCATCCCCGGTTGCGGCCGTGGGTAAGGCCATGACGCGGGTCTGGGATACCTGCACGATGACCCTGAAGATGATCGGCAAGATGATCACCGGCGAGGTCTCGCTGAAGAACGTCACCGGACCGATCACGATCGCCGATTATGCCGGGCAAACGGCGCGGATGGGCGCGGCGAGCTATTTGAGCTTCATCGCCTTCATCAGCATCAGTTTGGGGGTGATGAATTTGCTACCGATTCCGGTTCTAGATGGGGGGCATTTGCTGTATTATTCGCTGGAAGTTTTAACTGGGCGTTCTGTACCGGAACGTTTTGGCGAGATTGCGCAGCGTGTCGGTATGGGGTTGTTACTGACCCTGATGCTGCTGGCGGTGTTTAACGACGTCGCCCGGCTGCTGTAGCAGGCGCGCTTTCGCTTTGTATCTATATGAGTAGTTCGTTGATTTAGCCATTGAATAACCCCAATGAAATTATATTCTGACCGTATTACTTCACCTTCCTTTCGCCGTAGCCTGATCGGCGCCGCTGTCCTGGCGCTGTGCGCCGGCAGTGCCATGGCCATCGAGCCCTTCGTCATCAAAGACATCCGCGTCGAAGGGATCCAGCGTACGGAAGCCGGTACGGTCTTCAGCTATCTGCCGGTACGGGTGGGCGAGACCTTCAACGACGACAAATCCATCACCGCCATCAAGGCGCTGTATGCCACCGGCTTCTTCAAGGACGTCAAGCTCGAAGCCGACGGCGGCGTGCTGGTGGTGCTGGTCGAGGAACGCCCGGCCATCTCCAAGGTGGAATTCACCGGTACCAAGGAATTTGAAAAAGACACGCTGGTCAAGGCGCTGAAGGACATCGGCGTCGGCGAGACCAAGATTTTCGACAAGGCGTCGGTCGACCGCGCCGAGCAGGAATTGAAGCGCCAGTACCTGTCGCACGGCCTGTATGGCGTCAAGATCGTCACCACCGTCACGCCGATCGAGCGTAACCGCGTCAACATCACCTTCGCGGTGGACGAGGGCGACGTCGCCAAGATCAAGCAGATCAACATCGTCGGCAACAAGGTGTTCTCGGACAAGGAGCTGAAAGACCAGCTGGCGCTGAACACCGGCGGCTGGTTCAGCTGGTACACCAAGGCCGACCAGTACTCCAAGACCAAGCTGACCGGCGACATCGAGTCGCTCAAGTCCTACTACCTGGACCGCGGCTACATCGAGATGAACATCGACTCGACGCAGGTGTCGATCACGCCGGACAAGAAGGACATCTACATCACCATCAACATCACCGAGGGCGAGAAGTACAAGGTCTCGGGCATCAAGTTCGAAGGCGAGACCTTCGGCCGCGAAGAGGAACTGCGCTCGCTGGTGCTGCTGCGCGAAGGCGAAACCTATTCCGGCGCGCGCCTGACCGCCACCAACAAGCTGATCTCCGATCGCCTGGGCACCTTCGGCTACGCCTTCGCCAACGTCAACGCCAATCCGGACATCAACCGCGACAAGCGCGAAGTGGCGTTCACGTTCTTCATCGATCCGGGCAAGCGCGCCTACGTGCGCCACATGAACATCGCCGGCAACACCACCACGCGCGACGAGGTGATACGCCGCGAGTTCCGCCAGTTCGAGTCGTCGTGGTACGACGCCAACAAGATCAAGCTGTCGCGCGACCGCGTCGACCGCCTGGGCTACTTCAAGGACGTGACCATCGACACGCCTGAAGCGCAGGGCACGTCCGACCAGGTCGACGTCAACCTGACCGTGGTGGAAAAACCGACCGGTAACTTCCAGATCGGCGGCGCGTTCTCGCAGTCCGAGAAGTTCAGCTTCCAGGCCGCGATCCAGCAGGCCAACTTCGCCGGTTCGGGCACCACCGTCGGCATCGAACTGAATACCTCGAAGTACAGCCGCACGATTTCGTTCTCGCAGACCGACCCGTACTACACCGACGACGGCGTGTCGCGCTCGTACGAAGTGTACCTGCGCACGCAGCAGCCGCCGGCGCTCAACATCGGCTCCTACACCATCAAGCAGCAGGGCGGCCGCATCAGCTACGGCGTGCCGTTCTCCGAAGTGGACACGGTGTTCTTCGGCATCGGCCTGGAACGCTCGAAGATCACCACCGACGAAACGTCGCCGATCCGCTTCAAGGAATACGTCACCACGATCACCGGCAACACCACCGGTATCGGCACCGCCGCCACCAACGCCGTGCCGCTGACGGCCGCCTGGGCGCGCGACAGCCGCGACTCGGCGCTGACGCCGACCGTGGGCCGCTACCAGCGCGCCAACCTGGAGCTGGATCTGGTCGGCCAGCAGAAATACTACCGCGCCGTGTACGAGCACCAGTGGTACAAGCCGCTGTTCTCGAAAGTGACGCTGGCGCTGAAGGGCGAGATCGACTACGGCCACGGCCTGGGCAGCAGCAGTTATCCGGTGTTCAAGAACTTCTACGGCGGCGGCATCGGTTCGGTGCGCGGCTACCTGAGCTCCTCGCTGGGCGCGGTCGACTACACCTACGGCGATGCGCTGGGCGGCGCCTCGCGCCTGATCGGCAACGCCGAGCTGCAGCTGCCGTTCCCCGGCTCGGGCCAGGACCGCAGCCTGCGCTGGTTCGGTTTCCTCGATACCGGCCAGGTCTACCAGGAAGGCCAGAAGATGCGCGCCTCCGAGCTGCGCTACTCGACCGGCCTGGGTATCAGCTGGATTTCGCCGGTCGGCCCGCTCAAGTTGAGTTATGCTAAGCCTTTGAACGCCAAGCAGGGCGACCGCCTGGAACGCTTCCAGTTCCAGATGGGCAGCGGCTTCTGACGCGCTTCCAATGATGACTAGAGACTTTAATATTTTCCCCGGAGAAACAAGTTGAAGACTGTATCTGCTACCTTGACCAAATCCCTCGCCGTGCTTGCACTGGGCTGGTGTGCGTTGGCGCCGGTGCAGGCCCAGACCTCGGCCTCGCGCATCGCGTGGCTCAGCCCTGAGCGCATCTACAACGAATCGAAGCTGGCCAAGCTGGCCGGCGAAAAGCTGCAGGAAGAGTTCAAGAGCCGCGAGAAAGCCATGGCGGACATGGCTTCGCGCCTGAAGACGTCGACCGAAAAGCTGGAAAAGGACATGCCGGCCCTGTCCGAGGCCGACCGCGTCAAGCGCCAGCGCGACGTGTTCGAGCTGGATAAGGAATACCAGCGCCGCCAGCGCGAGTTCCGCGAGGATTTGAACCAGCGCACCAACGAGGAACGCCAGGCGATCTCGGAAAAAGCCACCAAGATCATCAAGCAGCTGGCACTGGTCGAAGGCTTCGACATCGTGCTGCAGGACGCGGTCTGGGCCAGCCCGCGCATCGACATCACCGAAAAAGTGCTGGCGGCGCTGGATAAAGACAAATAAAACGATAGATTGGACCACCCGATGGGCACTCGACTAGGGGAATTGGTCGAACGCTTGGGCGGGCAGTTGATGGGGGACGCGAACCTGGAAGTGACCGGGATCGCGCCATTGACGGACGCCGGCGTTTCGCACATCAGCTTTCTCAGCAATAGCAAACTGCGCGCGCAAGCGCTGCAAAGCCAGGCGGCGGCACTGATCGTGTCGGCCGCCGACGACGCTTTTATCGCCGCCGGCTTCCAGGGCGCGCGCATCGTCACCAACAATCCGTATGTGTATTTCGCCCGCGCGGCGCAGTATTTCGAATCGCTGACGGCCATCGTGCCGGCGGCGGGCGTGCACGCCAGCGCGGTGGTCGCCGACGACGCGCGCATCGCCGCCAGCGCCCATGTCGGCGCGCGCGTGGTGGTGGAGGCGGGCGCGGTGATCGGCGAGGGCGCGGTGATCGACGCCGGCTGCTACATCGGCCGCGAGGCGGTGATCGGCGAGGACACGCATTTGTTCGCCAACGTGACGTTCCATTCGCGCTGCGTGATCGGCAAGCGCGGCATCATCCATTCGGGCGCCGTCATCGGCACCGACGGATTCGGTTTCGCCAACGAGGGCGGGGTCTACATCAAGATTCCGCAGACCGGGCGCGTGGTCATCGGCGACGATGTGGACATCGGCGCCAACACCACCATCGACCGCGGCGCGCTGGCCGATACGATCATCGAGGACGGCGTCAAGCTGGACAACCAGATCCAGATCGGCCACAACTGCCACATCGGCGCGCACACGGCGATGGCCGGCTGCGTTGGCGTGGCCGGCAGCGCGAAGATCGGCAAGTACTGCACCTTCGGCGGCGCCGCCATGGTGCTGGGCCACCTGACCATCGTCGACAAGGTCCACGTGGGTTCGGGCAGCATGGTATCGCGCTCGATCCTGGAACCGGGACAGTACACAGGCTTTTATCCGCTGGCCAAAAACAGCGAATGGGAAAAATCAGCCGCCATCGTCCGCAATTTGTCGACGATGCGCGATAAAATTCGCGCGCTGGAAAAAACAATTAAAACACTGACGTATCACGACGAGAAATAAATCATGACTACTACCACTCCAGAAACCACCGAAGCGTCCACCTGCACCAAGAAGTGCCTGGACATCCACGCCATCAAGCAGTACCTGCCGCACCGCTACCCGATGCTGCTGGTGGACCGCGTGCTGGACTGGGAGTCGGGCAAGACCATCACCGCCATCAAGAACGTCACCGTCAACGAGGAATTCTTCAACGGCCACTTCCCGCACAAGCCGGTGATGCCGGGCGTGCTGATGATCGAGGCGATGGCGCAGACCGCCGCCATCCTGTCGTTCCTGACCATGGACATCAAGCCGGACGAGAATTCGGTGGTGTACTTCGTCGGCATCGACAACGCGCGCTTCAAGCGTCCGGTGGAGCCGGGCGACCAGCTGGTGATGAATGTCGAGATCCTGCGCGTGTCGCGCGGCATCTGGAAGTACAAGGCGGTCGGCACGGTCGACGGCCAGACGGCGGTCGAGGCGGAACTGATGTGCACCATCCGCAGCGCATCGGACGCCAGCCAGCCAGCAGGCAAGTAATCATGGCGACGATACACGCCACCGCCATCGTCGATCCGAAGGCGCATCTCGACACCGGTGTCGAGGTCGGGCCGTATTCGGTCATCGGTCCCAACGTCGTCATCGGCTCGGGCACCGTGGTCGGGCCGCACGTGGTCATCGAAGGCCATACCACCATCGGCCGCGACAACAAGCTGTTCCAGTTCTCGTCGATCGGCGCCGCGCCGCAGGACAAGAAATGGAACGGCGAGCCGACCAGGCTGACCATCGGCGACCGCAACACGATCCGCGAGTTCTGCACCTTCAACACCGGCACGGTGCAGGACAAGGGCGTGACCTCGCTGGGCAACGACAACTGGATCTCGGCCTACGTCCACCTGGCGCACGACTGCCAGGTCGGCAGCAACACGATCTTCTCGAACAACGCGCAGATCGCCGGCCACGTCGAGATCGGCGACTGGGTCATCATGAGCGGCTTCGCCAATGTGCACCAGTTCTGCAAGATCGGCGCGCACGCGTTTGTCGGCATGAGCACCTCGCTGACGCAGGACGTGCCGCCGTTCGTGCTGTTGAACGGGAATCCCGCGCAGGCCCACGGCGTCAATATCGAGGGCCTGAAGCGGCGCGGCTTTACGCGCGAGCAGATCAACGGCATCCGCGGCGCCTACAAGACCATCTACCGCTCCGGCCTGACGCTGGAAGAGGCCAAGGCCGCGCTGCAGGCCGAAGAAGAGGCCAGCCCGGCCGACGTGGCGCAGCACATCCGTGCCATGCGCGACTTCCTCGGCGTCGCCAGCCGTGGCATCGTCCGCTGACAGCGCGCGGCCGATGATGGCCGCGCCATTGGCCGCGCAACCGGGCGTGCCATCCATAGCGCTGGTCGCCGGCGAACCGTCCGGCGACGTGCTGGCGGCGCGCCTGCTGTCCGGGCTGCGGCCGCACCTGCCCGACACCCGCTTCCACGGCATCGGCGGCGAACACATGATAGCCCAGGGCTTCGAATCGCACTATCCGATGGACAAGCTGACCGTGCGCGGCCTGCTGGCCGTGATCCCGCGCTACCGCGAGATCAAGGGTATCCAGAACGCGCTGCGCGACCGGCTGCTGGCCGAGCGGCCGGCGGCCTTCATCGGCGCCGACTACCCGGGCTTCAACCTCGGGCTGGAAGAGCAGCTGAAGGCGGCCGGCATCCCGACCATCCACTACATCGGCCCGCAGATCTGGGCCTGGCGCGGCGGCCGCATCAAGAAAATCATCAAGGCGGTGTCGCACATGCTGGTGGTGTTTCCGTTCGAGGAAGAGATCTACAAGCAGGCCGGCGTGCCGGTCAGCTATGTCGGCCATCCGCTGGCCGAGCTGATCCCGCTGGCGCCGGACGAGGCGGGCGCGCGCCGCGCGCTGGGCCTGGCGGAGGACGCCAGCGTGGTGGCCATCATGCCGGGCAGCCGCATGTCCGAACTGAAGTACAACACGGCGGCCTTCATCGGCGCCGCCAAACTGCTGAAGCAGCGCGACAGCACGCTGAAGTTCGTCGCGCCGATGGCGGGCGAGCGCCAGCGCCGGTACTTCCTGGAACTGGTGGCGCAGGCCGGCCTGCAGGACGTCGAAGTGCAGCTGCTCGACGGCCAGTCGCATACCGCCATCGCCGCGGCCGACGCGGTGCTGGTGGCGTCGGGCACGGCGTCGCTGGAGGTGGCGCTGTTCAAGAAGCCGATGGTGATAGCCTATCGCATGATGGAGCTGGAATGGCAGATCCTGCGCCACTTCGGCTACCAGCCGTGGATCGGCCTGCCGAACATCCTGGCGCGCGAGTTCCTGGTGCCGGAGCTGCTGCAGGACGCGGCCAATCCGCAGGCGCTGGCCGACGCGATGTGGCAGCAGCTGAGCGACGCGCCGCACCGCCTGCGGCTGGCGCAGCGCTTCACCGACATGCATCACAGCCTGCTGCGCAACAGCGCGGTGGAGAGCGCGGCCGCCGTGCTCAAAGTCATCCAAGCATAAAGAGTATCAACGTGAATAATCAACAATCCGGCCTGTTCGACTTCCTGCCCGATTCGCCCGACGAGATCATCTGCGGCGTCGACGAGGCGGGGCGCGGGCCGCTGGCCGGCCCGGTGTTCGCGGCCGCCGTCATCCTCGACGTCTCGCGGCCCATCGACGGCCTGCGCGATTCGAAAAAACTCACCGAGGCCAAGCGCGACATGCTGGCGCCGCTGATCAAGGCCCACGCGCTGGCGTGGGCGATCGCCGAGGCGTCGGAGGAGGAAATCGACAAGCTCAACATCCTGCAGGCGTCGATGCTGGCGATGCGGCGCGCGGTGGAGGCGCTGAGCACCGTGCCGACGCTGGCCCTGATCGACGGCAACCGCTGCCCGGTGATGAAGATCCAGTCGATCGCCGTGATCGGCGGCGACGACAAGGTCGACGCGATTTCGGCCGCGTCGATCCTGGCCAAGACCGCGCGCGATGCCGCGCTGGTGGCCTTGCATGCGCAGTATCCGCAGTACTGCTTCGACCAGCACAAGGGCTACGGCACGGCGCTGCACCTGGAGCGCCTGCGCGAGCACGGTGCCTCGCCGGTGCACCGCCGCTCGTTCGCGCCGGTGCGCGAGGTACTGGAACTGTTCGCGGCCCGGACCAGTGGCGGGAGGGCGGCATGAAGACCATCACCTCGCGCGACAACGCGCAATACAAGGAACTGGTCAAGCTGGCCGGCAGTTCGCAGGCGCGCCGCAAGTCCGGCCGCACCCTGCTCGACGGCGTGCACCTGTGCCAGGCCTACCTGCAGCTGCGCGGCCTGCCGGAACAGTGCGTGGTCAGCGAATCGGCGCTGCACAATCCGGAAGTGATGGACATCGTCGGCCAGATGGAAGCGCGGCATGCGCACGTGCTGGGACTGCCGGACGCGCTGTACAACGCCGTCAGCCAGGTCGAACACGGCGTCGGCGTGATGTTCCTGATCGAGACACCCGAGCGGGCGGTGGGCGGGCCGCTGGCCGTGTCGGCGGTGCTGCTCGATAACGTGCAGGATCCCGGCAACGTCGGCTCCATCCTGCGCAGCGCGGCGGCGGCCGGCATCACCCAGGTCTATTGCAGCGCCGGTTCGGCGTTCTGCTGGTCGCCCAAGGTGCTGCGCGCGGCCATGGGTGCGCACTTTGTGCTGGATATTTTCGAGAACGTCGACCTGGCGGCGCTGGTGTCGGCGGCCAAGGTGACCACGCTGGCCACCAGCGGCTATGCGACCCAGCGGCTGTACGACGTCGACCTGCGCCAGCCTGTGGCCTGGCTGTTCGGGCACGAGGGGCAGGGCGTGGCGGACGATCTGCTGTCGATGGCGACCCATCAGGTGGTGATACCGCACCTGGGCCAGGTCGAGTCGCTGAACGTGGCCGCATGCGCGGCAGTATGCTTTTTCGAACAAGTAAGGCAGAATCAGTCTTAACGCATCAACGGAGCAGTTCATGGATATCGCGCAGTTGCACTTTCTGGTAGCCGAAGGGGATCAGGTACAACGCCACGCGCTGGCCGACATCCTGGTGCACCTCGGCGTCGGCCGGATTACGCAGGCGCCGGACGGCCACACGGCGCTGCGCCATTTCAGCGCCGCCGCCAACATGGCGCCGCCCGTTGATATCGCCATCATCGACCTGGCGCTGCCGGGCATGGACGCGCTGGAACTGATACGCCGCCTGGCCGACGCCAAGTCGCGCGTGGGCGTGGTGGTGGTGGGGGCGCAGTCGAACGCGGTGCTGTTCTCGGTCGAGACCATGGCCGCCGCCTACGGCATCAACATGCTGGGCGCGATCGGCAAGCCGGTCATCGGCAGCCGGCTCGAGGCGCTGATCACCAATTACCTGCAGCCGGGCGAAGCGCGGGCCGCCGCGCGCCAGCAAGTGCCGCCGATTTCGTTTGCCGAAGTGGGGCAGGGACTGCAGGCGCGCGAGTTCGACCCCTTCTTCCAGCCGAAGATCGAGCTCGAGACGGGGCAGGTCAAGGGCCTGGAGATGTTCGCCCGCTGGCGCCACCCACTGTACGGCGTGCTGGGACCGGCCTCGTTCATGCAGGTGCTGGAGGATAACCGGCGCGTCGATTTCCTCGACTGGAGCATGATCGAAAAGTCGGTCGCGGCCTGCCGCACCTTGCACGACCAGGGCATACCGATCTCGTTTTCCATCAATGTTGATCAGAGCACGCTGGCGCATCCGCAGTTCATGGACCAGATCGCGGCCTGCCTGGACCGGCACCGCATCATGCCCGACTACATCACTTTCGAGATGACCGAGTCGGCGGTGCTGACCACCGATCCGCATTTTCTCGAACGGTTATTGCGTTTGCGGATGAAGGGATTCGGCCTGGCCATCGACGATTACGGCACCGGCCGCAGTAATCTGCAATTACTGGCGCGCATACCTTTTTCGGAACTGAAAATAGACCGCAGTTTTGTCGACGGGGCGTCCAAGAAACAAGCCATTGGCACCGTATTGCGTTCCTGCCTTGGCTTGGCGCGCAGCCTGGATCGTCGTTCGGTGGCGGTCGGCGTAGAAACAAAACAGGATTGGGATTTCCTGCAAGGCCTGGGCTGCACTTATGCCCAAGGCTATTATATCGCCAAGCCTATGCCGGTCGAGGAATTCCCCGCCTGGCTGGCCGACTGGCAGCACTTCTTCTAATCACTTCCCCCGAGTATAAATGTACCTGGTTTATATAACCGGGGTATTGACTCGCCTATACTCCTCTCGTCTCTTTTTTTTCATTGCGCTTCGTTGCCCCGCAATTCGCTCAATTCATGCTTAAAATTGGCATGTTTTCGCTAAAATATGGCATGACTAGGGTATGGGAGGGTAATATATCAAACCGGCTGCAATATAATGCAGCCGGCGTATTTATTTAATCCGGGAGATAACTGCGGCGCACACCGGCCATTAATTCCGCCAGTGCTTGTTTGTCGCGCCAGCGGCCCTCGGCCATTACGCCCAATGGCGAACGTAAAGTCGATAAACCATCCAGCGGATTCTGCTTAGTTAATATCAGGTCTGCGCGATAACCAGTAATAATCTGGCCAAACTGCACGCCGCCTTTTGTGCGCGAGATAAAGGTTCCTGGCGCGCGGGTTGCGGTAGATAATACCTGGTAACGGCTCAGTCCCGAGCGTTCCAATTCAGCCAGATTATCGTGCAGCGAATATCCCGGTACCAGTCCGGGAATAGATGGTGCGTCAGTTCCCGACAGTAATTCGACGCCGGCATCCGCCATCGCCTTCAGTTTGCGCAGGAACGCGAGCTTGGCCTCCAGCCGCGCGCACTTGCCGGCATAATCAGCAGCCCCTCAGTACTCGCGCCGGTTCGGCTTGATCTCTTGCAGGATGGTGGTGGAGATTTCCTCGATCGACTTGGTGGTCGACGACAGCCAGCGTATGCCTTCGCGCTTCATCATCATTTCGGCCTCGTTGACCTCGTAGCGGCAGTTTTCCAGCGCCGCGTACTTGCTGCCGGCCCGCCGTTCGTTGCGGATCTCCGACAGCCGCTCGGGCGTGATCGTCAGCCCGAAGATCTTGGATTTGAACTCGTACAGCGAAGACGGCAGCTTGCCGCGCTCGAAATCGTCCGGGATCAGCGGATAGTTGGCCGCTTTGATGCCGTACTGCATCGCCAGGTACAAACTGGTCGGCGTCTTGCCCGAGCGCGACACGCCGACCAGGATCACGTCGGCCGACGACAGGTTCTTGTGCGACTGGCCGTCGTCGTGCGCCAGCGAGAAATTGATCGCCTCGATGCGGTTCTTGTACTCCTCGCTGTCGACGATGTTGTGCGAACGGCCGATGGTGTGGGTCGATTTGACGCCCAGCTCCTGTTCCAACGGCGCAACAAATGTTTGGAACATGTCCATATACATGCCCTTGCAGTGGCGAATGACGTCGGACAACTCCGTCTTCACCAGCGTGGAAAAGATGATCGGACGTTGACCGTCGGTTGCAAAGGCTTCGTTGATCTTGCGCACCGCGTCGTGCGCCTTGTCCAGCGTATCGATGAACGGCAGCCGGACCTGGCGGAAGCGCAGCTCGAACTGGGTCAGCACCGAGTGACCAAAGGTTTCCGCCGTGATGCCGGTGCCGTCGGAGACGAAAAACACGGTGCGGGCGGAGGAAGGCAGCGTGGGGCGTTGTTCTTGTGTCATGTAGAGTGAGCCTGTCAGTATTGTGAATCGTCAATTTGGGCCGCAGGCTGTAGAATGGGCGCCATAGTTAAGATTGTGCTGCACGACGACCAGAATAACAAGAAACAAGTCTGCGCCTCGCTGGAAGATTTCTATCATCAAAAAGGTGTAATTATGTCCAACGCAGCATTGAAGGAGCAAAACAACGAAGCGGTTTATGTTGCCTCGTTTGAACACTTGCGAATGACGGATGTCGAATCCGTCGGCGGCAAGAACGCCTCTCTGGGCGAAATGATCAGCCAGCTGGCTGAAGCCGGTGTCCGGGTTCCGGGCGGCTTCGCCACCACGGCGCAGGCATTTCGCGACTTCCTGTCGCACAGCATCGGTGGCGGCAAGCCGCTGGCCGACCGCATCGCCGACCGCCTCGCCGACCTGAACATCGACGACGTGCGCGCGCTGGCGCAAGCGGGCGCCGAGATCCGTCAGTGGATCGTCGAAACCCCGTTCCAGCCGCGTCTGCAGCAGGAAATCGAAACCTTCTACGATCAACTGGTCGCCGACTCCAGCACCGAGATGTCGTTCGCCGTGCGCTCGTCGGCCACCGCCGAAGACTTGCCGGACGCCTCCTTCGCCGGCCAGCAGGAAACCTTCCTCAACGTGGTCGGCATCGACAACGTGCTCGACGCGATGAAGCACGTGTTCGCCTCGCTGTACAACGACCGCGCGATCTCCTACCGCGTGCACAAGGGCTTCACCCACGCCGAAGTGGCGTTGTCGGCCGGCGTGCAGCGCATGGTCCGCTCCGACCTGGGCGCGGCCGGCGTCATGTTCACCATCGACACCGAGTCCGGCTTCAAGGACGTGGTGTTCGTCACCTCCAGCTACGGCCTGGGCGAGACGGTGGTGCAGGGCGCGGTCAATCCGGACGAGTTCTACGTCCACAAACCGATGCTGGAAAAGGGCAAGTCGCCCGTCATCCGCCGCAACATCGGCTCCAAGCTGCTGAAGATGGAATTCACCAGCGAAGCCAAGGCCGGCCGCTCCGTCAAGACCGTCGACGTGCCGGTTGAAATGCGCAACCGCTATTCGCTCAACGACCAGGAAGTGGTGGAGCTGGCCAAGTACGCCGTCATCATCGAGAACCACTACGGCCGTCCGATGGACATCGAGTGGGGCAAGGACGGCCGCGACGGCAAGCTGTACATCCTGCAGGCGCGTCCCGAGACCGTCAAGTCGCAGCAGAAGGCGACCGACGTGCAGCAGCGCTTCAAGCTGAAATCGTCCGGCACGGTGCTGGCCTCCGGCCGCGCGATCGGCCAGAAGATCGGCGCCGGTCCGGTGCGCGTGATCCACGACCCGGCCGACATGGAACGCGTGCAGCCGGGCGACGTGCTGGTCGCCGACATGACCGACCCGAACTGGGAACCGGTGATGAAGCGCGCCTCGGCCATCGTCACCAACCGCGGCGGCCGCACCTGCCACGCGGCAATCATCGCCCGTGAACTGGGCGTGCCGGCCGTCGTCGGTTGCGGCGACGCGACCGAAGTGCTGAAGGACGGCACTTTCGTCACCGTCTCCTGCGCCGAAGGCGACGAAGGCAAGATCTACGACGGCCTGCTGGAAACGGAGATCTCGGAAGTGTCGCGCGGCGAGTTGCCCAAGCTGCCGACCAAGATCATGCTCAACGTCGGCAATCCGCAGCTGGCGTTCGACTTCCAGTCGGTGCCGAACGGCGGCGTCGGCCTGGCCCGTCTCGAGTTCATCATCAACAACAACATCGGCGTGCACCCGAAGGCCATCCTCGAGTACCCAAACATCGACGCCGACCTGAAGAAGGCGGTGGAGTCGGTCGCGCGCGGCCACGCCTCGCCGAAAGCCTTCTACGTCGACAAGCTGGCCGAAGGCATCGCCACCATCGCCGCCGCGTTCTGGCCGAAGCCGGTCATCGTGCGCCTGTCGGACTTCAAGTCCAACGAGTACAAGAAGCTGATCGGCGGCTCGCGCTACGAGCCGGATGAAGAGAACCCGATGCTGGGCTTCCGCGGCGCGGCCCGCTACCTGGCGGCCGACTTCGCCGGCGCATTCGAAATGGAATGCCAGGCGATGAAGCGCGTGCGCAACGACATGGGCCTGACCAACGTCGAGATCATGGTGCCGTTCGTCCGAACCCTGGGCCAGGCCGAGAAGGTCGTCAACCTGCTGGGCAAGAACGGCCTGGTGCGCGGCGAAAACGGCCTGCGCCTGATCATGATGTGCGAAGTGCCGTCGAACGCCATCCTGGCCGACCAGTTCCTGCAACACTTCGACGGCTTCTCCATCGGTTCCAACGACCTGACCCAGCTGACTTTGGGCCTGGACCGCGATTCCGGCATGGCGCTGCTGGCGGCCGACTTCGACGAGCGCGACCCGGCCGTCAAGGCGCTGCTGTCGATGGCGATCAAGGCTTGCCGCGACCAGGGCAAGTACATCGGCATCTGCGGCCAGGGTCCTTCGGACCATCCGGACTTCGCCGCCTGGCTGATGGAGCAGGGCATCGAATCGATGTCGCTGAACCCGGACTCGGTGATCGATACCTGGCAGAAACTGGCGTCACTGACCAAGCAATAATAAAGTGTTGACGCGGGACGGATTTGGTTTAGACTGGAGTTATCGAATTTAGTAGCAAATAACACTATCAATACCAACTGCCCCGCAGTAAAAACCCTCGCAGCCCGCACCGGGAAGCGGGGGTTTTTGCATTTTGAAACCTGAAAGGAGAGCACCATGGCTGACTGGAGTTACTGGGCCTTTGCCGCCGGCGCGACGGTCATTTTGGAACTGTTCACCGGCACCTTCTACCTGCTGATGATCGCCATCGGCATGAGCTCGGGCGTGCTGGCCGCGCTGCTGGGCTTCGGCATGGAGGCGCAGACGGTGCTCGCCGCCGTGGTCGGCGTGGCCGCCACCGTGCTGCTGCGGCGCAGCCGCTTCGGCAAGCAGGAAGACCGGGTGCGGGCCGAGCGCGATCCGAACGTCAACCTCGACATCGGCCAGACCGTCCACGTGCCGGCCTGGCAGGACGGCGCGGCGCGCGTGATGTACCGCGGCGCGCTGTGGGATGTGGAACTGGAGCCGGGGACTACGCCGGCGCCCGGCCAGTACACGATACGCGAAGTACGCGGCAGCCGCCTGATCGTGGCGGCCTGAGATCAACCTACGGAGAATTCAATGGATATCAGCATCGGCAACGTCACCTTCATCCTGTTCATACTGGCCCTGGTGTTCGTGTTCAAGACCATCAACGTCGTGCCGCAGCAGCACGCCTGGGTGGTCGAGCGGCTCGGCAAGTACCACGCCACGCTGGGCCCCGGCCTGAACATCGTCATCCCCTTCGTCGACCGCATCGCCTACAAGCACGTGCTGAAGGAGATCCCGCTCGACGTGCCGCCGCAGGTCTGCATCACGCGCGACAACACCCAGCTGCAGGTCGATGGCATCCTGTACTTCCAGATCACCGACGCCATGCGCGCCTCGTACGGTTCGTCGAACTACATCGCCGCCATCACGCAGCTGGCGCAGACCACCTTGCGCTCGGTGATCGGCCGCATGGAGCTGGACAAGACCTTCGAGGAGCGCGAGCATATCAACACCGCCATCGTCAACGCCATCGACGAATCGGCCGCCAACTGGGGCGTCAAGGTGCTGCGCTACGAGATCAAGGACCTGACGCCGCCGAAGGAAATCCTGCACGCGATGCAGGCCCAGATCACCGCCGAGCGTGAAAAGCGCGCGCTGATCGCCGCCTCGGAAGGCCGCAAGCAGGAGCAGATCAACATCGCCAGCGGCGAGCGCGAAGCGCAGATCGCGCGCTCGGAAGGCGACAAGCAGGCCGCCATCAACCGCGCCCAGGGCCAGGCCGCCGCCATCATCGCGCTGGCCGAAGCGAATGCGTCGGCGCTGCGCCAGGTCGGCGCGGCGATCCGCGAGCCGGGCGGCGAGGACGCCGTCAACCTGAAGGTGGCCGAGCAGTATGTGGGCGCGTTCTCGCAGCTGGCCAAGACCAATAATTCGATTATCATCCCGGCCAACCTGGGCGAGATGAGCGGCTTGATCGCCACCGCCATGCAGGTCGTCAAATCACAGAAAGATGCGCCGCTGGTCAAGCCGGCCAAGGCATAAGGAGCAACGATGGGAACATGGGCAGTGGACGCCTTCGGCAACGACTACGCGCAGGACTGGGCGGAGGACTTGAAGGAAACCAGCAATCTCGACGCGGTCGAGAACACGCTGGACGTGGCGCTGGAGGACAACGGCGACGAACTGGAAATGCCGTTCGCCGTCGAGGCGCTGGTGGCGATCGAAGTGCTGGCGCGGCTGCAGGGCAAGGGCGGCGCGCGCACCGAGGACAGCGCCGCCGTCGACGACTGGGCGGACGCGCGCAAGCCCAAGGCCAGGTTGCGCACCGACCTGGCGGAAAAGGCGGGCCGCGCCATTGAGCGCATCCTGTCGGAGCGCTCGGAGCTGCGCGAGCTGTGGGAGGAGAGCGAGCACTACCAGGAATGGCTGGCCTCGGTCGAAGACTTGCGTTCCCGCCTCACCGCATAAGTCACAGCATATCGATGCGGCCGTAGGCGCCGTGTTGCTCGTCGCCTGGGCCGGCGCTGAAGAACAGCGTGTTGGTCGGCTGGCTGTTGATGCCGGGACCGAAGGCGATGCCCCACAAGCCGTCGATGACGATGGCGCTGCCGTCGCCCCTGGCCAGCGTGCCGGCGCTGGCGCCGGTGACCGGATCATAGGCGTTGATCTTGCCGTCGCCGAAATTCCCGACCAACAATTTTCCGCTGTAGCTGCCGAAATTGGACGGCGCCATCGCCATGCCCCAGGGCGCGTTCAGGGCGCCGCCGCGCACCAGTTGCTTGAGCAGGTTGCCGGCCGTGTCGAACACGTCGATGGCGCCCAGGCCGGCGCCGGCCTGCTCGTCGTCGCCGCTGGTTTCGCGCTGGGCGTAGGCGACATAGATGCGGTCGCCGATGGCCTGGATGCCGAACGGCGCATAGCCTGCCGGCAGCGAGCTGTCGCTGAAGCCGCCCGGCAGCGCCACCTTGTTGAAGCCGGCGTCGAAGACGTCGACGCGCTTGTTGTGGAAGTCGGCCGCGTACAGGTAGTTGGCGTTGTTCCAGGTGGCGATCGCCAGGCCCTTGTACACCGCCTGCGCGGCGGCGCCGTCGTACACCTTGACGGCGTTGTTGCGGTCGACGGCCGGCGACCAGGCGGAGATGGCGCCGCTCTCATGGCTGAAGATGAACGGGCTGGCGCGGAAGTCGCCGCTGCCGTTGTAGACGATGCCGGTCGGCGCCGCCGGCGTGGCGACCACCAGCGTCTGCGGCACGCCGTTGCCGTCATACAGCGTCGAGCTGTCACTGCCGTTGTTGGCGACCCAGACGAAGCCGGCCGGATTGAAGGCGATGCCCCATGGATTGACCAGCTTGGCATCGGTGTGGGCGGCGCCGGTCGCGGTGTCGGTGACCAGGTTGGCCACGGCGAAGTGGGTGGCGGTGGCCGGCGGCGCCGCCATCGGCGGGTTGTCGTAGCCCCCGCCGCCGCAGGCGGTGAGGATCAGGGCGGCCAGCAGGGGGAAAGTCGAAGTGCGCATGGCGATTCCTTTCGAGAGCTCGGGTTGGTGGACTGTGGATTCCAGCCCGTCGCTCGCAGGTTTCGTCGTCGCTTGAATATATTTTTAGAAAGAATAAGTCGCGCTCATCGTCCAGGCCCGGTTCGATGACGGGGGGTAATGTATATAGCGTACGCCGTCGTCCTGGGTCTGCTCGCGCGCCAGCTGCAGGGTCCAATTGCCGATCGGGACACTGGCGCCCAGCTTGAGGTCGTAGCGTGAATTGGCGGGGATGCCGGGCCAGGCCATGCCGTGCAGCGTGTGCATCAGTCCCGCATGCGCGATCAGGTTGACGCTGGGGTGGACCGGATAGAACAAGTTGACTTCGCCATACAGCGTGCGCGCCGCATAGCCGAAGTAACGCGGCGAATAATACAGCCGCGTGGTCAGCCGCTCGCCGGATGCGCCGATATAGCATTCATTGAAATCGGTGGAGTGCAGCTGGGTGTAGGCGGACCGGCTGCAGCCGGCCTCCACGCTCCAGCCCGAGGCCAGGCGCAGCGCGTAGCCGGCATAGCCTTGCAGCTTGAGGCCGTTCCGGTCGCCGATCGACGAACCGCTGGCGAACAGGCCGCCATACCAGCCGGACGCGTCGTCGAGGTTCAGCGTCAGCTGCGGCACCGGGCGGCCGTCACCGAGCGACTGGCCACGATAGCGGTAATCCGATTGCAGCGCGGCGCTGCCGCTGAAATCGGTTTGGGCGGTGGCCTGGTGCCACGGCAGTATGCATAAAAGGGCGAGCGCGCAGCGGCGTAAGGTCACGGATTGAGGCCGCGTTGAGCGAGGCCGGCGGCGGTGCATGAGCAGCCGCAATTGCGGAGTAAGCGGGAGATGGTAGCGCATGCATCAATATTAACAGTGTTCGGCGTTTCGCCGGGCTGCAGCAGATGACGCAGCTGCACCGGTGTCGATGCCGGTTGCAGCTGGTCCATCAGCGCCAGCATGCCGCTGACATGGGCCGCCGCATACGAGCTGCCGCTGACGAAGGACCAGCGCCCGCCGGGCGCCGTGGTCGGAACGTCGGTCCCGGGCGCCAGCAGCGGCGGATCGCTGGCGGCGTCGGCCGTTGGCGGCGCCGGTGCCGGCGTCCTGCCCACGGCCGCCTGCGAGGCCACCGCCAGCACGCCGCGGTGGCTGGCCGGGAAGGCCGGTCCGCCGGCCTTGGCATCGATCGCGCCGACCACGCCGATGCCGCGTTCGAGCGCGACGTCGAGCAGCTTGTCGAGCAAGCGGTCGGGCGGGCCGGACAGGCTGAGGTTGATGACCTTGGCGCCGTTGAGAATGGCGTAGTTGATCGCCTTGCTGAGCGTGAAGCTGTTGCAGCGCGTGGCCAGGTCGGGCTGCTGCCAGCAGGCGCGCAGGCCCATCAGCCTGGCCTGCGGCGCAACGCCGAGTATGCCGCCGTTGCCGGCGCGCGCGGCGATGATGCCGGCCACGGCGGTGCCGTGGTTCTCGGCCGGGATGGCGGCGGCGTCGACAAAGTTGGCGTTGACGGCCAACTGGCCCTGCAGGTCGGGATGGCTGGCGTCGATGCCGCTGTCGACCACGGCGACCTTGACGTCGCGCCCGGTGGTGTAGCGATGCAGCTCGGCCACATGCCAGTAGCGTCCGGCGGGCTGCACCGGATACAGGGCATCGCCGCTGTCAGTAGGAGCCGTGCCGGCGGCGGCCATGCCGTTGAAGCTGGCGACCGGCTGCGCCCATTCGACCTGCGGATCGCGCGCCAGCACGGCGATGATGCGCTCGGCGGACTCGTTGTCCGGGTAGCGCATGACGTAGCAATCAAGGCCGAGCACCGGCATCGGCCAATCGTCGACCAGGGTCAGGCCGTGCAGCGTGGCCAGCGCCTCGGCGCGGCGGCGGCGCGCGCTGCGTCCGCCGTCGTCGATGTAGCGGCCGCCGTAGCTGGCGTCCGGACGGAAGTGGGTCGCCGGCAGCCGCAGCATGACCAGCAGCTGATGCGCGCCGGGGGCCTCGCCGGTGGTGACGGCCTGCGGCTGCACGATCTCGTCGCCATCGGGCGGCGCGGCCGTTTGCGCGGCGGCCAGCGGCGCCGATGCGAGACCGGCCAGGCAGGCCAGCAACATGCACAGACGTATCAGGGCGTTCACGGCGGGCTACCCGAATCCAGCGGCTCGGCCAGCTTGACGGCCGGCTCGGCGCGCAAGGCCTGCAGCGCACGGTCGCGGCTGGCGGCGGGCACATGCAGCAGATAGGCGTCGGTGACGGTCGGGCCGTCGACTACGCGCGCGCCCTGTGTCTGCAAGATGCGGCGCAGGTCGCGCTCGGTGGCGCCGGGCTGGAACACCACCACCATATTGCCGCCGTTGCTGACGGACGAGCCGAGCACGCGGTAGGCCGGCGCCTCGTCGCCGGGCCGTACCAGGAACACCAGCAGGCCGACGATCGCCACCCATTGCGCCGCCACGGTCCAGCGCAGCCAGGACGGCTGGTTGGCCGCCGCAGTCCGCCACCAGGGCTGGCGAGCAGCAACGGCGCCAGGCGCGGCGGCCGGTGGTTGGGCGGGAGCAGAGGCCAGCACGCCGCCGTCGCCGGTCGTGGCGTGCTCCTGCGCTCCCAGCGCGGGCATCAGCCGGGCCAATGCCCGTTCCATGTCGACGCCGTCAGGCAGCGCGCCGGACGCCGCCGCCACGGCAGCCTGCGCCCGCATCTCGCGTTCCCATTCCAGCTCCTGCCGGCACTCGGCGCAGGTTTGCAAGTGCTGCTGCACCCGCTGCGTCTCTTCCGGCGCCAGTTGCGACGCCGCATACCATGGCAGCAATTCCTGCACCGCCTGGTGCGCCGGGATATCCATCCTGAATATGCGCCCGTTCATCGCGTGCTCTCTCTTTCGTTCCACAACAAGTCTTTCAATCTGTGCCGCGCATGAAACATGCGGGTCTTGACCGTATTCAGCGGGCAATCGACCACTTCGGCGATCTCGCTGTAGGCCATGTCATGATAATAAGTCAGCACCATCACCGCCCGCTGGGCTGCCGGCAGCTGGTCCAGCGCGTCGGCCACGGTCTGGCGCAACTGGTGCCGTCCGATGGCCTGTTCCGGCTGGTTGCCGCTGTCGTCCTCGTACAGCGAGGCGTCCGACTCGACCGGATCGTCGCCGGCCTTCAATCCCTTCAAGGTCTTGCGATACGCGATCGCGAAGATCCACGTCGATACCTTGCAGCTGCCGTCGAAGCTGGCCGCTTTTTGCCAGACCACCAACATTGTATCGTTCACCACTTCCTCGATCAGGGCGGCGTTGCGCGTCATGCGGCCGATAAACCGCGACAAGCGGGAAAAATATGAGCGGTACAATGCTTCGAAGGCGAGCCGGTCCCCGGCCGAGACCCTGGCCAACAGTGCGACTTCATCCTTCTCGTGCTGCCCGTGCTGCATCCGACATCCTCCATTACCACAGTTAATACCTTGCCGAACGAAAACGGTTCTACGGACCTGGAAATTTTATGCCTCCATGCTACCACCGCGATTCTCGACTAACATGGCGCACATGAACCTGAATCAGCAACTCGACCATCTTGGCGGCTTTTTGCAACGGCACCGCCGCGTGCTGGTGCTCACCGGCGCCGGCCTGAGCACCGCCTCCGGCATACCCGACTACCGCGACAAGGACGGCGTCCGCCGCGGCCGCACGCCGATCCAGGGCCCGGATTTCCGCCGCGACGAGGCCGTGCGGCGGCGCTACTGGGCGCGCAGCATGGCCGGCTGGCCGACGCTGGCGCAGGCGGCGCCGAACGTCGGCCACCAGGCGCTGGCCGCGCTGGAGGCGGCCGGCCGCATCGACGGACTGATCACGCAGAACGTCGACGGCCTGCACCAGCGCGCCGGCAGCCGCAAGCTGATTGAACTGCACGGCAACATCCACGGCGCCATCTGCCTGGACTGCCGCACGCTGCACCCGCGCGCCGCCATCCAGGAATGGCTGGTCCAGGCCAATCCGGAGCTGGCCGCCAGCGCGGCGGCGGGCGTGGACAGCGTGGTGCCCGAATCCCGTCCCGACGGCGACGCCGAGGTCGAGCTGGACGCCTTGCAGCACTTCCACATGCCCAGCTGCGACGCCTGCGGCGGCACGCTGCAGCCGGACGTGATTTTCTTCGGCGACAACATTCCAGCCCAGCGCACGGCCGACGCCCTGCGCATGATGGAGCAGGCGGACGCGCTGCTGGTGGTGGGCTCGTCGCTGATGGTGTTTTCCGGCTACCGCTTCTGCAAGCTGGCGGCCGAGGCGGGCAAGCCGATCGCGGCCATCAACCTGGGCAAGACCCGGGCGGACGACCTGATCGGACTGAAAGTGGAGGCGTCGGCGGTGGATGTGCTGCCGCGCCTGGTATAGATCGCTAGTTCCGCTGCAGCATCGAGCGGACGATGGCTTCCTTGGCCAGCACGTAGTCCTGTCCGGCCAGCACGAAGTTGGTGTTGGGCTGGATCACCTTGATGTTGATGAACACCATGTCGCTGGTCTCCGCATACGAGCCGACCACGATGGCCTGGGCGTTGTGGGCGGTCGCCACTTCGCCGATCTCGCGCGTCAGCATCAGCTCGCCCTGGTTGCGCTTCAGGTAGACACTGTTGCGCAGTTTCATCTCCAGCATGCTCAGGCCGCCTTGCGCCAACCGCGTCGACAATTGCTCCGACACCAGCCGTCCCAGCGTCGTGGTCTGCTCCAGCGCGTCGATGTTGACGATGGTGGCCATGATCAGCGGCTTGTCGGCCAGCAGCTTGCCGCTCAACTGGTGCATCAGCGAATCGGCGGCCTTGTAGTTGGCGTCGATGAACTGGTTGGACGAGATGGTCGAATAATTGCCTTCATCCTTGGTCGGGGTGGAGGAGCAGGCCGCCAGCAGCAGCGGCAGGACCAGCAGGGACGCGCGTAACATCAGGGTCATTTACATGTCTCCACGGACTTTGAAGAGCCGGGTCAGCTTGGGTTCCTCCGGCTCCGGATCGACGATGCCGTAAAGGACGCGGTCGCTGTCGGCCACGTAGTACGCCGAGGTATTGCGCGCCACGTAGCGGAACTGGTCGGACACCGACACGGTGACGATGATTTCGGTCTTGGGCGTCGCGCCGGGGGCGAACTGGGCGTTGAACCAGTCGTAGGAGTCCCAGGCGCCGGCGGCCACGGCCAGGTTCAGCACGACCGGCGCTTCGATCTCGCTCAGCAGCCAGACGCCGGTGCCCAGCACCGCGCGCTCGCCGTGATAGCGGTATTGCGGACGGTTGGCGGTAAAGGTGACGGCCTGCACGTCCATGTCGATCTTGAGCGAGCCGGCCGGGGAGCGCGTGACCACGTAGCCGTCATTGACCAGCGAGGTGGTCAGCTGGGTCGACAGCGCGCGCTGGAAGGCGGACGGATCCCTGGGTTCGTTGATGAAGACCGGACGGGGCGGGCTCTTCTTGAGCTCGGCCACCACGCGTTTCTCGATGCTGTCGGAAATGACGCCCCAATGGTAAGCCGCTTGCAGCTTGGCCTGCTTGGTGGTCGGGAAGTTCGCGGCCAGCGGGGTCGGCGTGTAGCGCGATGCGCATCCCGCCAGTAGCAGAGCGGCTGCGGCTCCCAGGGCCATTGCAGTTTTCAGCGCCATTATTGCCTCGTCGTCAAAAGTACACTGTCTGGTTCGCAGGCGAACACCACCCGCGAATGTAAAATCATTCTGCTCCCAGTTTAGCATGGGTGTTTCTAATTAGAAACTCGTCAGGCAATAAAAAACCCGGCGCGGGGCCGGGTTTTGTACAGGACGCGCAACACTGGCGCACGGCGGATCAGCGGCTGTGGGTCTTCATGGCGGCCGCCACTTCGCGCTTACCGTCGCGATCTTTCTCTGTGGCACGCTTGTCGTGCATCTTCTTGCCCTTGGCCAGGCCGATTTCACATTTGATGCGGCCGCCCTTGTAATGCAGGTTCAGCGGCACCAGCGTGTAGCCGGAACGCTCGACCTTGCCGATCAGCTTGTCCATCTCCGCGCGGTGCAGCAGCAGCTTGCGGGTGCGGATGGCTTCCGGGTGGATATGGGTGGAGGCGGTCGGCAGCGCGCTGATATGGGCGCCGAACAGGAACAGCTCGTCGCCCTTGATGGTGACGTAGGCTTCCTTGATCTGGACCCGGGCATCGCGGATGGCCTTGACTTCCCAGCCTTCCAGGACGATGCCCGCTTCGTAGCGGTCCTCGATGAAGTAGTCAAAAAAGGCTTTTTTGTTGTCGGCTATGGTCATGAGATGGTATCGGTTAAACTACTGCTTCACGCATGGAAATGCGGATAATTCAACATCATAGCAAATGGTTAGACAATGGCAGTAGTGCACAAATCAGTTTTCCTCGGTTATAGCGCCCAGCAGATGTTCGATCTGGTCGCCGCCATCGAGGACTATCCCAAATTTCTGCCATGGTGCGGTGGTGTGGAAATCCGTGAACGGAAAGAAAAATCGGTGGTGGCCAGCGTCGGCATCAACTATCACGGCGTGCGCCAGAGCTTCACCACCGCCAACGAGAACACGCCATCGACCGAGATCAAGATGAAGCTGGTGGACGGTCCTTTCAAGTGCCTGGACGGCGTGTGGACGTTTAAAGCGCTGCGCGAGGATGCCTGCAAGATCGAGCTGGACCTGCATTACGAGTTTTCCAGCGCCATCCTGGCCAAGCTGGTCGGGCCGGTGTTCGGCATGATCGCCAACAGCATGGTCGATTCCTTCTGCAAGCGGGCGGAAACGGTATATGGCAGCTGAGACCTTCAATATCGAGGTGTGCTACGCCAGCGACGCGGTGCAATTCCTGCGCGCGCTGCGGGTGCCGGCCGGCACCACCATCGAGCAGGCGATCGCCATCAGCGGCGTGCTGCAGGAGGTGCCCGAGGTGGACTTGTCGATCATGCAGGTCGGCATCTACGCCAAGAAGAAGACGCTGGACACCGTGCTGCGCGAGCATGACCGGGTGGAAATCTACCGTCCGCTGATCGCCGATCCCAAAAACGCCCGCCGGCGCAAGGTCAGCAAGGCTAGCCCAGCCGCTTGAGCAGGAAATCGCGCGTGTCGGCGCTCTTGAAGAGCTCGGTATGCCAGATCTCGGATTGCTTGTGCTGCGGTGTGCCGATATCCAATATGTGGCCGTCGGCGATCTGCATGCCAGGCAGCGGCACGCCGCCGTAGGGGACCACCACGTCGTTGTCGGCGTCCAGCAGCAGGCGGTTGAGCAGCGCGCCGGTTTGCGCCAGCGCCGAGCGGCCATAGTCGAAATCGGCGCGCACATACCAGCTGCTGGCGCTGGTCAGCAGCGTGCCGCCGCGGTTCAGCTGGCCGATCAGCGCCGAACCGTTCGCCAGCGCCTCCACGCTGGGCCGGCCGAAGCCCAGCGACACCACCATCCGCGCCAGCGCTATCACCAGGTCCAGCGCCATGCCGCCGCTGAACGAGGCCAGCATCGCCGCCACGTTGAGGAAGTGCTGGATGTCGTCCGGCGAGGCCAGCGGCGAGCCCTGATTGGCCGCCGCCACAAAGAACACCTTGTCCACGCTGGCGATACGCCCCGCGCGCCGGTTGGCGATGGCGGCCAGCACGGCGTCATCGGAGTTCGACAACAGCGAGCGCACCACCAGTCCGCCACGGCTGTGGCAGACGATGTCGATGTTCCAGCCTGCATCGGCCGGCAGACGGGACAGCAGGTCCAGCGCATTCTGCTGCGGTGTCTTGGCGATGGTCCAGTGATCGTAGGCATAGACCCGGCCATCGTAGCGCGCCAGCAGTTGCTGCATGGTGGTGTCCGCGGCCAGGTCGCCGAACGCGCCCCCGGTCGAACTGAACACGCCGTGCACCAGCAGCAGCACCTTGCGTCCGCGCGAGGCCGCGAGATCGGCCGCCGTTGCCGGCTGCGGGGTGCCGGTGCGCAGGCTCAGCAGCGCCTCCGGCTTGTTGGCCGCTTCGATCTTCTCGATCATCGATTGCGTCAGCTGTTCCCTGCAGCGCAACGCGGCCTGCACGATCCATTCCCAGCGGCCCCGCGCGGCGGGCGCCAGCAGGGCCGGCTGCACGCCCGGCGCCGGAAAGATGAACTGGATGCAGCCGCTGTCCTGGTGGCGCACGATGTTCAGGTTGGCATCGGCGATCTGCGCGGCCGGCTGCGGCGCGGCCGTGGCCGGCATGGTGCCTGGCAGCAGCGCCGCCTGCCGCGCGGGCCGGACCAGGTCGGCATCGGCCGCATCCAGCGCACGTTGCAGCTCAGCTTGCTTAGCGGGCGACAGGCTCATAACATTCTCCTTCGTGGCTGTCGACAAGTGTACGTTGCCACCCAGGATCGGGGCGCGGCATTGATCAAGCGTTCGCAACACTCGGAAGTTTCCTGCTGGTACATGTCGGACAGCTACGTTACACTCTGGTTATCCCACACAATGAGCCCACGATGAGACGCTACAGGCGCAACTGGATCTGTTTGATTGCCGGTTTGTGGCTAAGTCCGGCCGCCGTCCAGGCGGGGGCGGGCTGTCCGTCGTCGACACGGGTCGGGCTCAGCGACCTTGGCTACACCGCATTCCGCGACAGCAACGGCCACATCGGCGGCATCTCGGTCGACGTCGTCAACGAACTCGCCCGCCGCACCGGCTGCAAATTCGAATTCCTGTGGTTCCCGCGCCAGCGCCTGTTCGTCGAACTGGAAGCGGGCCGCGTCGACATGACGATGGCCGCGCTGCGCACGCCCGAGCGCGACGCCTACGCGACCCACCTGCCTTACACCTACCTGCAATATGATTTGATCCTGACCGATCCCGGCGGGCAGCGCTACACCAGCCTGAGCGACTTTGTCGCGCGCGGCACGGGGCGGCTGAACGTCACGCGCGGCATGACCTACGACGCCGCCGTCGAGACCCAGCTGGCGCTGCTGGCCTCGGCCGGCAGGCTGGAAGTGGTCAACGATTTCGAGACGGTGTTCGGCAAGCTGGAAATGGGCCGCGCCGCCGGCACGCTGGCGACGCCGCCGATCTACACCAAGTATCTGAAGTCGGCGTATTTCAAGGACAGGGCGCTGGTGATCCCGATGCCGGAAACCACATCGCGCTTTGCCGGTGTCTACCTGTCGAAGAAGAACATCACGCCGGAAGTGCGGGCGCGCTTCACCATGGCGCTGAAAGCGATGGTGAGCGAGCAGGTCATCCCGATGATCTACGCAAAATACTTCGACGATGCGCTGGTCAAGCGCACCTTCCGCCAGGGCGCGGCGCCGTTGTTGACGGCCTTGTCCGCGCCCGAGCAGTAGCCGATTATCGGCTTAACGACCGTTGACGTTGACGGTCTGCGCGTCCAGGTGCAGCTTGACGCTGGCCGCCGGTGCGGCGCCCGCCGATTCGGCCAGGGTCACCAGGTAGTCGCCGGCGGCGATCCTCCAGGTTTTGCTGGCGCTGTCGTAGACGCCCAGCAGGCGCGGATCGATGCGCACGCTGGCTTTGCCGCTGTCGCCGGCCTTCAGCGCCAGCTTGTCCCAGCCGCCCAGGCGCTTCGGCGCTTCCCAGCCTCCGCCTACCGGCGACACATACACCTGGCCCACTGCCTTGCCATCGCGCTTGCCGGTGTTCTTCACGCTGAAGCTCACCTCGACGCCGCCGCTGGCCGCCTTGGCGCTCAGGTCCGAATAGGCGAAGCTGGTGTACGACAGGCCGTAGCCGAACGGGAACAGCGGCTTGTGGCCCTTCAGGTCGAACCATTTGTAGCCGACCGCCGCGCCTTCGATGTTGTAGTCGGTGGTGACCTTCTCGATGATGTTCTCATCCTTGGTCTTGTCGTCGCCGTCGATCACCTGGCGCGGCAGCTGCGCCACCGAAGCAGGGAAGGTGGCAGGCAGGTGGCCCGACGGATTGACTTCGCCGCTGATGACGCGGGCGATCGCCTTGCCGCCGCTGGTGCCCGGGTACCAGGCCTCCAGCACCGCGCCGACATTGTTCAGCCACGGCATGACGACCGGGCCGCCGGTCTGCAGCACCACCACCGTCTTCGGATTGGCCTTCGCCACGGCGGCGATCAGCGCATCCTGCGCGCCCGGCAGGTTCAGGTCCGGCGCGTCGAAGCTTTCGGCCAGCCACTGGTTGCCGAATACGATGGCGACGTCGCTGGACGCCGCCAGCTTGGCTGCGGCGGCGGCATCCTTGCCGTCGTTGTAGACGACCTTGGCCTTGGTCTGCGCGGCGATTTCCACCATCGGCGACGAGCGGTGGTACACGATAGGACCCGGGAAGTGCTTAGGTCCTTCGTTCGGCACCGCCGAACCGCCCAGCGGATAGACCTGCGCCGAACCGCCGCCCGACAGCACGCCGACGTCCGCATGGCCGCCGATGATGGCGATGGTGCGTACGCCCGCGCCCAGCGGCAGCAGGTTGTTCTGGTTCTTCAGCAGCACGATGGCCTCTTCGGCGTCGGCCTGGGTGACCTTGCCGTGGGCCGTGAAATCGATACCAGCGCTGGGCGAAGCAGGGGCCGCGACAGGGTGCTCCACCAAGCCGTTGGCGAACATGCTGCGCGTGATGCGCTTCACCATATCGTCCAGGCGCGACATCGGCACGTGACCGTTGACCACTGCTTCCTTCAGGCCTTCATTGAAGTAGGCCGCCTTGTCGAACGGGTGGCCGGACTGCTGATCCAGGCCGTTCATCGCGGCGGGAATCGTCGAGTGGGTCGCGCCCCAGTCGGACATGACGAAGCCGGGGAAGCCCCAGTCCTGCTTCAGCACCTGGTTCAACAGGTAGTCGTTCTCGCAGGCGTAGGCGCCGTTGACGCGGTTGTACGAGCACATGACGGCGCCCGGTTTGCCGCGCTCGATCGCGAACTGCAGCGCCAGCAGGTCGGACATGCGGCCGGCCTTGTCCTCGATCTTGACGTTGACGTGATTGCGGTTGGTTTCCTGGTCGTTGAACGCATAGTGCTTGACGGTGGAGACCACGTGGCTGGACTGGATGCCGCGTATCTGTTCGCCGACCATCACGCCGGCCAGCAGCGGATCTTCGCCGCCGTATTCGAAGTTGCGGCCGTTGCGCGGTTCGCGCATCAGGTTGACACCGCCGGCCAGCAGGAAATTGAAGCCGGTGCTGCGCGCTTCGGAGCCGATCATCGCGCCGCCTTCAAAGGCGCGCTGCGGATTCCAGGTGGCCGTGGTGGCCAGGCCCGAGGGCAGGGAAGTGCGCTCGTACGGCTTCTTCGACACGGCTTGCGTCGCCACGCCGACGCCGGCGTCCGACTGCCATTGCGACGGCAGGCCGAGACGGGCGATGCCTGGAATGTAGCCGGCCGAATCGGGACGGCCGTCTTTGGGCTGGGCGAAGTTCTTCGGCGAGAATTCGGTGGAGAAGTAGCCGAACACGGTCTGGATTTTTTCATCCAGCGTCATCGCCTTGACCAGCGCATCGGCGCGGACGTCGGCGGACTGCGTGCTGTTGAGCCATGGACGGCTATCGTCCGCGGCATGCACCGCGCCGGTTAACATGAGTGGATAAACCAGTGCCAGTGACAGCCAGAGACGCTTCTTCATATGATGCGGTGTCCTTATAATTTTGAGATGTAATGGTCAGCGCGGGATCAAAACTTCCAGCGCATATGCTCCGCCCGTAACGATACCGGTCACGCGGCCATCAGTCAAACGATTACCTCCCTGCCAGACCTGAATTTCATCGACGTCGGCCCGTTGTATAGACACCTTGAACGTCGCGCAGCGGAACTCGCGCGTGACCTTGATGCCGTCCCATTCCTTCGGCAGCTGCGGCCGTACCAGCAGGGCGTCGCCGTCGCCGCGCAGGCCGCACAGGCCTTCGATAAAGCAGCGGTAGGCCCACGACACGGTACCGGTGTTGAACAACTGGCTGGAGCGGCCGGCGGTGCGCGGGTACTCGTGATACGCGCCGCGATAGTAATTGGGGATGAATATCGGCAGCTGGCCGCGCTGCAGGTAATCGGCCTCGCCCGGGCCGGGTATCATCTGGCGCAGCAGCTGGTAGGCGCGGTCGCTTTCGCCGATGGTGTACAGGCTGTAGATGTAGAACACGGCGGCATGGTTGTAGACCGCGCCGTTCTCCGCCGATCCCGGGTGCTTCTGCGTGACGCGGCCGACGTCGTCGCGCATGGCGCTGAACGGCGGCGCGAACATGGCCACGCCGTACGGCGTCGCCAGCTGCTCCTCGACCTGCCCCAGCATCGACGCGCGCTGCTGCTCGCTGGCCGTGCCGCCGAGGATAGCCCAGGCCTGCGGGTTGAGCCAGATGCGGCCTTCGACATCCTTGGCGATGCCGAAGGTGACGTTGTCGTCGGTGATGCCGCGCGCGTACCACTGGCCATCCCACAGGTGTTCGTTGGCGGCGCGGTTGACGGCGATGGCGCCGGCGCGGAAGTGCTTCGCGCTTTCCGCCAGCGATGCGCCGGCGCCGCATTGTTCGCAGATATCCGCCCACAGGTTCAGCGCGTAGGCGGTGGCCACGGTCAGCCAGCCCGACACGCCGCGGCCCTTGTAGCCGACCATGTTCATCGGATCGCACCAGTCGCCCTGGGCGATGTAGCTCAGGCCGCGCTGGTCGCGCGACTGCAACAGCCAGTCCATGGCGCTGCTCACGCGTTCGGAGACGGTGAGGGCGATGCCGTTCTCGTGGCCGATCACGTCCACGTTGAGGACGTCGTAGTCGTTGGTTTCGTCGAGGTAGACCTTCAGCGCCACCGGCAGCCACACGCAATGGTCGGTGTGCGGCACCTGGTTGATGTATTTGAGCTCCGCGCCTTCGGCCAGCAGGATCCCGTCCGGCATGGCGCCGCTGGCTTCCTGCTGCGACAGCGCGTGCAGGAAGGCGTTGCGCATCACGCTGGGCTTGATGAAGCTCATGCCCATGTTGTCCTGCAGGTAGTTGCGGGTCTGCGGATCGGTGCTCAGGCGGTTGACGTCGCCGTGGTAGAACACCTGGCGCGGCAGCCAGTTGTTGACGAAGTTGTCCAGTTCCTTGTCCGGCGTTTCGATCTGCAGGCATCCGCGTCCGCCGGCGATGTAGCGGGCGTAGTCGGCGCGGGCGGCGGCGAAGGCGTCGGCGCTCAGGTATTTTTCGCGCACGGCGCGGATCTCGGCGTCGTCGAAGGCCGGGCCGAAGATGAAGCGGTAGTCGTGCGCCTCGTCGGCGGCCAGTGCCAGGCGATACTGCACCACGGCGGTCGGCGTCTCGTAGCGGGCGTCGCTGTTGCCCAGTTGTTCGTCCTGCAGCGAGCCTGGATTATGCAAGCCGCCTTCGCCCTCGAACGCCATCTGCCGGACTTCCCACGCCACCGGCGCTTCCTCGCACAGGAAGTAGGTCTTGTCCTTGAAGTCCTTCTGCTTGAAGTAGTCGGCCACCTTTTGATACGGCGTGACGCAGCTGGCCACCACGCCGCCCAGGTCCGCGCGGTATTCGCCGGACTGGTTCATCCACGACATGTAGCCGATCGGGAAGTAGGGGTAGACGCTCAGCTTGCGCGCCCGGCCCGACAGGTTGGTCACGCGCAGCGACCACAGCTCCACCACGTCGCTGACGGGCAGGCTCAGATTCAGCTCGACCCGCACGCCCAGGTGCTCGATGGTCCACGACAGGTCGCTTTTACCGACCGAGAAATTGTAGCTGTCCACCGGCGCGCGCACCGGCTCGTACGGCGCCGAGAACAGCTCGCCGGTTTCCTCGTCCTTGATGTAGAAGAAGCGGCCCGGATGGTGCGCGTAGTAGTTCTGCTCCGGCTGCATGAAGGTTTTCGCTTCCAGGTTGGGCGCGTACGCGTACTTGGCCGGCTCCGGCTGCATGAACTGCGCGGTGGCGTAGCCGCGGCAGGTCACCTGTATCATCATCTTCTGGTTCCACAGGAAGCCAGCCGCGCGCGGCATCGCCGTGGGGCTGGTCAGTTCGTAGCGGTCGCCGTCGTGGGTAGGGCCTAACATTGAAACTCTCCGTTTAAGATTGAGATTTGCGGGCTTCCAGATCCGCCTGGATCTGGACCAGCTTGGTGTTGTCGAGGTTGTAGAAGAACATGACGGCCACCGCGAGCACCGCGAAGGCCGCCGGAATGAAGGACATCAGCCAGACGATGCCGGCCTGCGAACCGGAAGTCTGGGCGACGTTGGCCACGTATCCGAGCTTGGTGAACAGCCAGCCGATGACCGCCACCGCGACGGCGGTGCCGAGCTTTTGCGAGAAGGTGGCGGCGGCGAAGGTCATCGCGGTGGCGCGGCGGCCGGTGCGCCATTCGTTGTAGTCGGCGGTGTCGGCGTACATCGAGAACGCCAGCGGCGATTTCGGTCCCAGCACCAGGCCGGTGGCGATCTGCAGCGCGAACATCAGCGTGACCTGGTCCTTCTGCACGAAGAAGAAGGCCAGCGACAGCAGGGCGGTGGTGCTCATCAAGATCATCATCAGCTTGCGCTTGTCGACGAAGCGCGTCAGGAACGGCGTGAGCGAAGCGCCGACGGCGGCCGAGATCATATAGGCGGGGACGAAACCCTGCATCAGCTCCGGCCGGCCGACCACGTACTTGAAGTAGTAGGCGGCGCTGGTGGTGCGCAGCGTGATGGTGATCATGATGATCAGCGCCAGGAAGAACAGCGCCACCCACGGCCGGTTGCGCGACAGGTCGCGGATGTCCTGCCACACATTGGACTGCTGCGTGGGCGCCGGCGCCACGCGTTCGCGCGTGTTGAGGAAGGTCGTCACGAACAGCGCGGAGGCCAGCACGCCCCACACCAGCATCGTCAGCTGCCAGCCCAGTTTGTCGTCGCCGTGGCCCAGCCAGCGCACCAGCGCCGGCGTGGCCGCCGTCACCAGCGTGCCGCCGGCAAAGGCGAAGATGAAGCGCAGGCCGTTGACGGTGGAACGCTCCTGCGGATCGGCCGACAGCACGCCGGACAGGGCGTTGTACGGGATGTTGATGCAGGTGTAGCAAACCATCATCAGCAAGTAGGTGGCGTAGGCCCAGACGATCTTGCCGCCCTCGGACAGGTCGGGCGTGGTGTAGGTCAGGAAGGCGGCGCAGGCCAGCGGCAGGGGAACCCATATCAGGTAAGGGCGGAACTTGCCGAAGCGGGTGGTGGTGCGGTCGGCGACGGCGCCGATCAGCGGGTCGGTGAAAGCGTTGATGATTTTAATCGTAAACACCATCGATGCGGCGGCGGCGGCCGAGATGCCGAAGACGTCGGTGTAGAAAATCAGCAGGAAGGTGGCGATATTGGTCCAATAAAAATTGAAGCCCATATCGGCAATGCCGTAGCTGATCTTTTCCCGCCAGGTCAGTTGTTTGTTCACGATCGCTTTCAGACAGATGTAAAAACAGGCAGTGAAGGAGGGCCCTCACTGCCCGAACGGGGCGCGTATGGATAGTACACCCCGGGGAGAGCTCGTTGGCGCTTCAGCCTGATGCTGGAGCGTCGAATTTGTTAGCGGTAACTATAATCTCGCGCACCAGCTCGCGCGGGTCCTTGCGGATATCGAGCACGATGCCGGCTTCGTCGTCCTGCAGCGGTTCCAGCGCAGCCAGTTGGCTGTCCAGCAGCGACGGCGGCATGTAGTGGCCGGGACGCGCCGTCATGCGCTGCGCGATCAGTTCGCGCGGGCCGGCCAGATGGGCGAAGTGCAACTGCGGATCGGCGCTGCGCAGCAGGTCGCGGTAGCTGCGCTTCAGCGACGAGCAGGACAGCACCAGGCCGGTGTGCCCGTCGCGCGCGGCGTGGATCTGCGCGTGCAGTTCCAGCAGCCAGCTGGCGCGGTCGGCGTCGGTCAGCGGCAGGCCGGCCGTCATCTTGGCCACGTTGGCGTAGGAATGAAAGTCGTCGCCCTCGATGAACGGCGCGTTCAGCGCGTGCGCCAGTTGCAGTCCGATGGAACTCTTGCCGCAGCCGCTGACGCCCATGACGACCCAGCGTATCTGACCCCTGTGTGTACTCATATTGCCCAATCAATGTTAGCGCTAACAGAATTAACCGAAGTGTAGACTTTTGGCTGGATTTGTAAACAAGATTTGATGTTGCGGTGCAGCAGGCGAGGGTGTCGCGCCTAGGCGCTTTCGCGCGCCATCAGCGTGAAACCCAGGTCGATCTGCTTGTTGGGCGGATCCTCGCCCTTGATGACGGCGCGCAGCAGCGTGGCCGCCTCGAAGCCGATGCGGTAGCGCGGCGTGCCGATGGTGGTCAGCGACGGGTTCATCCAGGCCGAGGCGGGCAGGTCGTTGAAGCCGCAGATCGCCAGTTGCGCCGGCACCGCGATGCCGCGCCGCTGGCACTGGTAGATGGCGCCGTGCGCCAAGTCGTCGTTGCAGCAGAAAATGGCGTCGCAATCGGGCGCCTGGGCCAGCATGCGGCCCACCAGCTCGGCACCCAGCGCGATGGTCGACGGCTCGCCCACCATCACCTCCAGCTTGATGTCGGCCAGGCCGGCGTCCAGCATCGCCTTGCGGTAGCCCTCGGCGCGCCGCAGCGTGCGCTCGTCGAGCTGCGCGCCGATGAAGCCGATGCGCTTGTGGCCCTTGTCGATCAGGTAGTTGGTCATCGCCCAGCCGGCCTGGAACTGCGAG
The DNA here is from genome assembly GCF_047304105.1 of Duganella sp. Dugasp56. Taxonomy (NCBI): domain Bacteria; kingdom Pseudomonadati; phylum Pseudomonadota; class Betaproteobacteria; order Burkholderiales; family Oxalobacteraceae; genus Duganella; species Duganella sp. Dugasp56. Next base: position 37,223 of record NZ_JBGLYQ010000054.1, read on the forward strand.
AAGCCCACGGTCAGCTGCGACGGATCGGTGGACATGTCCATCATCGACACCACCGGCACGCGCGAATTGGTCAGGATCTGCTGCACCCGGGGGCTGTGGGTCAGGCCGGATAGCAGCATGCCGTCCGGGTTCGACTGCAGATAGGTACCGATCAGCTTTTCCTCTTCCTTGTCGGAATAGCGGGTGTTGCCGATCAGGATTTGATAGTCGTCGGCGTCCAGCGCGTCCTGGATGCCGGCCAGCACTTCGGTGAACACCGCGTTCGACAACGACGGCACCAGCACCGCGATCACCTTCGATTGCGACGAGGCCAGCGCGCGCGCGGCGCGGTTGGGCACGTAGCCCAGTTCGGTCACCGCCTGCTCGACGCGGTCGCGCAGCGCCTGCGACACCATGTCCGGCTGGGTGATGGCGCGCGAGGCGGTCATCGTCGCCACGCCGGCCCGCTCCGCCACCATCGCCAGGGTGATGCGGCCGCTGGCCCGGCTCTTGCCCGCTTGTGTCTTGATCATTATGGGTCTTGTTGGATGTTGATAGCGATATCATACGGCAGCATGCGCCGTGGCCGACAAGGGTTATTTGCAGCCGGCCAGCACTTTCTGGTTCTTTGTTGCCATTTCCGCACGTTCCTGGTCGCTCATGACGCCGCGTTCGCCGTTTTTATCGTAATTGGATATGCGGATGCCGTCCGCCAGCGCCTGCTGGTTTTTACGGGCTGCGTCGCAATTGGCGGCGGTGTCGGCTTTTTGCCTGGCTTCGTCGGCGGCTTTTTTCTCGGCGGCGGCAGCCTCGGTCTTGCGCTTGTTGAAATCGGCGTTGCGTTCGGCCAGCGTGGGCGGGCGCTTGGCGGCCGGTTCGGCCTCTGCCGTGTTGGCGGCCGGTTCCGCTTCCGCCGGGGCGTTGGGATTGAACGGCGCCTTGCCGGGCGCCTTCAGGATGCGTTTTTCCGGCACCGATGGCGGCGGAGGGCGGTCCGACAGTTGCTTGACGCCCTTGTCGTCTATCCAGATATATTGGGCCAGGGCCAGCGACGAGGCCGCCAGCAGCACGGCGCCAACGATGGCGCGCACAGGAACGAGGGAGTTGCGATGTTTCATAGGACGCTCCAGTAAGGCATGGACAGATTTCGCCATGATTTAGGGCAACTGTCAACCGGAGCGAACGAAACCCGCCATCATTTGATGGCGGGCAGAGACATCAGGACTGCTTGCGGCGACGGGCCACCAGACCCAGCAGACCCAGACCACCCAGCAGCATGCCATAGGTTTCCGGCTCAGGCACAGGCGTTACCGTGATGTGGCCGGAATATGCCGCCAACGGCGCACCGCTGGTCGTGCCCGAGAGCGTCAGCGTGAACGGAGCGGTCGACGTCAGATCGAACGCGCCGAGGCTGATCGGCGTGCTGTGATACAGGATCGACGGCGAATTGCCGTTCAGCGAAGCGGTCGTGATATCCGAGAAGTTGGCGCTGTACGTCAACACGACGTTATAGGCGCCAGCGGACAGGCCGGTGAAGGTCAGCACATCCGAACCGTCCGACAGCAGCCCGTCGCCGGGCAATGCCAGCCCGTTGAAGTCGAAGGTGACGTTGGGGAGGATGTTGAAGGTTTGGTCTGCAGCGTTCGCGGATAGTGCGGCGAAAGCCAGTACAGCAGGTGCGAGCAGTTTCAGTTTCATCGTAGAACCCCTAAAAAAAAGTCAAGTTGCCGGCTTATGAGCACCGGATCAGTTTGCCTAATGGCAGCGTTAAAATAGCAATATTTAAAAATTAGCGCATAAACAACACATATTCCGCGCTGCAATATTTAACAATTGAGATGGCAGTTTTCTGGAGGTAGCGAAACAGAAGTTTCGGCAGAGTTAGGACAGGGGGCGGTTTATTCTGTATAATCTGCTTTTGCGCCTATAGGAAATGCTATGCGTCTACTCCAAAAAGCACTCACGTTTGATGACGTGCTGCTCGTCCCCGCGTACTCGAATGTTCTGCCTGCCGATACGTCCCTCAAAACTCGTCTGACCCGCAACATCAGCCTGAATATTCCCTTGCTGTCCGCAGCGATGGACACGGTCACCGAAGCCCGTCTCGCTATCGCGATGGCGCAAGAGGGCGGCATAGGCATCATCCACAAGAACCTGAATCCCAAGGACCAGGCCCGCGAGGTGGCGCGCGTCAAGCGTTTCGAAGCCGGTGTGCTGCGTGATCCGATCACGATCCCGCCGACGATGAAGATCCGCGACGTCATCAAGCTGACCGAGCAGTACGGCATTTCCGGCTTCCCTGTCGTCGAAGGCAAGGAAGTGGTCGGCATCATCACCAACCGCGACCTGCGTTTCGAGCAGGAACTGGACGCCGAAGCGCGCGCCAAGATGACCCCGCGCGAAAAGCTGGTGTTCGTCAAGGAAGGCGCGGAAGGCGCCGATCGCGACGAGGCCAAGCGCCTGATGAACAAGCACCGCCTCGAGCGCGTGCTGGTCGTCAACGACGCGTTCGAACTGCGCGGCCTGATCACCGTCAAAGACATCCAGAAATCCACCGAGCACCCGCTGGCGTCGAAAGACTCGCAGGGCAAGCTGCTGGTGGGCGCCGCGGTCGGCGTGGGCGCAAAAGATGAGGAGCGCATCGAGCTGCTGGTTGCGGCCGGCGTCGACGTGCTGGTGGTCGACACCGCCCACGGCCACTCGCAAGGCATCCTGGACCGCGTGAAATGGATTAAGACCAAGTTCCCGCACGTGGACGTCATCGGCGGCAACATCGCCACCGCGGCCGCCGCCAAGGCGCTGGTTGAATACGGCGCGGACGCGGTCAAGGTCGGCATCGGCCCGGGCTCGATCTGCACCACCCGTATCGTCGCCGGCGTCGGCGTGCCGCAGATCACCGCGATCTCCAACGTTGCCGAAGCGCTGGAAGGCACCGGCGTGCCATGTATCGCCGACGGCGGCATCCGCTTCTCGGGCGACATTTCCAAGGCGCTGGCGGCCGGCGCATCGACCGTGATGATGGGCTCCATGTTTGCCGGCACCGAAGAGGCGCCGGGCGAAGTGATCCTGTACCAGGGCCGCTCGTACAAGTCGTATCGCGGCATGGGCTCGCTGGGCGCGATGTCGGACGGCTCGGCCGACCGCTACTTCCAGGACGCCACCATGAAGGCCGACAAGTTCGTGCCCGAAGGAATCGAAGGCCGCGTCGCCTACAAGGGCAGCGTGCTGGCGATCATCTTCCAGCTGGTCGGCGGCGTGCGTCAATCGATGGGTTACTGCGGCTGCGCCACCATCGACGAACTGCGCAACAAAGCCGAGTTCGTCGAGATCACCTCGGCCGGCATGCGCGAATCGCATGTGCACGACGTGCAAATCACCAAGGAAGCGCCGAACTACCGTTCCGGTGACTAAACCGTCCTTGCAACGCCGGCTCTTGGAGCCGGCGTTTTTCTATTCTCATCTTCATCAGTAGATACTCATGCACTCAAAAATCCTCATTCTCGATTTCGGCTCCCAAGTGACCCAGCTGATCGCGCGCCGCGTGCGCGACTCCGGCGTGTTCTCGGAAGTGTTCCCGTATGACGTCAGCGACGAGTTCGTGCGCAACTACGGCGCCGCCGGCGTGATCCTGTCGGGCAGCCACAGCTCGACCCTGGAAGGCGACGCCCCGCGCGCGCCGGACGCCGTGTTCGAACTGGGCGTGCCGGTGCTGGGTATCTGCTACGGCATGCAGACCATGGCCGCGCAGCTGGGCGGCAAGGTCGAGAACGGCCTGGTGCGCGAATTCGGCTACGCCGAAGTGCGCGCCCGCAGCCACACCAAGCTGCTCGACGGCATCAACGACTTCGTCACCGACGAGGGCCACGGCATGCTGAAGGTGTGGATGAGCCACGGCGACAAGGTGCTGGAAATGCCGCCGAGCTTCAAGCTGATGGCCAGCACGCCTAGCTGCCCGATCGCCGCCATGGCCGACGAGGAGAAGCGTTTCTACGGCGTGCAGTGGCACCCGGAAGTCACCCACACGGTGCAGGGCAAGGCCATGCTGGGCCGCTTCGTGCACGAGATCTGCGGCTGCAAGTCGGACTGGAACATGCCGGATTACATCTCGGAAGCGGTCGAAAAAATCCGTGCGCAAGTCGGCACCGATGAAGTGATCCTGGGCTTGTCCGGCGGCGTCGATTCGTCGGTGGCCGCCGCGCTGATCCACCGCGCCATCGGCGACCAGCTGACCTGCGTGTTCGTCGACCACGGCCTGCTGCGCCTGGACGAGGGCAAGATGGTGATGGACATGTTCGCCAAGAACCTGGGCGTCAAGGTGATACGCATCGATGCGGAAGACCAGTTCATGGGCCACCTGGCCGGCGTCGCCGATCCGGAGCAGAAGCGCAAGATCATCGGCCGCGAGTTCGTCGAAGTGTTCGACAAGGAATCGGGCAAGCTGGTCAACGCCAAGTGGCTGGCGCAAGGCACCATCTACCCGGACGTGATCGAGTCGGCCGGCAAGGGCAAGAAGGGCCAGACCATCAAGAGCCACCACAACGTGGGCGGCCTGCCTGAGCACATGAAGCTGTCGCTGCTGGAACCGCTGCGCGAACTGTTCAAGGACGAAGTGCGCAAGCTGGGCGTGGCGCTGGGCCTGCCGCACGACATGGTCTACCGTCACCCGTTCCCGGGCCCGGGCCTGGGCGTGCGCATCCTCGGCGAAGTGAAGAAGGAGTATGCCGACCTGCTGCGCCGCGCGGACGCCATCTTCATCGAAGAGCTGCGCAACACGCCGTACGAGCCGGTCGTGGTTCCCGGCTTCGATCAGGACAGCGTGCCGACCAACTGGTACGAGGCGACGTCGCAAGCGTTTGCCGTGTTCCTGCCGGTGAAATCGGTGGGCGTGATGGGCGACGGCCGTACCTACGAATACGTGGTGGCGCTGCGCGCGGTGCAGACGCAGGACTTCATGACCGCGCACTGGGCGCACCTGCCGCACTCGCTGCTGGGCAAGGTGTCGAACCGCATCATTAATGAAGTACGCGGGATTAACCGCGTGGTCTACGATATTTCGGGCAAGCCGCCTGCGACCATCGAGTGGGAATGATTCCGTAGCTGGTAGCTGCTGGCGTTGGCTGGCAAACGGACGAGATTAAGCCCCTGATTTTCAGGGGCTTTTTCTTTTTGGTCGCGCGAATTTTGGCAAACTCATGCAACGCAAAGCAAGAGGGCTTGATGGTCATCATGATGGCACGGCGAATTGGGGTAGATGATCCAAGGCAACGAATACCATCACAGCCTGAACAGTACGTGATGGTACTGTTGATGGTAGAAATTCGTGTAAGTATTTGATTTCTATGGTCTTTTTCGTCTGCCTTGGTTGGTTCGTGCGTTGATGGTATTTTTGCGGAATTTTACCCTTCTCCGCGAGGTCTAACTACATCTAGTTTATTTTCTAAGTTGTTGATTTTACGGTGTTTTTCCGATCGTGCTGGTATGCGACAGAGGTGCGAAATGCTAACAGACGCAAAGCTGAGATCCTTGAAAGGGCGGGAACGGCCTTATAAGGTCGCGGACCGCGACGGTCTGTATGTGTACGTCTCCACCGCCGGTGGGATTTCGTTTCGCTTCAATTACCGCGTCAACGGCCGCCAGGAGACGTTGACGCTTGGCCGGTATGGGGGAGGCGGCATGACCCTCGCCGAGGCCCGCACGGCCCTTGCTGAAGCGCGCAAGACTCTGTCCGGTGGCAAATCGCCCGCACGCACCAAGACCGAACGTATCCAGCGCAAAAAGGCACAGGAATCGTTTTCGGTATGGGCAGAAAGGTGGCTCGATAAATACAGGATGGCCGAGTCGACACGCGCGATGCGGCGACACACTTACGAGCATGACCTGAAGAAGGCGTTGGGGTCGTTACTGCTGTCAGAAATCTCGGAGCAGCAGCTGCGAGCTCTGTGTGACCGTATCGTGGATAGGAGCGCGCCGGCGGTGGCGGTGCATGCGCGCGAAATTGTGCTGCAGGTGTACCGGTATGCGGACGCGCGTGGCGAGCGGCATGCCAATCCGGCCGAAGGCGTTCGGCCGACATCGATCGCGACGTTTGTGCCACGCGATCGGGCCCTGTCTCCAAACGAAATCAAACAGTTCTACAAGTACCTGGAGCGGATCAATAGCGCACCGACGATCAAGCTGGCGTGCAAGATGCTCTTGTTGACGCTGGTGCGCAAATCCGAACTGACGGACGCGGCTTGGGATGAAGTCGATTTTGAACATGCGTTGTGGACGATTCCGGCATCGCGCATGAAGCGGCGCAATCCCCACAATGTCTATTTGTCGCGCCAGGCGATGGATATCATGGTGGCTTTCAAGACCTGTGCTGGCGGCTCGCGTTTCGTGCTACCGAACCGCTACGACATTGACAGGCCGATGAGCGGCGTCAGTCTCAATGGCGTGCTGACTAAGGTTATAGAAACCGCGAGCCGGGACGGTTGCGCGCTGGATGAATTTTCGCCCCACGATTTGCGGCGCACGGCGTCAACCCTGCTGCATGAGGCCGGGTACAACACCGATTGGATAGAGAAGTGCCTGGCGCACGAGCAGCGCAATGTGCGAGCTGTGTACAACAAGGCGGAATATGCTGAGCAGCGGCGCGAGATGCTGCAGGCCTGGGCCGACATGATCGATGAATGGACCAAGTAAGCATGGGTATTCGCCACTTTCTAAACTGGTCTATGGCTTTTTGTGACCGGGCCGCGGGCCTTGGCCTGCGGATGCTTTTCTTTCGGCGATCCATGCGTCCACCTCGGCGAGGTCCCATGCGACTTTGGTAGGACTGATGGTGAAGTGCTTGGGAAATTCTCCGCGCTGTTCCATATCGTAGATCGTGCGGGCACTGAGCGGCACTTTTTGCAGTAGCTGTGGACGCAGAATCAGGACACGGCCTGGAGCGAGCAGATCGTGGGTGGTGAGAGGGCGGGTTGTCATGGAGGTGCCTCGTGAGTAGAAGCTGTAGGTGGGGTTCTATGGTTTTTCTAGTGACGGGGGCGCTATTCATGTCCAGTATCGCGCGTTTATCGGATCGTCCGCCTCAGTGCGAAGGAGCTTCTTTTACTTGCATCAAAATACGATCAGTTTGACTTTCCGGTGGGGATATGAAGGGTCACTCATTGTCAACAACGTGACCGCATCGAGGCTACCGGGCAGCTGGTCGCCGTAAGCGGGAACCTGATTAGCAAGGCTTGCTGTAGCTTCGCATCGCCGCGGCGCCCCGGTGAACCATCTGGGGCCAAGGAAGCGGAGCGGGCTGCGGCGCGCCACGCGCCGGAGGTGCTGGCGGAATAGAGCCTGCGTGGGGTTTCAGATACTTCGCGCCGTCATGGGCATGCGGCGCCGCTGGGCTGGGCGCTGTCGCCCGAGGCGGCGCACTGGACGATTACCTACGCGGCGCAGGCCTATGTCGCCTACGCCTATCCGACTCATGAGCATTCGTTCGACTATGAGAACCTGATCCGGCAGCTGCACGCCGGTCACGGTGCTGCCGTCAAGCCGTAGGAAACGCCGGGCGAGGCCCTGCGGGCCCGTCCTCCTTGCGGGTCGCTGCGCTCCGTCCCTGCGGGACCGGACCTGTGGTCCGCCTCCAGTCCTCCTCTCGCAACGCCTGCTCATCAAGGGGCAGCTGCGCTCCCCCTTGGCCGCACGGCTAATCCCCGACACCCGCGCAGCGCTGCGCGCTCCGCTGACCCCGAACGACCTGAAGTGAGGGCAGGCCGCTTTCAAAGGCCATGCCAGCGATAAGGCCGCTGGCATGGCCTTTGAGCCGCCGCTCGCGCTATGAAGCCGGCCGCATCCCGCCCTGGGGCGCCTGCGGCGCCAACCCCACGAGGGCAGCATGGGCCGCGACGCCCACTGCATCCATCCCCCCACAAGCCCCCGGGTCGGGCGAGGGGGACTTGTGGGGGGATGGAC
>NZ_JBGLYQ010000055.1:0-44704 GCF_047304105.1 Duganella sp. Dugasp56
CCGATGATTAGGCACTAAAAGAAACCCCGGGGGGTGGGGGGGGGGGGGGGGGGGGGGGGGGGGCGGGGGCGGGGGGGGGCCGGGGCGGGGGGGGGGGGGGGGCGGGGGGCGCCGGGGGGGGGGGGGCGGCCCCGCGGCAGCGCTGCGGATGGCGAATTTGCCGAACCGGCCGTGGATCTGGCGGACTCGGCGGAAGTCCGGCAGCCGTTGCGGGCGTTGCCGAAGCCGGCCGAGCGCCGCAAGCAGGCGCGCACCGGCGCACCGGCGGCGGCCGGCGGCAAGCGCGCAAAAGGAAATAGCGGCGCCGCGCAGCAGGCCGAGTGGGAGGAATTTTAAGCGGGCAGCAAGGCATGCTCCTACACGCCACCAAGAGGAATTCCGATAGCGATCCCCTACACGAAAACGCATCATTGCCACACCTGAAACGCGGCGGAATTTCAAGTGTCGGCGCGAATCCGGCGAGTACGTTCTTTCACTTTCGCAAAGGAATCAAAATGAACTCGAATCAAAAAGGTGGCGGTAGTAAACAAGGCTCCAACCAGGGCAGCAGCAAGCAGTCCGGCGGCCAGGGTTCGTCCAGCGGATCGCGCGGCAGCAGCGGCGGCACGCAGGGCGGCACCCATGAGCAGCACGTGGAGGCCGGCCGTCAAAGCCACAAAAACGACGGCAAGAAACAGTCCGGCGGCTCCGGTAATCAAGACCGCTGAATAAGCCGGCGAGGCCGGTGAGGCCAGCGGCGGTCACTGCGGCGCCAGCCCCGGCGCCGCATCAGATGTTTGCCACCCGTTGTCCGCGCGGCGGCACGAAATCCTTCACTTCATTGATCATCCCTACCACCTGGCCTTCGGACGCCGTCAGGTGCAAATCGGAATATTCGTGGATGCGCCAGTGCTCGGCGGTGAGCTGCACGTGCTCGCGCAGGATCTGCTCGGTACGGGCATCGTCCGCCTGCAAGCCCTCGACGATGATGCGCAGCGCGTCCGGCCGGGCGCCGTGCGGCGCGCTGGCGTGTGACTTGTGCACCATGAAGCGCGCCGTGTCGCTGGCATAGCGCTCCGAGCCGGACAGGAACAGGATCACCGCGATCGAGGCCACCGCGCCGGCGTTGTAGGTGCAGATGCGGATCGGCAGCTTGCTCAGGTAGTTGTACAGGCAGATGCCGTCGCTGACGTAGCCGCCGTTGGACTGGATCAGGATATGGGCGGTGGTGATGCGGTCCTCCGTCATGTCGGCGACCGCGTCGAACACGCGACGCACCATGTCGCTGTTGACGTCGCCGGACAGGGTGAACCACGCGTGGCCCTCGTAAGTAGTTGAATCTTGGCTCATGGCTGGGCTCTCGAATAGGTGTGGTTTATTCTAGCAAATAGTTGTTTTGCCGGCCTTATTGTTGCATTCATTCGTGCGCGGGTATTGTTGCCACCATCGCCGCCACCGTTGCCGTCAAGATTGACAATATCGCCCTTCTGACATATATTCCCGAGTCTTGATCGGGAGAGGGTTGCCGGGCGAATTCGCCGGAGCAGCCGCCGAAGGGGCACTACCCAAAAACTCTCAGGCAAAAGGACCGATCAAGGGGCCAGTTTGGCTCAACTCTGGAGAGCGGCCGCGGCATACGCCGGCGGCCCACCGAAGGGGCGCGCGGAGATCCATTTCTCCGTAATCTCTCAGGTACCAAGGACAGAGGGGTCTGCGATCATTGTGGAATCAGCTTTTTAGCCGTTCCTTGTATGTTCTGTTAACCCCTATTCGAATTGGACCGAGGAATCATGACGCTCAAAGCCACCCCACTCAACAACGCCCACCGCGCCGCCGGCGCCCGCATGGTCGATTTCGGCGGCTGGGACATGCCGGTCAACTACGGTTCGCAGATCGAAGAACACAACGCCGTGCGCACCGACGTCGGCATGTTCGACGTGGCCCACATGTGCGTGGTCGACATCAAGGGCGACAACGCGCGCGCCTTCCTGCGCGGCCTGCTGGCCAACAACGTCGACAAGCTGCAGGTGTCGGGCAAGGCGCTGTACTCGTGCATGCTCAACCCGCAGGGCTTCGTCATCGACGACCTGATCGTCTACTTCATCAACGAGAGCTGGTTCCGCCTGGTGGTCAACGCCGGCACCGCCGAAAAAGACGTGGCCTGGATGCAGCAGCAAAACACCGCCACCAACAGCGGCCTGACCATCACCCAGCGCAGGGATGGAGACGGCGCCAACGCCATGGCCTTGATCGCCGTGCAGGGCCCGAACGCCCGCGCCAAGGTATGGCAGGTGATCCCGGAATCGAAGGAAGGCACGGCCGACATGAAGCCGTTCAACGTGGCCTTCGCCCACAGCCCTGTGTTCGGCGAGGCGATGATCGCCCGCACCGGCTACACCGGCGAAGACGGCTTCGAGATCGGCGTCGCCGCCGACCAGGCCGAGAAGCTGTGGAACGCGCTGGCCGCGGCGGGCGTCAAGCCGGCCGGCCTGGGCGCGCGCGACACCTTGCGCCTGGAAGCGGGCATGAATCTGTACGGCCAGGACATGGACGAAACCGTCAACCCGCTGGACGCCGGCCTGGCCTGGACCATCGACCTGGTCGCCGAGCGCGACTTCATCGGCAAGGCCGCGCTGCAGGCGATGGGCCAGAACGCCCAGTTCGTCGGCCTGATCCTGCGTGAAAAAGGCGGCGTGCTGCGCGCGCACCAGAAGGTCGTCGTGGCCGGCACCGACGCCGTCGGCGAGATCACCAGCGGCACCTTCAGCCCGACCATGCAGCAGGCCATCGCGCTGGCGCGCGTGCCCAACGGCGTGGCCGTCGGCGACACCGTGCACGTCGAGATCCGCGACAAGAAGCTGGCCGCGTCCGTCGTCAAGCTGCCGTTCGTGCGTAACGGTAAAATCCTTGCTGTATAAATTAGTACCCCTGACACCTACCCTCTGGAGCCTTACATGAATATTCCTGCAGACCTGAAGTACACCGAATCCCACGAATGGGTACGCGCTGAGTCTGACGGCACCGTCACCGTCGGCATCACCGAGTTCGCGCAGGACGCGCTGGGCGACATCGTCTTCGTCGAACTGCCGAAAGTGGGCACCACCTACGGCGCCGGCGACGACGCGGCCGTGGTGGAATCGGTCAAGGCGGCCAGCGACATCTACGCGCCGATCGCCGGCGAAGTCGTGGCCGTCAACGAAGACGTGGCCAGCGCGCCGGAATCGATCAACACCGACGCCTACAGCGCCTGGCTGTTCAAGATCAAGCCGGCCGACGCCGCAGCGATCAACGGCCTGATGGACGCCGCCGCCTACGGCAAGACCACCGAAGCGTAATTTCGCCGCCACGCCGCACCGTCATTCCCGCTTGCGCGGGAATGACGGCAGCGGCTGATTTGCCGTCCCGCTCACTTACTCAGCTCCCCGCCCCCATATCATGACCCGCACCAGCCTGACCCAACTCGAAGCCCGCGACGCCTTCATCGCCCGCCACATCGGCCCTGACGCCGCCGAACAGGAAGCCATGCTGTCGGTACTCGGCTACGCCTCGCGCGCCGCCCTGATCGACGCCCTGGTTCCCGCCAACATCCGCAACCAGGGCGCGCTGCCGCTGGGCGCGTACTCGCAGCCGATGCCGGAACAGGAAGCGCTGACCAAGCTGAAAAAGATCGCCTCGAAGAACAAGGTGCTCAAGTCGCTGATCGGCCAGGGCTACTACAACACGCTGACGCCGGGCGTCATCCTGCGCAACATCTTCGAGAACCCGGCCTGGTACACCGCCTACACGCCTTACCAGCCGGAGATTTCGCAGGGCCGCCTGGAAGCGATCCTGAACTTCCAGCAGACCGTCACCGACCTGACCGGCATGGGCATCGCCAACGCCTCGATGCTGGACGAAGGCACCGCCGCCGCCGAGGCCATGACCTTGCTGCAGCGCGTGGGCAAATCGAAATCTGCCGTGTTCTACGTTGCCGACGACGTGCTGCCGCAGACCCGCGAAGTGGTCGAGACCCGCGCCAAGCCGCTGGGCATCGAGGTGCGCGGCTTCCATCCGGCCGAGCTGGCCGGCATCGGCGAAGCCTTCGGCGTGCTGCTGCAGTACCCTGGCGTCAACGGCGCGGTGCGCGACTACGCGGCCGACGTGGCGACGATCAAGGCCAAGGGCACGATGGTGGTGGTCGCCGCCGACCTGCTGGCGCTGACCATGCTGACGCCGCCGGGCGAATGGGGCGCCGACGTCGTCGTCGGCAACAGCCAGCGCTTCGGCGTGCCGCTGGGCTTTGGCGGCCCGCACGCCGGCTACCTGGCCACGCGCGACGAATTCAAGCGCAGCATGTCCGGCCGCCTGGTCGGCGTCACCATCGACGCCCAGGGCAACAAGGCCTACCGCCTGGCGCTGCAAACCCGCGAGCAGCACATCCGCCGCGAAAAAGCCACCTCCAACATCTGCACCGCGCAGGTGCTGCTGGCGGTGATGGCGTCGATGTACGCCGTCTACCACGGCCCGAAAGGTCTGCAGCAGATCGCCAAGCGCGTGCACCGCTACACCGGCGTGCTGGCGTCCAACCTGAAGACGCTGGGCTACACCGTCGTCAACGACAGCTACTTCGACACGCTGACCGTCGCCGTCAAGAACGCCGAGCAGCTGCACGCGTCGGCCCATTCGCACGGCGTCAACCTGCGCGTGATCGACGCCTCGCATGTCGGCGTGTCGCTCGACGAGACCACCACCCGCGAAGACATCGCGCTGCTGTGGACCGTGTTCGCGCATCCGGTTGGCGGCCCGGCCCACGGCCCGGACTTCGACACCGTCGAAGCGGCTGTTTCGCGCTCGTTCCCGGAATCGCTGGCGCGCACCAGCGACTACCTGACGCATCCGGTGTTCAACCGCTACCACTCCGAAACCGAAATGCTGCGCTACCTGCGCAGCCTGGCCGACAAGGACCTGGCGCTGGACCGCACCATGATCCCGCTCGGTTCGTGCACGATGAAGCTGAACGCGACGTCCGAGATGATCCCGGTCACCTGGCCCGAGTTCTCCAACATCCACCCGTTCGCGCCGGACGCGCAAACCGTCGGCTACCGCGAGATGATCGCCCAGCTGGAAGAGATGCTGTGCGCGCTGACCGGCTACGCGGCCGTGTCGCTGCAGCCCAACGCCGGTTCGCAGGGCGAGTACGCCGGCCTGCTGGTGATCCAGGCCTACCACGCTTCGCGCGGCGAAGGCCACCGCAACATCTGCCTGATTCCGTCGTCGGCGCACGGCACCAACCCGGCGTCGGCCAACATGGTCGGCATGCAGGTGGTGGTGACCGCCTGCGACGCCAGCGGCAACGTCGACCTGGCCGACCTGAAGGCCAAGGCCGAGCTGCACTCGAAGAACCTGGCCTGCGTGATGGTGACCTACCCTTCGACCCACGGCGTGTTCGAGGAAGGCATCCAGGAACTGTGCGAAATCGTCCACGGCCACGGCGGCCAGGTCTACATCGACGGCGCCAACATGAACGCGCTGGTCGGCGTGGCGGCGCCGGGCTCGTTCGGCGGCGACGTGTCGCACCTGAACCTGCACAAGACCTTCTGCATCCCGCACGGCGGCGGCGGTCCTGGCGTCGGCCCGATCGGCGTCGGCGCGCACCTGGCCAAGTTCCTGCCCAACCAGCGCTCGAACGGCTATATCCGCGACAACGCCGGCATCGGCTCGGTCAGCGCGGCGCCGTACGGTTCGGCCAGCATCCTGCCGATTTCGTGGATGTACATCGCGATGATGGGCGCCGAAGGCCTGACCGCGGCCACCGAGACGGCGATCCTGAACGCCAACTACATGGCGCGCCGCCTGTCGCCGCACTTCCCTGTGCTGTACTCGGGCCACGACGGCCTGGTGGCGCACGAGTGCATCATCGACCTGCGTCCGCTGCAGGATGCCACCGGCATCAGCAACGAGGACGTGGCCAAGCGCCTGATGGACTTCGGCTTCCACGCGCCGACCATGAGCTTCCCGGTGCCGGGCACCCTGATGATCGAGCCGACCGAGAGCGAATCGAAGGCCGAGATGGACCGCTTCATCGACGCCATGATCACCATCCGCGGCGAGATCGCCAAGGTTGAAAGCGGCGAATTCGACAAGCTGGACAACCCGCTCAAGTTCGCGCCGCACACGGCCGAGGTGTTGACGGCCGACGTCTGGGAGCGCAAGTACAGCCGCGAAGTGGCGGCCTACCCTGTGCCGTCGCTGCGCAAGCAGAAGTACTGGCCGCCGGTCGGCCGCGCCGACAACGTCTACGGCGACCGCAACCTGTTCTGCGGCTGCGCGCCGATGAGCGACTACGAGTAAATCACCCGCTCCTCACGAAGCCCGGCACGCGCCGGGCTTTTTTTTGCCTAAAGTGTTTGACACGCTGACACCTGTCAGATATTCTTTACACATGAAATCGAAAACGCCAACCCCCACCGGAGACCAGCTGCTGGCCATGCTGGCGGCGCTGTCGAATCCGCACCGGCTGCGCATCATCGCCGCCCTGTCGGCGGGCGGACGCAACTACGTCAGCCAGATGGCGCGCGAGCTGGGCATCAGCCGGCCCTTGCTGCACCTGCATCTGCAGAAGCTCCAGGACGCCGGGCTGGTCGCCAGCCAGCTGGAGTTGTCCACCGACGGCAAGGCGCTGAACTATTTTGAAGTGAACGCCTTTGCCGTCGAGCTGACCCCGGCCTTGATCGCCGAGGCGGCGAAAACCCTGTCCAACAACACTGAAACCTAGAGGCCATCATGTCCGAACACATCTATTTGTTAACCCTGGCCCTGCCGCTGGCGGCCATCGTCGCGGTCTTCGGCCTGCGCGCGCTGGCCGCGGTCAAGCAGGCCAGGCTGCGTTTTGAGAACGATGAAGAGTACCGGCAGATCGCCGAGAAATCGGCGGCCGCGCAGGCCGAAACGGCAGCCGCGCTGAAGGCCATGGGCGCATCGCTGGCCGACGTCCAGTCGCGGCTGGCGCAGGTCGAGAAGGTATTGAAGGAAGTCGAGTAGTCCACTTTTTAAGGAGCCACGCCATGCATCAAGTATCGTTGTTACGCCTGTATATGCTGAGAACCGTCTACCTGATCATCGCCGTGGGCCTGGGCCTGGTGATCTGGCCCGGCGTGATCCATCACACCCAGCCGTGGGGCCTGATGCAGGGCTTCGTCAACTGCATGCTGGCCGCGTTCGGCCTGCTGTGCGCGCTCGGCATCCGCTATCCGCTGCAGATGCTGCCGGTGCTGCTGTGGGAGCTGAGCTGGAAAGTCCTGTGGCTGGTCGTCGTCGCGCTGCCGGCCTGGCAGGCAGGCCCGCTGGATCAGGCCATGCTGGAAAACCTGATTGAGATAGCCGTGGTGGTGATCATCCCGATCGCCATGCCGTGGGGCTATGTGTTCAATAAATACTTGAAACAGCCGGGCGACCGCTGGGTGGGCGCCTAGCTGCGCACCGACGCCAGACGCAGACGCGCCACGCGGGGCGAGCCCGCCGGATGGACCAACCCGGGCGGATCGCGTCCTTCGTCCAGCTTGAACGTCGCCACCGCCTCCGACAGCGTGACGGCCTGGCGCTGCAGGCCGGTCGCGGCGGCGGCGGCCTGCTCCACCAGCAGCAGGTTTTGCTGCGTCACCTGGTCCATCTCGACGATGGCCTGTTTTACGTCCTGCAAGCCCTGCGCCTGTTCCGCGCTGGCCTCGCTGATCTGGCCGATGATGTCGCCCACCTGCCGCACCGACGCCACGATCTCCTCCATGCTGACGCCGGCCTCCTCCACCGAGCGGCTGCCGCCCTCGATCTCGGCCACCGACTGGGCGATCAGCAGCTTGATCTCCTGCGCCGCAGTGGCCGAGCGCTGCGCCAGCGTCAGCACCTCGCCCGCCACCTGCGCGAAGCCCTGCCCGTGCGCGCCCGCGCGCGCCGCCTCGGCCGCCGCGTTCAAGGCCAGCAGATTGGTCTGGAAGGCGATGCCGTCGATCACGCCGACGATCTCCACCACCTTGCGCGAGCTGCCGCGGATGGCCGCCATCGTCACCACCAGCCGCTGCACCACGCTGCCGCCGCGCACCGCGAAGCTGGTGGCGCAGCGCGCCAGCTGGTTGGCCAGTTGCGCGTGGGACGCGGTCTGCGTCACGGTCGCGCTGAGCTCCTGCATCGAGCTGCTGGTCTCCTCCAGCGTGCTGGCCTGCGCCTCGGTGCGCTGCGTCAGATCGGCATTGCCCTGCGCGATCTCGCGCGAGGCGGTGTCGATCGACTGCGCCGACGCCAGTATCGTCTTCAAGGTCGTGTTCAGGTTGCGGATGCTGGTGTCCAGGGCGCGCGCCGTCTCGGCGATTTCGTCCTTGCCGTAGACCCGGTTCTTCACCGTCAGGTTGCCCTCGGCCAGGTCGACCGCCGCCGCGCCGATCTCGCGCACCTCCTTCAGCATGGCGTTGCGCACCGCCATCGTCACCAGCAGCGACAGCGCGATCGACAGCGCCACCACCACCGGCATCATGGTCGACAGCGACTTGAACTCGGCTTCGGCGTCGGCGTAGGCGCGCTCGCTGAGCGACTGCTCCAGCCGCGACAACTGCTCCAGCCGCTGCGCCACCACGTCGAACGCGCGCTCGGCCTTGGACATGGCGTTGGCCGCCATCGACTGGTCCACCATGGCCAGCTCGATGACGTCGGCGATGGCCTGGACGTACAGCGCGTGCGCGGCCTGCGACTGTGCCACGAAGCGCCGCTCGGCGGCCGAGTTCTGGGTGGCCATCTCCAGCTGCGCGAACTGGCGGTCCAGCGCCGCGTGGCGGGCGTGGATGTCGCGCACCAGCGCGTCGATGCGCGGCGGCGAGAAGCTGGCGTTGATCCAGGTGAGCAGCTGGTAGATCTCGGTGTGCGCGTGCTGGGCGCCGGCCACCAGGTCGGCCGCCGCCTTCAGCCGCACGGCGCGCTGCTGCACCATGTCCTCCAGCCGCTGGTTCTGCCGCACCATGCCCAGCCCGGCGCCCGCCGACAGCACGATCAGCAGGATCAGCACCACGCCGGGCGCCAGCAGCAGCTTGGGACCTATCCTCAGTTTGCTGAGCATCGCGGCTCAGTGCTTGTAGATGCCGGCTTCCAGCGCCACGTCGCCCACCCGCAGCACGTAGGTGGTCTTGGCCTCGACCTTGCCCGATTCGGGGTTGCGGAACTTGTAGCCGACCCAGCCGTGACCCTGGCCGCGCGCCACCGCCACCATCTCCCGGCGGAACGGCTTGCCGTCGGCGTCCGGCACGTCGAGCAGGTTCTTGCCGATCAGCGCGGTGGTCGGATGGGCCACGGTGATGCCTTCCAGGTCGCGCATCGCCAGGTACAGCGCGCCCTGGTTGAATTCCGGGTCCCGGCTGTTGATGCGCGCGATCATCGCCGCCTTGCCGTGCGTGCGGACGAACCGGGCGCCCTTCTCGGCCAGCGCGACCGCGTCTTTTTCGTTGGGCGCGGCGGCGGCCGCAATGTAAGGGCCGCTCAGCAGCAGGATGATGGCAAACAAGGCGCGCATGATTCCCCCCGGCAGGTAAGATGTTGTAATCTACGTCACGCCACCCGGCCTAATATTGCGTTTAGTCAATTCCACCACGGCCCGACAAAGAAACAACAGGAACCCCATGAAAGCCTCCACCAAGGCGGCGCTGATCTCGGCGCTGCTGTTCCCCGGCCTCGGCCACCTGGCGCTGCGGCGCGGCCTGCGCGGCCTGCTGTTCATCGTGCCGACGCTGCTGGCGGCCGGCTATCTGCTGCGCACCACGCTGGTACTGGCCGGCACGCTGGTCGACGACATCAACAGCGGCAAGCTGCCGTTCGACCCGTTCGCCATCCTCGAACGCGTCAACGCCTCCGGCATTGACAATCCGGCCACCAACGGCGCCGCGCTGGTGTGCATCGTCTGCTGGGCCGGCTCGGTGCTCGATGCGCTATGGCTGGGCCGCCAGCAGCGCCACTGACACCGCTACCTGTTGCGGAAACGCCATTGCAACACGGCAGCCGCCGCGCGCCCCTGTACAAGCGCGCCGCGACCTGCCACCATCTTAACTATGAGAAACAAAATCCCGCGTCCACCGCGCCGTGCGCTGGCCGCGCTGACCTTGCTGCTGACGCTGGCGCCCGCGCGCCACGCCGCCGCCGATAGCACCGACCACTCCGCCGCGCCGCAGGACGCCGACCTGACCGCGTTGCCGCTCGAACAGCTGATGGCGCTGGAAGTATACAGCGCCTCCAAATTCACCCAGCGCGCCAGCGAGGCGCCGTCCAGCGTGACCGTGCTGACCGCCGCCGACATCCGCGCCTACGGCTGGCGCACGCTGGCCGACGCGCTGCGCAGCGTGCGCGGCCTGTACGTCAGCTACGACCGCAACTACAGCTACCTGGGCGCCCACGGCTTCCTGCGGCCGGGCGACTACAATACCCGCTTCCTGCTGCAGATCGACGGCAACCGCGTCAACGACGCCGTCTACGACCAGGCCCCGCTGGGCGCCGAATTCCCGCTCGACCTGGAGCTGGTCGAGCGCATCGAATACGTGCCCGGCCCCGGCTCGTCGATCTACGGCGCCAACGCCTTCTTCGGCGTGATCAACGTCATCACCCGCCGCGCCCAGGACCTCGAAGGCAGCAACGCCAGCGTCAGCGGCGGCCAGGGCGGCGCGCGCCGCGCCAGCGCCAGCCACGGCTGGCGCGACGGCGCCGGCATCGACTGGCTGCTGTCGGCCAGCCGCTACAAGACCGACGGCCGCGACCTGTTCTACGCCGACTACGCCGGCGACGGCAGCGACGGCGTGGCCCGCGGCCTCGATTACGAAAGCGGCAGCCGCCTGTACGCCAAGGCCACGCGCGGCGCCTGGACCGCCACCCTGCTGCACGCCGAACGCGACAAGGGCGTGCCGACCGCCTCGTTCAGCCAGGCCTTCAACGACCCGCGCTCGCGCACCATCGACGACCAGACCTATGCCGACCTGGCCTGGCACGGCGCGCTCGGCGCCCGGGCCGAGCTGGACGCCCGGCTGTACTGGGGCGCCTACGAAACGCTGGGCGACTACGTCACCGATAACCAACTGCGCACCCTCAACCGCGACCTCAGCACCGGCCGCTGGTGGGGCGGCGAACTGCGCGCGCTGGCCGCCGCCGGCGGCCACAAGCTGCTCGCCGGGCTGGACTTCGAGGACGACTACCGGCTGCGTCTGCTCAACTTCGACCTCGAACCGGCGCAGAGCTACCTGGAACAGAACCGGCAAGGCCGGCGCATCGGCCTGTACGTCCAGGACCAGGTGGCGCTGACGCCGACGCTGCTGCTGAACGCCGGCCTGCGCTACGACCACCACCCCGGCAGCGGCGGCGTGTTCAACCCGCGCCTGGCGCTGGTCCGGCAGTGGGACGTCGCCACCACCGTCAAGGCCATGTACGGCAGCGCCTACCGCGCGCCCAACCTCTACGAGCGCTTCTACCAGGTGCCCGGCGCCGGCGGCCAGCTGGCCAATCCGGCGCTGGGCCGCGAGCGCATCCGCAGCAGCGAACTGGCGCTGGTGCGCCAGCTGGCGGGCAACCGCCGGCTCACCGTGTCGGCCTTCCGCAACGAGGTATCGGGGTTGATCGCCGCCGTCGACACCGGCGAGCTGCCGATGTTCATCAACGCCGGCACGGCGGTCGCGCGCGGGATCGAACTCGAATACGAGCAGAACTGGGCCAACTCGGCGCGGCTGCGCGCCAGCTACACCTGGCAGCGGGTGCGCCAGGACGGCGCCGGCGACGGCGTCAACACGCCGCCGCAGCTGGCCAAGCTCAACCTGGCGCTGCCGCTGGCCGGCGCCTGGCGCGCCGGCGTCGAAGCCCAGTACGTCGGGCAGCGGCAAATGATACAGGGCGGGCGCAGCGGCGCCCACCTGCTGGCCAACCTGAACCTGTACTCGCAGCGGTTGACGCGCCACTGCGACGTCGCGCTGGCGGCCTACAACCTGTTCGACCGCCGCTACGCCGACCCGGCCGCCGAGGAGCACCGGCAAAACGCCATCGCCCAGGACGGCCGCCGCCTGCAGCTCAAACTGACGCTGGCCTACTGACATGCCCGTCGCGCACCTTTTCTCCCCGTCCACCCTGCGCGCCGCGTCGCGCGGCGCCTTGTGCGCGCTGCTGCTGGCGGCCAGCGGCGGCGCCTGGACGCAGGTGCCGCCGCCGGTCACCGCGCCGGTGGCCGAATACCAGCTCAAGGCCGCCTACATCTTCAACTTCGCCGTGTTTGCCGAATGGCCGGCCGACGCGCTGGCGGCCGGCGATCCGCTGCAGCTGTGCGCCTACGCCGGCAACACGCTGTTCGACGCGCTGCAGGCGCTGGCCGACAAGACCGTCAACGGCCACCGGCTGGCGGTGCGGGCGCTGGCCGGCGACAGCACGCGCGGCTGCCACCTGCTGGTGCTGGACCGCCAGGACCGCGAGCGCTGGCCGCTGCTGCACCGCAGCCTGACCTTCGCCAGCGTGCTGACGGTGGCCGACGACCGCCAGATCGCCGCCGCCGGCGCCATGCTGTCGCTGTTCATGGAAGACAAGCGCGTCGTGTTCGACGCCGACCTGGGCGCGGTGCGCAGCGCCCGCCTGCTGCTCAGCTCCAAGCTGCTGCGCCTGGCCAGGAGCGTGCAATGAGCAAGCCGCCGCAGTCGCCCACGCCGCTGCCGAACATCTCGCTGCGGCCCGGCCCGCTGGGCAGCCGCGTCGCGCGCAGCAACCTGATGGTGGCCGGCGCCGCGCAGGCCCTGGCCGGCGTGCTGCTGGTGCTGTTCCAGTACATCGCGCTGCGCGGCGCGCTGCTCGACGACCTGCAGGTGCAGGCGCGCATGACCGGCAACAACAGCACCGCCGCGCTGCTGTTCGGCGACCAGCGCGCCGCCGCCGAAACGCTGGCCGGGCTGGCGCTGTCGCCGGCGGTGCAAAGCGCGGCCGTGCTGGACCGCGCCGGCCGGCCGCTGGCCGGCTACCAGCGCGACGGCGCCGCCGCGCCCGCGCTGACGCCGCAACTGCTGGCCGAGCGGCGCCAATTCAGCGGCGCCACGCTGGAGGTGCTCGAACCGGTGTCGGCCAACGGCGAGATGATAGGCAGCGTCGTCATCCGCGCCTCGCTGGCGCCGCTGTACCAGCGCCTGACCGGCTTTGCCGGCTTCACCGTGGCCGCCGCGCTGGCCGCGCTGGGCCTGGCCTGGCTGCTGGTGGCGCGCATGCGCGCCGCCGTGCGCAAGGCCGAGCAGCACCTGCACTACCTGGCCCACGTCGATCCCATCACCTCGCTGCCGAACCGCAACGAGTTCAACGAGCGGCTGGCCGCCTGCCTCAAGCGCGCCGACCGCCAGCACACCGCGGTCGGCCTGCTGCTGCTCGACCTCGACAACTTCAAGGTGGTCAACGACACGCTGGGCCACAACTGCGGCGACCTGCTGCTGCAGCTGGTGGCGCAGCGGCTGCGCGGCACGCTGCGCGCGCACGACATCATCTGCCGCATCGGCGGCGACGAGTTCGTGGTCATCATCGAAGCGGCCGAAGCGGCCGGCGAAGCCGACACCGTGGCGCGCAAGATCCTGCGCGCGCTGTCCGAGCCGTTCCAGATCGAGCACCATCTGCTGCACGTCAGCGCCAGCATCGGCGTGGCGGTCTACCCGGCGCACGGCGACAACGCGCTGTCGCTGATGCGCGGCGCCGACACCGCCATGTACTACGCCAAGAGCCTGGGCAAGAACGGCTACGAAATGTTCCTGCCCGAGATGGCGCTGCGCGCGCACAAGCGCCTGAAGATGGAGGCCAACCTGCGCCGCGCGCTGCAGGAAAACCAGCTGACCCTGCACTACCAGCCGCAGATCGACGTGCGCAGCGGCCGCATGACGGGCATCGAAGTGCTGTGCCGCTGGACCTGCCCCGAGCTGGGCACGGTCAGCCCGGCCGAATTCATCCCGGTGGCCGAGGAAAGCGGCGTCATCGTCCCGCTGGGCCGCTGGGTGCTGCAGACGGCCTGCCGCCAGGCCGCCGCCTGGCGCGGCCAGGGCCTGTTCGACGACATCGCCCACTTTGCCGTCAACCTGTCGGCCGCGCAGACGCGCGACGTCGGCCTGATGGACGAGGTGCTGGCGCTGCTCAAGGAAACCGGGCTGCCGGCCGGCGTGCTGGAGCTGGAAATCACCGAGGGCGTCATGATGGACAACGTCAACGCCAACCTGGCGCTGATGCAGCGCATCCAGGAAGCCGGCATCCACCTGTCGATCGACGACTTCGGCACCGGCTACTCGTCGATGGCGTATTTGAAACGCTTCCCGATCGACCAGCTGAAGATCGACCGCAGCTTCGTCAGCGACGTGCCGGGCGACGGCGCCGCCATCGCCACCGCCATCATCGCCATGGCGCACAGCCTGAACCTGTCGGTGGTGGCCGAGGGCGTCGAAAGCGCGCAGCAGGTCGAGTTCCTGCGCGAGGCCGGCTGCGACATCATGCAGGGCTATTATTTCGCCAGGCCGATGGCCGCGCCCGAGCTGGAAGCGCTGCTGCGCGAACGCCGCCGCTTCATCGGCTAGCGGCGCCGGACCGTCTGTCGTACAATCTGCCTGCGCACCGCCATACGACAGCCTTCGATGTACCTTCCGCCGAAAGGACACGCCATGAAACCGCTTCCGTTTGCCCGCACCACGCTGATTCGCAACACGCTGTTCGTCCTGCTGCTTGCCGGCGCCGCCGGCACCTTGCTGGCCCAGGCCCCCGGGATACGCCGCACGGTGATCAAGAAGGCCGACGTCTCGGTGCCCGGCCGCGAAGCGGTGGTGGCCAGGGTAGAGCTGGACGCCGGCGCCACCGCCGGCCGCCACACCCATCCCGGCGACGAGATCAGCTACGTGCTCGAAGGCGAAGGCGAATTGCGCATCGACGGCGAAGACCCGCGCCGCGTCAAGGCCGGCGAATCGTTCGTGATCCCGGCCGGCACCGTGCACGACGCCCTCAACGTCGGCAGCGGTACGCTCAAGCTGGTCGGCGTGTACGTGGTCGAAAAAGGCAAGCCGCTGGCTACCGCCGCCAAATAGTTGTCATCACAGTTTCATCTGATGGCGCTACAGTGGCGGCGCCTCGAATGAATATTGAACTGTAATGATGATGATGTTGACTTCCCTCGCCCGGCTGCGCGCAGCCGGTGCATACGCCGCCCCTGCCGCCCTTGTCCTCCTGCTGGCGCCCGTCTGCGCCCACGCCGGCCGTCCGATGACGGTCGACGATGCCGCCATTGCCGCGCCCGGCCAATGCCAGCTGGAGACCTACGCGCAGCATGCGCAGCACTACGACGAATACTGGGCCACGCCGGCCTGCAATGTCGGCGGCGACTGGGAGCTGGCCGTCGGCGGCGCCTGGGCCGACGACACGGCCGGCCCGCACAGCCGCACCGTGCACTTCGGCCGGGTGCAGGCCAAGACGGTGTTCAAGCCGCTGGAGACCGACGGCTGGGGCCTGGGACTGGTGCTGGCCGACCAGTTCCGCACCGGCCGCAGCGGCGACGGCGACCTGTCGGCCAACGTGCCGCTCAGCTTTTCGCTGCGCGGCGATGCGGTGCTGGTGCACGTCAACCTGGGCGTGATGCGCCCGGCCGACGTCCGCCGCAGCAGCGCCACCTGGGGCAGCGGCGCCGAGTTCAAGCTCGGCGAGCGCGACTCGCTGACGGCCGAAGTCTACGGCCAGCAGCGCGCCGGCTCGCGCTACCAGTTCGGCCTGGCCCACGCGCTGATCCCCGACCACCTGCAGATCGACGCCACCTGGGGCCGGCGCCTGGCGCGCGGCGCCGTCGAACAGGTCGTCACGGTGGGGCTGGTGCTGCAGTCCAACTGAGCGGCCGCGCGTCAAACCGCCAGCCGGCCCGCGGGGAACGCCTGCGGCAGCGCCATCATGCGCTGCCAGCGCAGTCCCATGGCCAGCACCGACAGCAGCGCCAGCGCGCTGCCCAGCCAGAACCATGGCATACCGGGCACGCTGCGCTCGACCTGCATCGCCACCAGATAGACCACCGCCCCGGCAAAGCAGCCGCCCAGGATCATCGTATGGTTGTAGCTGAACGGCATGCCGGCGTAGTCGCGCAGCAGTATGAGACCGAACGGCAGCACCGCCATCGCCATCACGAAGGTCGCGCCGCGCAGCGGCGGACCGCCGACGATCGCCGCATCCAGCCCCGCCGCACAGGCAAAGGCCGCCAGCCAGACCAGCAGGAAACGCGTCAGCAGCGTGCGCGCCAGCAGACGGTTGAGCGCGGCCGCTCGCGGGGCGCCCGGCGTCAGCAGGTACAGGCTTTGCTCCGTGCCGCGGCGGCTGATGGCGCAGGCCGCGCCGCCGGCGTAGGTCAATGGCGCCAACAGTACCGACATCTGGATCACCGAGGTCTGCGCCATTTGCTGCACCAGGCGGACGTCCGGGCCCAGGTACAGCACCAGCAGCACCGTCATCAACGCCAGCAGCAGCAGGCCGCCGACGGCGACGCCGTGATGGCCTTCGACGCCCACCGTATGCATCATCATGCGCGCGGCCGATGCCGGGACGGCGCGCCGGTTGTCGCGCCGCAGCGTCGCCCGATAGACGGCGCCCGATGCCGTGCACCACAACTTCACCCAGCGCGGCATGCCGCTGGCGGCGGGAGCGCCAGCCGACGGCGCCAGGTTGCGCTGGCGCGCCAGGCGCGCATTGAGTTTTCTGTGCCATGTCCAATGGTTGTCGCCACCGCGCGGGAACACCGCCAGCAGTCCCCACGCGCCCAGCGCGGCGACCACGACCAGGCCGACGCCCGCCACCGCCGGCTCGCCGGCCGCGGCGGCCATGCCGATCAGCTGTTCCAGCCGCCGCTCCACCGACACCGATGCAAGGATCACCGCCGACGGCAGGAACACCAGCAGCATGTAGCGCTGCACGAACAGCATGTACACGCAAAACAGCCCGACACCCGCCAGCAGGTAGCCGAAATGGCCGAACACCGCCGCCAGCAGCGCCGAAGCCAGCAGCGTCGTGGCGACGAGCACCAGCACCGTCAGCACCATCAGCCGGCGCCGCAGTTGCGGCACCAGGCCGGCGTACTCCGGCTGGTTCTGCCGCGCCGCGCTGCGCAGCCAGGTGCCGCACCACAGCAGGATGCCCGCCGCAGCAGCGCAGGCGGCGACCGCGCCGCCGAAGCGCGGCAGCGCCGGCGACAGTCGCAACAGCAGCGGCGCGCCGATCGCCACCGCCGCCAGCAGCGCGCTCACGCGCAGCATCATGCCGCGTCCGCAGCGGTCCAGTATCACCTGGCGCATCAGCTGGCCGTAGCCGTCGTAGAAGGCCGCGCTCATTTGGTCACCTCGACGAACAGGTCTTCCAGGCTCAGGGTTTCGACCCGCAGCTCCGGCCCGGCGCGCAGGTCGGCCGCCTCCTGCCCGCTCAGCCGCGCCAGGATGCTGACGCCGCCGCTGCGGTCCTGCCGGCGGCCGATCTCGTCGCGGAAGCGCAGCGGCGCCAGCGCGGCGGCGCTGCCGGTGATGCGGTGCGTGCTCTCCAGCAGCTCATCCAGCGGCGCCTGCAAGGTGATCTTGCCGCCCTGCAGGAACGCCACGTCCAGCGCCACCCGCTCCAGGTCGGACAGGATGTGGGTCGAGAAGATCACCGTCGTATCGCGCTCGATGACGCCATCCACCAGCTCGTGCAGGAAGTCCCGGCGGCCGACCGGATCGAGGCTGGCCACCGGCTCGTCCAGCACCAGCAGGCGCGGATCGTGCGCCAGCGCGCGGATGATCGACAGCCGCTGCTTCTCGCCGCCGGACAGGCGGCCGATCTGCTTGCCGGCGCAGTCGGCCAGGCCCCAGCGCTCCATCAGGCCGGCCACCTTGGCCTCGTTCCAGCGTGGGTACAGCGCCTTGAAATAGTCCAGCATCTGCGCCGGCGTCAGCCACTCGAACAGCTCCGACTTCTGCGGCACGTAGCCGATGTTGGCGCGCGCCTCGTCGCCGATCTGCGCGGCCGGCTGGCCGAACAGCGTGCTGGCGCCGGCGTCGGCCTCGCGCAGCCCGAGCAGGCATTCGAGCAGGGTCGACTTGCCGGCGCCGTTGCGGCCCAGCAGGCCGATCACCTTGCCCGGCGCGATGTCCCAGTTCACGCCCTGCAGCACTTGCTGGCCGCCGAACGATTTATGCAGGTTGGCGACATTGACGATCGATGCATTCATTTCTCTTCCTTCAGGATTTTATTAAAGAGAGCGATCACGGCGTCCGGATCGAGTTCGAGTTGACGGGCTTCGGCGGCGGCCCGCTCCAGCGTGGGCCGCAGCAGCGCTTCGCGTTCGTGCGTGCTGTGCGGCGCCGCCTTGCGCTCGGCCACCAGCATGCCGATGCCCCGGCTGCGCGCCAGCAGGCCTTCGGTTTCCATCATGTTGTAGGCCTTGGAGACGGTCATCGGATTGACGGCCAGCGCCTGCGCCACTTCGCGCACGGACGGCAGCACGTCGCCCGGCGCCAGCACGCGGGCGGCCAGCAGTCGGCGGGTCTGCTCGATCAGCTGGCGGTAGATCGGCTCGGACGAACCGGTCGCGATCGTGTACAGGGAGGGGGTATGGGAAGTCATCGCCAGTCGTATCCGTGTATTAGTTGAATAATACAGTAGACTACAAACGGCGGCTTGTCAAACAAAAAATATGCGGAGGGGTCAGCTGTTGCGGCGCTGCTCCGGCTGCCACAGCACCCGCGAAATGGTGCGCAGCGACACGCCCTGGGCGGCGAAATAGTCGATCGCGGCGATGTGGCCCTTGCAGGCGTACAAGGCGAGGCCGTTTTCCACCACCCGCGCCATGTCCTTGTCGGGCCGGGCGACCAGCCGCAGCGGCTGAGGATTGCAGCCGGGCCAGGTCTGCTTGCGCGGAGGCGGCGCGCGCAATGGATGGATGATGCCGACCACGCGGCCGGATTTGCTGTTGTCCATGTCACTTCCTCGTTCCGGATATGCCGCCAGCTTAGTACCGCCAACGCCGGCGGTATGTGCGGCCACGCACGGTGGCGGCGGCGCGGCTGACTGATAATCGGCTCATGCGCATCGCCACCTTCAACGTCAACGGCATCAACAGCCGCCTGCCCGCCCTGCTCGCATGGCTGGAGCGCACTCGGCCGGACGCCGTCTGCCTGCAGGAGCTGAAGGCGCCGCAGGACAAGTTTCCCGAAGCCGCTATCAACGAGGCCGGCTACCAGGCCGTCTGGCACGGCCAGAAGAGCTGGAACGGCGTCGCCATCCTGGCCCGCGGCGAGGCGCCGGTCGAGGTCGGGCGCGGCCTGCCCGGCGATCCGGACGACGAACAAAGCCGCTACATCGAAGCGGTGGTCGGCGGCGTGCTGATCGCCGGCCTGTACCTGCCGAACGGCAATCCGGCGCCCGGCCCCAAGTTCGACTACAAGCTCCAATGGTTCGAACGGCTGATCGTGCACGCGGCCAGGCTGCTCGACAGCGGCGCGGCGGTGGTGCTGGCCGGCGACTTCAACGTCATGCCGACCGAGCTCGACGTCTACAAGCCCGAGCGCTGGGTCGACGACGCGCTGTTCCGCCCCGAGGTGCGCGCCGCCTTCCACCGGCTGCTGGAACAGGGCTGGTGCGACGCGCTGCGCACCATGCATCCGGGCGAAAAGATCTACACCTTCTGGGACTATTTCCGCAACGCCTACAGCCGCGACGCCGGCCTGCGCATCGACCACCTGCTGCTCAGCCCCGCCCTGGCGCCGGCGCTGAAGGCGGCCGAGGTCGACCGCGACGTGCGCGGCGGCGACAAGCCCAGCGACCACGCCCCGGTATGGGTGGAGCTCGAACTGGAGGGGCGCTCATGAGCGAACAGAAATGGCCGCACCAGCTGTGGCTGGCGCGGCATGGCCAGAGCGCCGGCAACGTCGCGCGCGACGCCGCCGAAGCCGGCGCGCAATTGCTGATCGATATCGCCGGGCGCGACGTCGACGTCGCGCTGTCGCCGCTGGGCCGGCGCCAGGCGGTGGCGATGAGCGGCTGGTTCGGCGCGCTGCCGGCCGAGGCGCGGCCCAGCGTGGTGCTGTTCTCGCCCTACGCCCGCGCGCGCGCCACCGCGCAGGCGGTGCTCGACGCGCTGGACCGTGACCGGCTGAGCGCCGTGGTGGCCGACGAGCGCCTGCGCGAAAAAGAATTCGGCATCCTCGATCGGCTGACGCCGCTGGGTATCCGCGACAAATATCCGGAGCTGGCCGAACAGCGCCAGCACGTGGGCAAGTTCTATTTCCGTCCGCCGGGCGGCGAGAGCTGGTGCGACGTCATCCTGCGCCTGCGCAGCACGCTAGACACCATCACCCGCGAGTACCGCTGCGAGCGGGTGCTGATCGTCGCGCACCAGGTGATCGTCAACTGCTTCCGCTACCTGCTGGAGCGCATGGACGAGGACGCGATCCTGGCGATCGACCGCGCCGGCGACGTGCCCAACTGCGGCATCACCGAATACCGTTACGACCCCGGCGCGGGCAAGCACGGCAAGCTGGTGCTGGTGCGCGCCAATTTCGTCGCGCCGCTCGAACAGTCCGGCACGCCCGTCACCCATCAGCCGGACCTGCCGGCCGCACCCAAATCATGATCATGGACGACACCGAACACATCATTGAAATCACCGCCGCCACGCTGCGCGACTGGCCGCTGCCCATGCCGGACGCGGAGGCCGACAAGGAAACGCGCGGCCACGTGCTGATCATCGCCGGCTCGCGCGAGATGCCGGGCGCGCTGCTGCTGGCGGCCGCCGCGGCGCTGCGCGCCGGCGCCGGCAAGCTGACCATCGCCACGGCCGCCGGCGTGGCGCCGCAGATCGGCGTCACGCTGCCGGAAGCGCGCGTGATCGGGCTGGCCGAGACCGCCGAGGGCGGCTTGCAGGACAGCGGGCACAGCCTGCGCGACGCCTGCCGCCAAGCCAGCGCGGTGCTGATCGGCCCCGGCATGCAGGACGACGCGGCCAGCACGGTGCTGGTGCGGGCGCTGCTGCCGCACTGCGCCGAGGTGCCGCTGATCCTCGACGCCGCCGGCATGAGCATCGTGCGCGCCAGCCACGGCAGCCACCGCTTCGACCAGCCTGTGCTGTTGACGCCGCACGCCGGCGAACTGGCGGCGCTGAGCGGCGCCGACAAGCTGGAAATCACCATCCAGCCCGAAGCGGCCGCGCGGCGGGCGGCACAACGCTGGCACGCCACCGTGGCGCTGAAGGGTCCGGTGACCGCGATCGCCGCGCCGTCGGGCCGCCTATGGCGTCACCAGGGCGGCAACACCGGCCTGGCGATATCCGGATCGGGAGATGTGCTGGCGGGATTGATCGTGGGCCTGGCGGCACGCGGCGCCGCGCTGGAACAGGCGGCGTCGTGGGGCGTGGCGCTGCACGCGATGGCGGGTGAACAGCTGGCGCTGCAGCATGGCCCGCTGGGCTACCTGGCGCGCGAGATCAGCGCCGAGGTGCCGGCCCTGCTGCGCGCCATGGCGGCCCATTAAGTAATCCGGGGTCAGATCTGACATTCGGACACGAACTCTACCGTAACAGCCGCTACGGTAGAGTTCGTGTCCGAATGTCAGATCTGACCCCGGGTTTGTTTAGACCAGCTTGGCCGAGTGCTCGCGGGTGGCGTGGAACTGCAGCTTCGGCCAGCGTTCCTGCGTCAGGCGCAGGTTGACGCTGGACGTGGCCAGGTAGGCCAGGTTGCCGGCCGCGTCGTAGGCGACGTTGTGGCCCAGCGCGTCCTCGAAGTCCGACAGCGCCTTCTTGTCGTCGCTGGACACCCAGCGCGCGCTGCTGATGCTGGTGCCTTCGAACACCGCGTCGACACCGTATTCGTTCATCAGCCGGCTGGCGACCACCTCGAACTGCAGCACGCCGACCGCGCCCAGCACCAGCTCGCCGCCCTGCACCGGCTTGAACACCTGCACCGCGCCCTCCTCGCCCAGCTGCTGCAAGCCCTTGTGCAGCTGCTTGATCTTCAGCGGGTTGCGGATGCGCACCGAGCGGAAGAAGTCCGGCGCGAAGTACGGAATGCCGGTGAAGGTCAGCAGTTCGCCTTCGGAGAACGAGTCGCCGATCTGCATGTTGCCGTGGTTGGGCAGGCCGATGATGTCGCCGGCGTACGCCTCTTCCACCTGCTCGCGCGACGACGCCATGAACGTCACCACCGACGACACCTTGATCTCACGCCCCAGACGCAGGTGCTTGACCTTCATGCCGCGCTCGAAACGCCCCGAGCACACGCGCAGGAAGGCGATGCGGTCGCGGTGCGCCGGGTCCATATTGGCCTGGATCTTGAACACGAAGCCGGTGAACGGCTGCTCCTTCGGATCGACCGCGCGCACCGTGGCGTCGCGCTCGCGCGGCGCCGGGGCCCAGTCGACCAGCGCCGACAGGATCTCGCGCACGCCGAAGTTGTTGATCGCCGAACCGAAGAACACCGGCGTCTGCACGCCGGACAGGAACTGCTCCAGGTCGAACGGATGCGAGGCGCCGTGCACCAGCTCCACTTCCATCTTCAGCTGGTCCATCTCCAGCGGGAACATCTCCTGCAGGCGCGGATTGGCTATACCCTTGATGATCTCGAAGGCGCCGTCGGCCTTTTCCTCACCGGCCTTGAACAGCATGATCTCGTCGTTCAGCAGGTGGTACACGCCGCGGAAGTTCTTGCCCATGCCGATAGGCCAGGTCACCGGCGCGCACTGGATCTTCAGCACCGATTCAAGCTCGTCGAGCAGCTCCAGCGGATCGCGCGTCTCGCGGTCCATCTTGTTCATGAAGGTGACGATCGGCGTGTTGCGCATGCGGCACACGTCGAGCAGCTTGATGGTCTGCGCCTCGACGCCCTTGGCGGCGTCGATCACCATCAGCGCCGAGTCGACCGCCGTCAGCACGCGGTAGGTGTCTTCCGAAAAGTCCTGGTGGCCCGGGGTGTCGAGCAGGTTGACCACGTGGTCGCGGAATTCGAACTGCATCACCGACGAAGCCACGGAAATGCCGCGCTGCTTCTCGATCTCCATCCAGTCGGAGGTGGCGTGGCGGCCGCTCTTGCGCGCCTTGACCGTGCCGGCCATCTGGATCGCGCCCGAGAACAGCAGCAGCTTTTCCGTCAGCGTGGTCTTGCCCGCATCCGGGTGGGAAATGATGCCGAAGGTGCGGCGGCGCTGTACTTCGCGCGCGATCAGCGCCGGTGTTTTGGCGTTGATCGCGGTGTTCGCGTCGTCGTTATTTTCGGGTATTGCGTTTTCGATATCGTTGACCATTTGTTCGCGATCTGAGGCGGTTTTGCAAAACCCTCGATTTTACCGATACTTGGCCGCCCCGTGTGAACTCTTTACTCCCCCTTGACCCGGCGCCAGCCCACCCGGTGCGCCTCGGCCGACTTGCCCTCTTGCAGCGAGGTGGTCTTGGTTTCGCCGGTGGCCAGGGTGCTGATCATCTTCAGCTGCCCGTTCGGCAGCCGGATGATGATGAAGCCGACCGCCGCCGAGGTGTTCGACAGGATGCTGCCGGCCGGCACGCCAGGCAAGGCGTTGCCAGTGCAGATGTCGACCTGGTAGGCGTTGGACGAGCCGCCGACGTTGCAAGACGACGAGGACGTCGGCAGGTTGGTCACCACGTTGGCCACGCCGCTGACGATCTGCGGATCGAGGTTCATCCGTTCGCCCGGATGCAGCGACCAGTCGAAGTACCAGCCGTCCTTGGTGCTCAGGTCGACCGCGTTGCTGGTGATCGCATAGGTGATGTTGCTGCCGCTGCCGACCTGGCTCAGCGTCTGCTTGACCATGCCGCTGCCGCGTATCGTCAGCGGCAGGCCGTTGTCCTTGAGCAGGTACAGGCTCTGGGTGTCGGTGTTGGCCGTGTCCGGCAGGTCCAGCAGGCGGCCGCTGCCGAACAACACCACGCGCTGCGCGGTCGTGCTCGGTACGGAGACGCCGCCGACCGTGACGGTGGTGGTCACGCCGCACAAGGTCACATCCGGACGGGTGGTGATGGGCTGCAGCGGGCCGGAATCGCCCATCTTGACCACCGGCACGGTGGCGCCACTGGCGTCGGTCAGGTCGAAGCGGTACATATGGCCCTGGTTGTCGCCGCCGTAGATGTAGGTGGTGACCGGATCGATGTTGGGGTCGGTGCTGATCGAGGTGATCTTGGCCAGCCCCGACGGCGTGGTGGTGTCGCCGGCCAGGGTCGAGATCTTTTTCAGCACGGCGCCGGTACCGACGTCGACGATGTACAGGATGCCCTGGCCGCTGCCGGAATTGACGCCGTCCACGCCGGGCACGTTGTTGTAACCGGAGGTGAGGAACACCACCCATTGGCCCTTCCACATGCCGAACTGCGGGTTGCCGAAGGTCAGGCCGATGTCGGGATCGTTGGTGCTGCATATGGCGGGATCGGCGCACAGCTCCCACAGCTGCTTCGGATTGGAGGGGTCGGTAATGTCGAGCGCATAGTAGCCGCGGCCGCCGCCGTTCAGGCCGGCCACCAGCACGGTGGACCAGTTGCCGCCGATCTGCACGTCGGCCAGCTCGGGCGAGCCGTCGGTGGTGAACTGGTGGTTGGTGCCGTAGGTCGTGCTGGCCAGCGCGTACAGCTTCTTCATCGTGATGCGCGGCATGTAGGCCCACAGCTCGGCGCCGTCGGCCGCGTTGAACGCGTGCAGCATGCCGTCGTTGGCGGCGGTGAACACGGTGGCCGTGCGGCTCTGACTGTTTCCCTTGAAAGTGCTGTAGCCGGCGGTGGTGTAGTTCTTGCGCGAATCGCGCAGATAGGCCGGCTTGGACGAGGCAATGTCGCCCAGCAGGATGGGGATGGGGCCGGCCTGGCCTGCCGGCGTGTGGTCGGTCAGCGTGTAGGCGCGGAACAGGTTGTCGTCGGCATACTGCTGGACGCCCAGCAGGTAGTTGACCAGGTTGGCGCCGTTGTTGACAATGGCCTTGTCGGCCGTCGACAGCAGGGTGCACTGCGACAGCGACGTGCATTTGTTGCTGAACCAGCCCTGCTCTAGCGCCGACATGGTGGCGTAGTCGACCTTCCGCAGCGCGCCGCCGGCGGTATTGAACATCCACACCTTGCGGCCGCTGATGTTCTTGCCCACCGTGTCCGAGCTGGTCCACGTCGGCGTATTGCCGACGATGCCGGTCGACGGATCGATCTTCTTGTCCGACAGCTCGCCGTACCACTTCACGGTGGTGAAGGTGTCGGAGAAGATATCGTTGTCCTGCTGCGAGATATTCGGCGTCGAGGTCGCCGCCGCGGCCGCCGCGCCGATGCGG
Source organism: Duganella sp. Dugasp56 (assembly GCF_047304105.1). NCBI lineage: Bacteria > Pseudomonadati > Pseudomonadota > Betaproteobacteria > Burkholderiales > Oxalobacteraceae > Duganella > Duganella sp. Dugasp56. The sequence continues at coordinate 25,270 of NZ_JBGLYQ010000055.1, forward strand.
ACCTGCATATTGGCCAGCGCCTCGCTCAGGCCGTCAACCACCTCCTTCGGCTGCGACGCGCTGAAATACTTGCCGTGGCCATTGATGGCCGCATGCCACAGGTCGTCCACCCGTTCCTGCACGGTGCTGGCGCCGTTGGTGACGTCCGGATCCGGCCAGACATAGGCCTGGTTGTTGTTCCACGGGCAGCCGCTGGCGGCCTGGGTGATCAGGTTGTAGAAGTCACCGCCCGGCTTGGGCGCGGTGTCGTAGTTAGGCTCGTAGCTCATCACGCCGTCCACGCCCAGGCCCAGCGTGTAGGTGTTCATGTGCAAATGCGTGTTCTCGCCGGCGCCGGCCGGCACCGAGCCGGGTGAACTCATGTCAGGCTCCAGCGTCGGCCGCAGCGACACCGTGGCGGTGCTGGAGCCGCCGTTGTACCAGTGCAGCGCCACGTCGGCGATCGAGGGCTGGGTCTGGTCGCGCTTGTCCACGCAGCCGCGCGCCGCCGTGCAGAAGCGCGTGGGGCTCTCGACGTTGTCGTTGTTGGTCACGTTGGCGGTCGAGGAGCCGTTCCAGTAGCCGTCGGTGGTCAGTATCATGAAGTTCTGCTGGCACGGGTACTGCACCACTTCGCTGCCGGCCGCGTAGTTGTACGGCGTCAGGTTGGCGAACATGCGGCCGACGTTGTCCATCGCGGAGCGGATCGGCGTCGAGCCCGAGGTGGTGGTGTTGTACAGCGCGGTGTACCAGCTGGAGCGCGCGGTGCCGGTGAAGTCGGCCGGCTTGAGGTCGATCGCGCTGCCGGCGCCGGCGTTGGACAGCTTGACGTAGCCGACCTTGTAGTTGGCGGTGATGGCCGAGAAGGCGATGCCGACCGAAGTCTTCATCATTTGCAGGCGGCTTTTGTAGTAGACGTACCAGTTGGCGAAGTTGGTCATTTCCTCGTCATAGGTGCAGACCCCGGCCTGGGTCACGCAGTCGCTGCGGTCGACGCCCTTCGGATAGGTCTGTCCGGAGACGATGTTGACCCGCACAAAGGTGCTCGGGCTGGTGCCCGACGACATGGCCGACGTCACCACCGGGATGCCGTCGACCCAGCCGCTGCTGCTGGTATTGGTGAAGCCGATGCCGGAGATGGCGGTGGCCCCCGGCGCTTCGCCGTTGCCGGTGGCGACCATGTTCACCAGGCACACGGTCGTGGTGGGCGAACTGGCGCCCTGGCATACGGTGGTAGCCGCATTGCCGCCTATATAAGCGCGTACATTGCCGGCGGTACCGATGGCGGCCACGATTTCACCGGCTGTGAAGCTGGCCGCCTTGCTCTTGGTGATGGAGATATTGGACGCGACCGCCGTGCCGGCCAACGACACCGTGGTCTTCAGTCCATTGGTGTTGGTGGTGGAGCCGGCCAGCGTGATCAGCGCGGTCGACGGCACCGGCGTCGTGGTGGACACCGCCAATGGCCAGCCCGCGCGCGAGCTGTCGGCCACCACGGGACAATTGGCGATGTTCTTGGGGGTGCTGCTGCAATTGACCGCCAGCACGGCGACGATATTATCGGCAATCAGCGAGATGCCCAGCGTGCTGCAGGCCGGCACGTTGGCCACGCCGGTCGGCGAGCGCACGCAGGCCAGGTAGCGCTTGGCGGCGGCGGTGCTGATGTTGTTGTTGATGCTGGAGGCGAGCAGGCTGGCCACGCTCTGGCGCTTGAGCGCGGTGTTGGTGCCGGTGCTGGCCGTGACCACGCCGTTGGTCAAGGTGAACGTGCCGCCGCTTTCAGTGATGGACGCGCTGCTGATGGTCATCGACGTGGCGCCGCTCGAGGCGCCGATGGCGATGGTGCCGTAGGATGCGATCGACGCCACCGACGTCGAATAGCGCGGATACTTGAACGCAGCGACCTGCTTGGCCTGGCAAGTGGTCAGGTTGACGTCGCTGCACCAGCGCACCTTGACCGGCACCGGATAGCCTGACGGCGCCGGCGCGCCCACCGACGTCGCCTTGCAGTTGGTCATGGTGGCGTCGGTGCAGTACTCGGCCACGCCGATGGTGTAGTAGTAAGGGCCGCCGTAGATGGTGGTCGCCTTGGTGTAGAGGTTGTCCGGATAGTTATAGCTGGTGCTGTTGACGTTGCAGTCCGACGTGTTGCTCGGGTCGCACCACTTGGTGTCGGGGAAGCCGGTCACCAGGCTGATGGAGGTGGAGCTGCTGTTGAACATGTCGGCCTTGTGGGCGCCGAAGCCGTCGCCCGAGACCACGGTCCAGGTGCTGGTGTTAGCGCTGGTCTGCTCGGCGTAGTAGCTGCCGTCGGACTTGATCGGCACCGCGTAGTGGATCGCCGGGTTGTAATACTGCTTGTTAAAGTCGGGACTCATGAACGGCGGATGACCGACGTTGCACGGGATCTGGCTGGCGGCGAAGGTGGCGGCGCCGCGGCAGATCGTGTCGTTGACGTAGTCCGGCGTGTAGGTCTGATCCATCGAGCCGGAATTGTCGAACAACAGCATCAGGTTGGGCTTGACGGTGCCGGTGCCGGTGATGTTCAGCAGCGGCACCTGGGCGATCTGGGTCTGGGCCGAAAACGCGGCGGCGGACGCCAGCAGCGACAGGCCGAGGACGGCGCGCAGCAGCGCGGACAGTGTCAGTTTCATGATCGTTCCTATGCTTAAAATGGCCCCATCATGACCACCGCCTGCGTCATGACGTTGCCGCCGCGCGGCCCGAAGATACGGGCCGTCACGACATAGTGCAGCTCGGGCTGCCCCTGGTAGGTCGGCGCGTCCTGCGCCAGCGTGGTGCCGAGCGCGACCGGCGCGGCCACGCCCTGCTTGGCCGCGGTCAGCATGCAGGTGTTTTGCGGCGTGGTGGAGTTGTAGGGTCCGGCGAAGTTGCACATGCGGTGGATCACGTACTCGACCACGTTGCCCGAGTTATCGGCCGGCAGTTTTTTCGAGCCGGTCCAGAAGCCTGGGCTGCTGACCGTCCAGGTCGGATCGAGCGTGGCCACATAGCCGTCGTTAGGGCTGTTGGCGTTCAACACCGACTTGCTGGGCAAGGTGCTGAGCCACTGGAACGCGCGGTGCACGCCCAGGTCGGCTTCCTTGCTGAGCGCGGAATCGTAGGCCAGGTTGGCCACCGTCAGCGTGGTCGAGGTGCTCGAGCGCAGCAGGTAGATGCTGCCGATCAGCATGACGGTCAGCATGATCAGCATCACCGGCAAGGCGATGCCGGCCTGGCGCAAACGGGAACGGATCATGACGGTCTCCATTGCGCGTTGCGGATAGGGACGATGGTTTCAAACACGCGATAGCGATAGCACTTCCAGTCAATGGTGTCGCCGGTGACGGCGACATTCACTTGCACCGGCACCGCCGCCACGGCGGCCGGCGCGGCCGTGCCGAACACGGTCGGCAGCGTGGAGGTCGACGTGCAGCCGCCCGGGCTCGGTTTCTCGACGCTCTTGGCGCGCGCCACCACCGCCAGCCGCACCGCCGCCACGCGCTGGAAGTCGCCCGGATCGCCGACCGTGCCGTCGCTGTCGGCGTCGATCATGGTGCTGCTCCACTGGGTCACCTGCATGCCGTTGCCGGTCGGCGGCAAGGCCGGGTTGTAGTTGGGCAGCACACGGGCGTCGAAGCCGTATTGGGCCTTGATGGAAACGATGTTGTCGATCACCGACACCGGCGCCGTTTCGGCGCCGGCCAGGTCGGTGGCGCGCAGCAGCAGCACGCCGCCGGCCAGCGACCAGGTGTGGAACGACAGCCGTTCCGGCCGGCCCAGGTTGAACACCCGCCCGCCACCGAGGGCGTAGGCGTTGGGCATGCCGCCGGCCGGATTGAAGCGCATGGTGGCGCCGGCGGCGATGGTCAGCCAGTCATTCTTCGGCGACGGCAGCGTACCGCTCATTTGCACCACCGAGCAGCGCGAATTGGCCGCCGTGGCCGGCTCCGGCGCGACCAGCAGCACGTCGCCGACGGCAAAGCCGTACGGCGACGCGGTCGAGGTCGGGATCACCACGTCGCCGGCGGTAATCTTGCCGGCGGTTTTCACCGAGCCGACCGCCGCCTCGGAAGTGCCGGTGTACAGCGAGATGCGGTCGGGGTTGGCGCCGTTGGACTGGATCAGCACGGCCGCCAGCGGCGTGCTGGCCACGCCGCCCACGGTCAGCGTGTCGAGCGCATAGCCGTTGGCGTCGGTGAAGCTGGTGTTGCAGCCGGCGACCAGCGTGTCGTTCAGGCCCCAGCCGGCCTGGGCGGCGTCGTTGCTCAGCGAGTACAGCGCCAGCATGCCGTTCTGCATGGAGTCGGAGCCGCCCAGCGCGGCGTCGCGGTTAGTTTCGCCGCTGACCACCAGCTTGGTGGCAAACAGCAGGGCCAGCAGGCCGATGACCACGCTGACCATCAGTTCGACCAGCGAGAAGCCGGCGGCGCGGCGGAGGAGAATGGTAGGCATGTCAGGATCCGAAATAGGCGGTGACCAGATGGCGGTTTTCCGCCGTGCCCGCCTTGCGGGTCCAGCGTATCGTGATGTCGACCTGGTTGCTGCGCACCGCCGGCGTGACGACGACGGTGATGATGGCGCCGGGGATCGCGGCCTTGGTTTCCGTCACCCACGGCTGCATGGCTGTGCTGGGCGTGCCGCCGGCGGCCAGCGCATAGCTGGCCACGTTGCCGGAATCGGCGGAGATGGTGCCCAGCAGCTTGTCCGCAGCCAAGGTGGCTTCGGCGCGCAGGCCGGCGTCCGACAGCGCCGAGTAGGCGCGCGCCTGCAGGCCGATGGTGCCGAGCAGGCCGATGCCGAGGATGACGATGGCGATCATCGCCTCCAGCAGGGCGATGCCGCGCTGCAACCGGCCGGCGGCAGGCCGGCGGCGGGGAGTCGGACGCGGCATCATGGCGGACACGCGCGCGAATCGCCGGCGCTCAGCGTCGGATCGCATTTGGACGGCATGCCGGCCAGCGAGATGGCCAGCGCCGCGACGGGAATGTCGTGCGCATAGCTGGCGGCGGGGTCGAGCCGCAGCTGCGTCAGGCGGTTGCCGACGGCGGTGTCGACCCAGCCCAGCGCGGTGTAGTAGACCGAGGTGGCGCCGTCCGGCAGCGTGCTCGGCAGCAGTACCTCGGACGGCGGCAAGGCGGTGGCGGGACGGAACACCGACTTGAAGCCGGCGGCGCCCTGGGGATCGCCGGGGGCCGGCGCGTCGACGGTGGACCAGGTGCCGCTGGTGGTGTTGCACGGCGTGCCCGGCACCGGGAAGCAGATGTCCACCTGCCAGTCGAGCTGGCCGTTGTCCGGATTGACGGTCAGCTGGATGCGGCTGGCGGCGTTGTGCGACACCGCCTGGCGGCGCGCCAGCGCGAAGCCGTCCAGGTAGAACTCGCTGGCGGCGCGACCCTTGCTGGCCACCAGCCAGCCGCCCATGCTGGGGATGGCGAGCGCCAGCATGATGCCCAGGATGGTCAAGCCGATCATCAGTTCGATCAGCGTGAAGCCGCGCTGCCGCCGCGTCAGTGTTAGTTGGTGGAGCATGAGCCGCCCTTGTGATCGACCCAGCAGCTGGTGCTGGTGCCCCAGCCGGTTGGCGTGGCGGTGGTCGCGCGCGTGCCGTTCTGGTCGATGGTGTAGCTGAAGCCGGCCATCTTGGCCTGGCCGGTGGCGGTCACCGTGTAGGCCGAGGCGCTGGCGTTGCTCAGCGTGTAGGTGAAGTTGGCGCTGGCGGGCGGGAAGCTGAGCGCGCTGTCGAAGCCGACATAGGTGCGGCCGTTGGCCCAGAACTGCTCGGCGGCCGGCTGCGCGCCGCCCAGCGCGGTGAAGGCCTCGGTCAGGCGGCCGCGTATCACATAGTCGCTGTACAGCGGCAGGGCCACCGCCGTCAGGATACCGACGATGGCGATGGTGACCATCACTTCGATCAGCGTAAAGCCCTTGGTATCGCCAGTGCCCACACGTTTCATCGTCGCTCTCCCGGTTAAATTTCCTTGAGAGCAAGTTTAGACCAGCAAGCTTGCATTTCCCTGAGGAAATGCTGACAAATTCCTGACAAGCGCGAAATTTATGGGAAATGCACGGAAAACAGCGCGCCCCGGCCGCCGGCCGCGTCGCCGATGACCAGCCGGGCGCCGTGGACGGCGGCGATGTCGCGCACAATGGCCAGGCCCAGGCCGCTGCCCTGGGTCTTGTCGTCCAGCCGCACGTAGCGGCTGAACACCTGCTCGCGCCTGGCCGGCGGGATGCCGGGGCCGTTGTCCTCGATCGCCAGCAGGCCGCCCTCGCCCTCCTTGCCGGCCGGCCGGCAGCTGACGGTCACCGCGCCGTGGGCCGGCGTGTAGCGGATGGCGTTGTCGATCAGGTTGTCGATCAGGTCGCGCAGCAGGAAGCGGTCGCCGGTGATGGGCGTGGGCTGCAGGTCGAAGCCGATGTCGATCGCCTTCAGCGAGGCCTGGTCGACAAAGGACTGGATCGCCGCCTCGACCAGCCCGTCCAGCCCCAGCGGCTCGAGGCGGGTCTTTTCAAAATGCGAGGGCTCGGCGCGCGCCAGGGCCAGCAGCTGGTTGACCTTGCGCGCCATGCGCTCGGTGGCCGACAGCATCAGCTTGACCGAGTGCGCCGTGTCCGGCTCGGCATGGCGCGCGCCCAGCCATTCGAGCTGGGTCTTCAGGCCGGCCAGCGGCGTGCGCAGCTGGTGCGCGACGTCGGCCAGGAATTCCTGGCGCGCCCGCGCGCCCTCGCCCACCTTGTCCAGCAGGCCGTTGAAGGCCGACACCACCGGCTCCAGCTCGTAGGGAATGTCGACGGCGGCGATCGGCGCCAGGTCGTCGCCGTCGCGCGCGTTGAGGCCGGAGCGCAGCCGGTTCAGCGGCCGCAGCGCGCTGCTGACGGAAAACCACACCAGCCCCACCGAGGCCGCAGTCAGCACCACTTCCAGCAGCACCAGCGCGCGCAGCGTGGCTTGCCGTATCTGGTCGCGCTGCATCGGCGGCCGCTGCTGGCCGCCGGCGTTGACCGCGTCGGCCGGCGCCCAGGCCAGCACGTAGGCCAGCGCGCCGCCGGCCAGGTTGATCAGCAGGATGGGGCCGATCAGCCACTTCAGCAGCCGCAGGCGGATGCTGTTCATGTTCCCGCGCTCGCCGGCGCCAGTTCCAGCATGTAGCCGAAGCCGCGGATGGTGCGGATCGACACGCCGGCGTCGGCGATCTTCAGCCGCAGGCGCGAGATGTAGACTTCCACCGCGTTCAGGGTCAGGTCGTCGCCCCAGGGCAGGATGGCGTCGATGATCTGCTGCTTGGACACCACGCGCGAACCGTGCTGCAACAGGTATTCCAGCACCGCCCACTCGCGCACCGACAGCTCGATGGTCTTGTCGCGCACGCGCGCGCGCTTGGCCGACAGGTCCAGCGCCAGGTCGCCCAGCGCCAGCACCGCCGGCTTGGGCGCGTTGCGCCGCACCAGCGCGCGCAGCCGCGCCACCAGCTCGGCCGTGGCGAAGGGCTTGACCAGGTAGTCGTCGGCACCCAGCTCCAGCCCGCGCACCCGGTCCTCGACCGCGTCGCGCGCCGTCAGCAGCAGCACCGGCACCTGGCTGCCGCGCGCGCGCAGCCGCCGCACCACCTCGAAGCCGTCGATGCCGGGCAGGCCGATGTCGAGCACCACCACCTCGGTCTGCTCGGCGCGCTGCAGCATGGCGTCGGCCTGGCTGCCGTTGCCGACCACCTCCACCGCCATGCCGTGCCCGCTCAAGACCCGGCTCAAACCATCGGCCAGGACGGCGTCGTCTTCCACTACAAGTACGTGCATGTTCTGTGCGCCAGTCGGAATGAATTTGTGCATTATGCACGCGCCTCCACGAGAAAAACAGAGGCTGTGTAGGACCAGGACTACAAAGCGCCATGTTGCAAGCCTACATTTGTGCGTCTGCTCCTCTTATGTTCGCAATCTAACAAAGTCCCTAAAGTTACACCAACACCAATGAACGCACTTGGTGACTTTGTATAGCACGTTGTATAGCAGATTGTGAGGATCAAAATGAACAACACCCAAGTCAACGCAACCGAAAAAAACGCAGCACCGCGCGCCCCGCGCGTGGGCTCGAAAGCATTCAAGGTGGCGTCACGGCCTGTTGTCAGCGTCAGCGGCGCCCAGCAGAACGAATTGCTGGCCGCACTGCCGCGCGAGGTGCTCGAATCGCTGTTTGAACATCTGGAACTGGTGACGCTTCCTTTCGGCAAGGAACTGTTCGAATTCGGCGGCGCCATGGAATACGTACACTTCCCCACCACCGCCATCGTGTCCTTGCTGTATGTGATGGAGGACGGCGCCACCACCGAGATCGCCGTGGTCGGCCATGAAGGCGTGGTCGGCGTGTCGCTGTTCGAAGGCGAACGCGCGATGTGCAGCGCCGTGGTCCAGGCCGCCGGCTACGGCTACCGCATGAAGGCCCAGCACCTGCGCGCCGCCTTCAACCAGGGCGGCGCCCTGCCCGCGCTGCTGATGCGCTACAACACCGCGCTGTTCGCGCAGATGGCACAGAACGCCGTCGGCGGCCGCCACAGCTCGATCGAACAAAAGCTGTGCCGCTGGCTGCTGGACCGCCTGGACCGTTCGCCATCGAACGAGTTGAAGGTCACCCAGGAAATGATTTCCATCATGCTCGGCGTGCGCCGCGAAAGCATCACCGCCGCCGCCGGCAAGCTGCAGGACGAAGGCTTGATCACCTACCGCCGCGGCAACATCACTGTGCTTGATCGGTCAGGCTTGGAGGCGTATGCGGGTGAGTGCTATAAGGTGGCGAAGACGGAGTATGACCGTCTGCTGGTGGATGTAGCACGCTGCTAAGCACGGCGCTGAGGGCGGGCGGCAGCGTCGGGATGGGCGCGGCCGGTTCGCCGTCGGCCGTGGCGCGGCGTTCCTCGCCGGGCGCTTCCCGCGCTCGCAAGGGGATGGCCACTTCGATGCAGGTGCCGGCGTCGTTGCGGCCGCGGCGGATGTTCAGCGTGCCGCCAAGCAGCAAGGCCCGTTCGCGCATGCCCAGCAGTCCGTGCGACATGGGCTTGACGATGGTGTTGGAGGCGATGCCGATACCGTCGTCGATAATGCGCAGCATCAGGCCGTCCTGGCTGCGGTTCAGGGTCACCGACACGCGGCTGGCCTTGGCGTACTTGCGGATATTGGTCAGCGATTCCTGGACGATGCGGAACAGCGCGATCGACAGGTCGCCGGAATGGCGTGCCTCGCTTTCGATATCCTCGCCGACGTCGCAGTCGCAGCGCACCTGCGCCAGGCGGCTGAACTCGTTGCAATAGCTCTCGATCGCGGCGCACAGGCCGAGGTTGTCGAGCAGGCTAGGCCGCAGATTTTCCACGATGCGGCGCTTCATCTCGACTGTCTCCACCAGCGTGGCGCGGGCGCGCTTGAGTTGCGCCGCCAGTTCGGGATCGGTCTTGTGCAGCTGCTGGGTGACGGCGGCGATGTCCATGCTGATCGAGGTCAGGTTGGCGCCCATTTCATCGTGCAGTTCGCGCGACAGCCGCACCTTCTCTTCCTCGCTGATGCTGATCAGGTGGCGCGACAGCACCGACAACTGCTCGGTCCGCTGTTGGACTTGCGATTCGAGGTTTTCATTGGCGCTCTGCAGCGCATGCTCGACCTGCGCGCGGTTGGCGAAACTGCGCCGCACCAGCTGGTAGAACATGACCAGCACGACGATGGCGACGGCGTTGATGCCCATGCCCAGCAACACCGCCTTCTGGTATTCCTGGTAAAACATGGCGCTGCGCGCGGCCATCGTCTCGTTCTGCTCCTGCTCCATGATGACGACCTGCAGGCGGATCTCGTCCATGCTGGCGCGGCCGTCGCTGAGCTTGGCGATCTTGACGATTTCATCCAGCCCGCCCTCGCGGTAGACATCGATGGCCTGGCTCATGATGGTCAGCCGGCGGCGCACCAGCGTGTGCAGCTGCGTCAGGTTGCGCAGTTGCGAAGGATTATCGGCCAGCAGCTTTTCCAGCTCCTTGAACTCGATTTCGGTTTCCGCCAGCGCGGTCTTGGTCGGCCCGAGGTAGGCGTCGCGGCCGGACAGGAAATAGCCGCGCATGCTGCTCTCGGCATCGAGCACCAGCACGTTCAGATATTGCAGGCGATCGGCCACCCGCGCGCTTTGTCCGAGCAGTACCTGCGCGCCGCGCAGTGCTTGCAAGTTGTGGAACAGGCTGAATCCGTTGACGATCAGCAGCAACGCACAGGTCACGCACAAGACGGTCTTGTACAGCGGCAGGCGATGATGCGGCGCTGTTTCGACGGTGAAATACATCCTGACGAGTTTCCTTCACTGGTTAATCCGGGGCGGGGATGCGCCACGTTACCGAATTATAGACCGCTGAGGAAATAGCTGCGCCAGGGGCGCACCTCAATAGTGCGCACCCCTAGGGATATCAATCCAGAAGATTGTTCTTCATGGCGTAATACGTGAGGTCGGAATTCGACTGCATGCCCATTTTTTCCATGATGCGGGTGCGGTAGGTGCTGACGGTCTTGATGCTCAGCGACAGCGCCACGCCGATGTCCGACACGGTGGCGCCGCGCGCCAGGCGCAGAAACACCTGGAACTCGCGGTCCGACAGCTCGGTGTGCAGCGCCGTGTTCGGATCGCGGTCGAAGCTCTGCGCCAGCAGCTCGCCGACGGTCGAGCTGACGTAGCGGCGCCCCTGGTAGACGGTGCGCACGGCGGTGATCAGCTCGTCGGCCTCGCATTCCTTGTTCAGGTAGCCGTTGGCCCCCATCTTGAACAAGTTCAGCGCGTATTGCTGCGCCGGATAGCCGGACAGGATCAGCACCGGCAAATCCGGCTGGCCTTGGCGGATGGTGCGCAAGGTATCGATGCCGCTCTGGTCGGGCATGGCGATATCGAGCAGCAGCACGTCGCAAATCTCGCGGCGGGCGATATCCAGCGCTTCGCGGCCGGTACCGGCCTCCGCCACCACGTCGAAGTCGTCCGACGCGGAAAAAATCTGTTTGAATCCTGCTCTTACTATCTGATGGTCGTCACAAATGGCAACGCGTATCATTGTTTCCCCTCGTCATGTCCGGCTGTCGTGCCTTGGGCCCCGCCGGACTTCACGCCACCGAGTATCAGCGTCGCTGATAAATGAATAATATTGAAAGTATAGCAGCAATCGTTCCGCCGTCCGCAGCCCGCGGCAGCGGTGCGCGCTACTCGGGCTTGAGCAGGCGCAGTATCGACAGCAGTTCGCTGCGTATCATTTCACGGTCCAACGGAGCAGGAACGGCTGCCGGCACCGAACCGTTGACAGCTGAAGCGCCATCATACTCCGCCGCGGCGCCATCGTAGGCACGGCTGTCCAGCTTATTGCGGGCGCCGCTGATGGTGAAGCCCTGTTCATATAGTAATTCGCGGATGCGCCGTATCAGCAGCACTTCATGGTGCTGGTAGTAGCGCCGGTTGCCGCGCCGCTTGACCGGCTTGAGCTGCGTGAACTCCTGCTCCCAGTAGCGCAGCACGTGCGGCTTCACGCCGCACAGCTCGCTCACTTCACCGATCGTGAAATAGCGCTTGGCCGGGATAGGCGGCAGCACAACCAGTTCAGACTTGGCGAGGCGATCGTTCATCACGGCTCATTTCTCACTCAGGCGGCGCGCGCCATCGGATTGCTCTCTTCGACCATGCCCTTGAGTTTTTGGCTGGCATGGAAAGTCACCACGCGGCGCGCCGTGATCGGGATTTCTTCGCCGGTTTTCGGGTTGCGGCCCGGCCGCTGCGGCTTGTCGCGCAGCTGGAAGTTGCCGAAACCAGACAACTTGACGGCCTCGCCGCGCTCGAGCGCATTGCGGATCTCGTCAAAGAAAGTCTCCACCATGTCCTTGGCCTCGCGCTTGTTCAGGCCGACCTGCTCGAACAACAGCTCGGCCAGCTCCGCCTTGGTCAGCGTAGGCAAATCTTTTTCCGCATCCTGGCGTACCTTGGCCACCTGCATGGCCCGATGCAGATCGGCAGCCAATGCGGATTGGAGTACGGCGGAATCAACGTCGTTATTATTAATTTTCCTGCCCTGCCTTATCTAGGAACGAATGAGTCCGGCGTAGGCCGGACTCCCATTGGTCAAAAAATCGAGGTTTAAGCGCGCAGACGGGCACCGTGTTTTTGCTTGGCCGCATCGCCAACGGCGGTCATCACGGCTTCCACCACATCGTCTTGCAGCGTGTTTTGAGTATCTTGCAAGCTAAAGCGGAAAGCAAGCGATTTTTCGTCCGACTCCAGTCCTTTACCACGATATTCATCAAACAAAACAATGGCTTGCACGATCTTGCCTTGTGGATTTGTTTGCACAACTGCATTAAATGCGTCCAGCAAATCCTGTGCCGGAACGTCTTGCTTGACGACCACCGCCAGATCGCGGGTGGCGCCGGGGAACTTGGAGATTTCCACGTATTCTGGCACGGATCGTTGCTGCAAAGCAACCGCATCCACCTCGAACACCACCGGCGCATGCGGCAACTCGTATTTCTGCAGCCAGCGCGGATGCAGCTCGCCGATGAAGCCGATGACCTTGCCATCCAGCAGCACGTGGGCCGAGCGGCCCGGGTGCAGCGCCGGATGCTCCGCCTTGACGAAGCGCAGCGACAGCGGGGCGAACAGGTGCTCCAGGTCCGCCTTCAGGTCGAAGAAGTCGACCGCGCGGCTGTCCTGGCCCCACTGCTCGTCCGCCACGCCGCCGTAGGCCATGGCCGCGACGCGTTTCGGTTGGTGATAGCAGGCCACCGTCAGCGCGCCGTCGGCCACGCTGTCGTCGCGCAGGTAGATGGCGCCGATCTCGAACAGGCGCACGCGGCTGGTCTTGCGGTTCAGGTTGTAGCGCACGTTGGCCACCAGGCTGCCGACCAGGGTCGAGCGCATCACGCTCATCTGGCTGGCGATCGGGTTCTGCAGCCTGATCGGGTTGGCGTTGCCGCCGAAATCCTGCTCCCAGGCCGCGTCCACAAAGCTCATGTTGACCACTTCCTGGAAGCCCAGGTCGGCCAGCTGGTGGCGCACGGCGAACAGCGAGCGGGTGTTTTCCGGCGCGATGATCATGGTGTTGGCGGCCACCGGCGCCACGGTCGGGATGTTCTCGAAACCGTAGACGCGGGCCACTTCCTCGATCAGGTCTTCCTCGATCTCGATGTCGAAGCGGTACGACGGCGCGGTCACCGAGAACACACCGTCCGCCAGCGTGAACGGCAGCGCCAGGCGGGTGAAGATGTCGGCGATGGTCTGGTCGTCCAGCGCCACGCCGATCACTTTTTGCGCGCGGGCGGTGCGCAGCTTGACCGGCTCGCGCTTCGGCAGGTTGACGATCTGGTCGTCGACCGGGCCCACCTGGGTGGTCGGCGTACCGCAGATTTCAAGCAGCAGCGAGGTGATGCGCTCGAGGTGCTCGACCGTGGTCGCATAGTCGACGCCGCGCTCGAAGCGGTGCGCCGCGTCGGTCGAGAAGTTGTACTTGCGGGCGCGGCCCTGGATGGCGTTCGGCCACCAGAACGCCGCTTCCAGGTAGATCGACTCGGTGTCCAGCGAGACGGCGGTGGCGTCGCCGCCCATGATGCCGGCCAGCGATTCGATTTCCTTGTCGTCCGAAATCACGCCCACCCATTCGTCCACGGTGACGGTGTTGCCGTTCAACAGCTTGAGCGTTTCGCCGGCCTTGCCCCAACGCACGTTCAGGCCGCCATGGATCTTGGCCAGGTCGAACACGTGGCTAGGACGGCCCAGCTCCAGCATCACGTAGTTGGAGATGTCCACCAGCGCCGACACCGAGCGCTGGCCGCTGCGCTCGAGGCGCTGCTTCATCCAGTCCGGCGTGGCGGCCTTGGCGTTCAGGTTGCGGATCACGCGGCCGGAGAAGCGGCCGCACAGGTCCGGCGCCGAGATCTTCACCGGCAGCACTTCGGCGCTGTTGACGGCCGCGGTGCGGTACGACGGCGCATGCAGCGGCACGCCGGTCAGCGCCGACACTTCGCGCGCCACGCCCAGCACCGACAGGCAGTCCGCCTTGTTCGGGGTCAGCTTGATGGTGAACTTGAGGTCGTTGAGCGCGTAGTAGTCGCGGAAGTTCTGGCCGACCGGGGCGTCGTCCGGCAGCTCCAGCAGGCCGCTGCCCTCTTCCGACAATTTCAGTTCCTTGGCCGAGCACAGCATGCCCTGCGACTCGACGCCGCGCAGCTGGCCAACCTTGATTTCAAACGGCTTGCCGTCGGCGCCGGGCGGCAGCATGGCGCCGGCCATCGCGCAGACGACTTTCAGGCCCGGGCGCACGTTGGGCGCGCCGCAGACGATGTTGAGCAAGGTGCCGGTGCCGACGTCGACCTGGCACACGTTCAGGCGGTCCGCGTTCGGGTGCTTGGCCATTTCGCGCACGAGGCCGACCACCACGTTGGAGAACGGCGGCGCCACGGCTTCGACTTCTTCCACTTCCAGGCCGGACATCGTCAACAGATGGGCCAGTTCATCCGAAGTCATCTTCGGATCGACCATGGTACGGAGCCAGTTTTCGGAGAATTGCATAATCAAACTTTCTAGTCAGTTATCGCGTCGTCCCCGTGAAAGCGGGGATCCATGCTGAAGCGGCTTGGCCGGCGTTCCATGGATTCCCGCCTGCGCGGGAATGACGTCATCCGTATTTAATTGAACTGCTTCAGGAAGCGCAGGTCGCCCTCGTAGAACAGGCGCAGGTCGCTGACCCCGTAGCGCAGCATCGTCAGGCGCTCCAGGCCGGAGCCGAACGCGAAGCCGATGTACTTTTCCGGATCCAGGCCGAAGTTGCGCACCACCGACGGGTGTACCTGGCCCGAGCCGGAAATCTCCAGCCAGCGGCCCTTCAGCGGACCGGAACCGAAGGCGATGTCGATCTCCGCCGACGGCTCGGTAAACGGGAAATACGACGGACGGAAACGCACCTGCAGGTCGTCGGTCTCGAAGAAGGCCTTGACGAAGTTCAGGTACACGCCCTTCAAGTCGGCAAAGCTGATGTTCTCGGCGATCCACAGGCCCTCGACCTGGTGGAACATCGGCGAGTGGGTGGCGTCGCTGTCGACGCGATAGGTGCGGCCCGGCGCGATGACCTTGATCGGCGGCGTGTGGCTGCGGGCATAGCGCACCTGCATCGGGCTGGTGTGCGTGCGCAGCAGCAGCGGCTTGCCTTCGCTGTCGTTGCCTTCGATGTAGAAGGTGTCCTGCATCGAGCGGGCCGGATGGTTTTCCGGGCTGTTGAGCGCGGTGAAATTGGTCCAGTCGTTTTCGATCTCGGGGCCGTCGGCCACGTCGAAACCGATGGAGCGGAAGATCTCCTCGACCCGCTCCCAGGTGCGCATCACCGGGTGGATGCCGCCGCCGGCGCGGCCGCGGCCAGGCAGCGAGACATCGATGGCCTCGGCGTTCAAACGGGTTTGCATCTGGGCGTCGGCCAGCGCGTCGCGCCGGGCCGTCAGCGCCGCTTCAATCTGCCCTTTGGCAGCATTGATCAGGGCGCCCTGCGCCTTGCGTGCTTCGGGGTCGAGCTTGCCCAACCCCTTCATCAATTCGGTGATCTGGCCGGTCTTGCCCAGATATTTGGCTTTGGCATTTTCCAGTGCGGCGGCGTCATCTTTGACCGCGTCGAAATCCTGCACTGCTGAGGCGACGAGTTGTTCCAGGGAGTCCATGCGTTTTTCTTATCCTCAATCAAAAACGGGGCACAGGTATATACCTTTGCCCCGTTCTCTGCGCAACCCCCGCAGGGATTGCGATCCCAAATCAATGCGTATTAAGCAGCGATTTTTGCTTTCACAGCGTTGACAATCGCGGCGAAGGCCGGCTTGTCCATCACTGCCATATCGGCCAGGACTTTACGGTCCAGTTCGATCGAAGCTTTCTTCAGACCATTCATGAAGACGCTGTAGGTAACGCCATGCTCACGGGAAGCGGCGTTGATACGAGCGATCCACAGACGGCGGAAGACGCGCTTCTTGTTACGACGGTCGCGGTAGGCGTATTGGCCAGCGCGCATGACTGCTTGCTTGGCAACACGGTAAACCTTGCTGCGACGACCGCGGTAACCCTTGGCCAGGTTTAATACTTTTTTATGACGGGCACGAGCTGTAACCCCACGTTTTACTCTAGGCATAGTAACTCCTTAAAAGTGTGAGATTAAGCGGTTGGCATCATGCGCATGACGGACGTGACATCCGATGCGTTGATGTTACGGGTGCCGCGCAGCTGACGTTTGTTTTTGGTGGTTTTCTTGGTCAGAATGTGGCGCTTGAACGCCATACCCGACTTAACAGTACCACCTGGACGCACGCGAAAACGTTTTTTCGCGGAGCTTTTGGTTTTCATTTTTGGCATAGCAATCTACCCTCTTGGGTAGCTCCATATCAAACAGGATTGCAGGTGGCAACACTACGCTGCGCTTAGATGCCTGCTTTCACTTGTTTTTGCAGCAGATGCGAGTCCACTACATTTACAACAGCCGGCAATTATAGACCAGTTGCTGCAATTCTGCACCACAAATTATAAGGGGCGCCTCGGCGCCCCTTATGCTTGCATTTACGGCAAGATTACTTCTTTTTCTTAGGCGAAAGGACCATGATCATCTGGCGGCCTTCCATCTTCGGGAACTGCTCGACCTGGCCGTACGGCTCCAGATCGGCCTTCAGGCGTTCCAGCATACGGAAGCCAATATCCTGGTGCGCCATTTCACGACCGCGGAAACGCAGCGTGATCTTGGTTTTGTCACCCTCATCGAGGAACTTGATGAGGTTGCGCAGCTTGATATTGTAGTCGCCGTCATCGGTACCCGGGCGGAATTTGACTTCCTTCACGGCGATGATTTTCTGCTTCAATTTCGCTTCGTGAGCCTTCTTCTGCTCCGAATACTTGAATTTGCCGTAGTCCATCAAACGGCAGACCGGCGGAACCGCGGTAGGCGCGATCTCAACCAGGTCGACGTTTGCTTCTTCCGCCAGGCGGAAGGCTTCGGCCAAACTCACGATACCGAGAGGCTCGTTATCGACCCCACTTAAACGCATTTCAGGGGCAGTGATTTCGCCATTGATGCGATGCGACTTGTCAGTAGCTATGGTGATTCCTTTTAAAATCTAATGAAAGGCCAGTGCGATCAGGCTTTGTTGGCGACGTCTTGCTGGAGTCGCTCGATCAGGGCATCGACGGACATGACGCCCAGATCGACATTGCCCCGCGCCCGCACGGCCACGGTGTTGGCATCCCGCTCTTTATCGCCGACTACAAGGATGTAGGGCAGTTTTTGGACGGAATGTTCGCGTATTTTATAGGTTATTTTCTCGTTGCGCAAATCGGTCTGTACGCGGAACCCGCTGCGGCGCAGCTTTTCAGCCACTTGCGCCACATATTCGGCCTGCGCATCGGAGATGTTCAGCACCGACACCTGCACCGGCGCCAGCCACATCGGCAGCGCGCCCGCGTAGTTCTCGATCAGGATGCCGATGAAGCGCTCCATCGAACCGACGATCGCACGGTGCAGCATGACCGGCACCTGGCGGCTGTTGTCGGCCGCCACATATTCGGCGCCCAGGCGCTCCGGCATGAAGAAGTCGACCTGCATGGTGCCGACCTGCCATGGGCGGCCCAGCGAATCCTTCAGGTGGTATTCGATCTTCGGACCGTAGAACGCGCCCTCGCCCGGCAATTCGGTCCAGCTCACGCCGCAGGCACGCAGGCCCGAACGCAGCGCGTCCTCGGCCTCGTCCCAGACTTCGTCGGTGCCGATGCGGTTGTCCGGACGCAGCGCCAGCTTGACTTCGATGTTGGTGAAGTCGAAGTCCTTGTAGACTTCCATCGCCTGCGTGTGGAAGGACACGACTTCCGGCTCGATCTGCTCTTCGGTGCAGAAGATGTGGCCGTCGTCCTGGGTGAAGCCGCGCACGCGCATGATGCCGTGCAGCGCGCCCGAAGGCTCGTTGCGGTGGCACTGGCCGAACTCGCCGTAGCGCAGCGGCAGGTCGCGGTAGCTGCGCATATTGCTGTTGAAGATCTGCACGTGGCCCGGGCAGTTCATCGGCTTCAGCGCGTAGGAACGGTTTTCCGATTCCGTCACGAACATGTTTTCGCGGTAGTTGTCCCAGTGGCCGGTCTTGCCCCACAGGCTGGAGTCCAGGATCTGCGGCGCCTTGACTTCCTGGTAGCCGTTGACCTGGTACTTGTTGCGCATGTACTGCTCGACCTGCTGCCAGATGGTCCAGCCCTTCGGATGCCAGAACACCAGGCCCGGCGCCTCGTCCTGGAAGTGGAAGAAGTCCAGCTGCTTGCCCAGCTTGCGGTGGTCGCGTTTTTCCGCCTCTTCCAGCTGGAACAGGTACTGTTCCTGGTCTTCCTTCTTGGTCCAGGCGGTGCCGTAGACGCGCTGCAGCATCTCGTTCTTGCTGTCGCCGCGCCAGTAGGCGCCGGCCAGCTTCATCAGCTTGAACACTTTCAGCTTGCCGGTCGACGGCACGTGCGGGCCGCGGCACAGGTCGGTGAAGCTGCCTTCGGTGTACAGCGAGACGTCCTGGTCGGCGGGAATCGACGAGATGATCTCGGCCTTGTAGGCTTCGCCGATGGACTTGAAGTAGGCCACGGCCTCGTCGCGCGGCAGCACCTTTCGGGTGACCGGCTCATCCTTCTTGGCCAGCTCGGTCATTTTCTTTTCGATGGCGACCAGGTCGTCGGGCGTGAATGGACGCTTGTACGAGAAGTCGTAGTAGAAGCCGTTTTCGATGACCGGACCGATGGTCACTTGCGCATCGGGGAACAGCTCCTTGACGGCGTAGGCCAGCAAGTGGGCGGTCGAGTGACGGATCACATCCAGGCCTTCGGGATCCTTGTCGGTGATGATGGCCAGATCGGAATCTTTCTCGATCAGGAAAGAGGTATCCACCACTTTGCCGTCGACCTTGCCGGCCAGGGCAGCCTTGCCCAGGCTGGTGGCGATGCTGGACGCCACTTGAGCAACGGTGACTGGGCCGTCGAATTCACGGGCAGAACCATCAGGAAGGCGAACTGAAAGCATAACGATCTCCATTTCGGCACTCAGGCCAGGTGTAGAACAAACAATAAAAAACGCGGACGAAAAAAAACGCGGGCTAGCCGCGTTTTCTCTTTTTTTGAGCAAAAAGAATCCCGATCGACTAGCGTCACTCCCAAAGCTTGGTAGTAGTTCGCGGTGTCATAACCGGATTGCCTTTCTCGCTCTTACATGTTCTGGTGGGCGGTGCAGAATTCGAATCTGCGACCCCTTGGATGTCGACCAAGTATTCT
This sequence comes from Duganella sp. Dugasp56, assembly GCF_047304105.1. Taxonomy (NCBI): domain Bacteria; kingdom Pseudomonadati; phylum Pseudomonadota; class Betaproteobacteria; order Burkholderiales; family Oxalobacteraceae; genus Duganella; species Duganella sp. Dugasp56. The sequence goes on from NZ_JBGLYQ010000055.1 coordinate 44,552, forward strand.
AACCAGCTGAACTAACCGCCCGGGGGTACTACTCATTACTGCTAATTTTACTGCTTTTTACTACTGTGCTGCGTAATCTGGTGGGCGGTGCAGAATTCGAATCTGCGACCCCTTGGATGTCGACCAAGTATTCTAACCAGCTGAACTAACCGC
>NZ_JBGLYQ010000056.1:0-44523 GCF_047304105.1 Duganella sp. Dugasp56
ACAACCACAAAATTTTCCCGCCCTCCCCCCAACAATTCCCCCCGCTGCACTGGTTTGTTTCAAACCCGCCCGCGCCGGGGGTGTTTTAGCTCGTGGGGGCGGGGGTGGCGCGGGCCACCAACGTTATTCCCTAAGCAGATCGCACACGCTCTCGGCGATCACGGACGCCAAGTGCACCGGCACCGCGTTGCCGAGCTGACGCATGATTTCCGACCAGGTACCCTCAAATAGGAACTCATCGGGGAAGGTCTGAATGCGGGCCGACTCGCGCACGGTGAAATAGCGAACCGATCCATCTACGCGCCGAAGCATATTTTCGCCGCCGGGAACACCATGGTCGCCGGCCTTCAACGCCTTCGCCGGCTCGTCCATGGGACTGCCGGTGTGGCCAGCATAAGTGCGCGCGCCAGGCTGAAAACGATGCGCTTGCACCTTGCCCGGGAAACGCTCTGGATCTGGCAGATCACAAATGGCATCACGAACAGTTCGCCAAGCGAGCACGTTGCTTCCATAGTCTGCATTGATCAGCGACTGGATTTTCTTCTCGATGCCGTCAGGCTTGGATGGGCGGTTTCGCGTCGCGACCTTGTGGCGATCCCAATACTCGCCGGACGCCCATTGGGACAGCAGCAGAGCATCGCTGCTATGCGTCTCTGCCGGACACTGCCAAATCTTGTCCTCGTCCGCCCGGAGCCCCACGAAGAAGACACGCATGCGCTTCTGCGGGACGCCATAGTTCGCGGCGTTCACTAGCTTGAATGTTACGTGATACTCGCTGGCGGTACCCTTCTGCTTCAACTTCCGCAGCCGGGCCAGATGGTCGCCCCATTGCTCCTTGGCCTTGGCGACCACCGAAGGAAACTCCAACTGCAGCAGGATATGGTCGAAATAATCAGCGAAGGCAGCGCGGGTGAGGCCTTGCACGTTCTCGAAGACGAAGGCACGTGGCCTCACCTCGCGCACGGCGCGCACCGCTTGCGGGAACATGTCCCGCTCGTCCAGGAAACCGCCATGCTTGCCTCCCATCGAAAACGGCTGGCAAGGCGGGCCGCCGGTGATCAGGTCGATACCTTCGAACGCGCCGTAATTGAATTTCTTGACGTCACCCTCGGTCACGTCAGGCCAATGGCTGATCGGATCGACGTTGTGCCGCTTGTTGTGCCGAATGGTGTTGCAAGCGTGCGTGTTCCATTCGACCACCGCGCGATGGCGAACATCGTTGCCGGAAAAACCCAGCGCCAGGCCGCCAGCTCCCGCGAACAGCTCGATCGAATCGAGAGCGCGCGGCGGCGCCAATGTCAGATGTTCTTCGAGGAGCGCGGAGGTGAGGGGCTGCTTGTACATGGTGTTTTTTAATACGATCGGATTGAATCGATGTGGCTCCAACCAGACGTAATCTGTTAGCGCGACGTTCCCGACGCGGCCGGGTTAGCCGTCCGGAACTGCAGCAGTATAAAGCAATGCCCGACCTCAACCAACACCGCCAGAGGCCGATAAGGCACAAACTGTACCAATTTTACTGTATGTTTAAACAGTATTCAATGTGACTTTCTTGTGTTTTATCAGAACACGCTTGAATATTCTGTGAGGTCTGCGATCTTTGCTCTAAATCAGGTTGAAGAGGGCGAGGGACGATATGGTCGATTCCATAGGCCAGGCGGAGCGGAGTGCGGTGATGGCGCGGGTGCGGGGCGAGAACACGCGCCCCGAGCTCATCGTACGCAAATTGGTATTCGCGGCTGGCTACCGGTACCGCTTGCATGTGCGGACTCTGCCCGGATCGCCAGACATGGTCTTCCCGGGGCGGAAGAAAGTCATCTTCGTCCATGGATGTTTCTGGCACCGTCACGACAATTGCAATCTGGCGCGCATGCCCAAGTCGCGGGTGGAGTTCTGGAGCGACAAACTCAACGGCAACAAGGCGCGCGACGCGCGTACCTACGACGCCCTCCGCCAGGCGGGATGGCAAGTGCATGTGGTGTGGGAGTGTGAGCTTGGCGATCTGACGACGCTGGAAGAAGATTTGCGTGCGTTCCTGGGGCCAGCCGGCGGCTCGCCTAAACTCGGTTTGTCGTAAGTATCGAAGATTAAGTTGAATTGAAGCTCAAAGAATTTTGAAAACCACGCTCATCGGGCTGCTTCCGGTGTGGCTCTGATAAGTCACGGGACCGTGATAAACGAATGGCGCTCCCTTCCCGCTTTCGAGCTTGGACTCGCGAACAAATAGGTGGATCGCGATTCCATTTTTTACGTGGTCGATGATGTCGCGGCCCTTTTTGCTTGCTGGCGCCGTAGCATTTTGCCATTCATCGTCAAAATCTGGTGGATGCTCTAATAACTGAGTTGCGTTTTGGATGAACCGCTTATAAAGAGCATTTTCCTTGTGTAAATGTTTTCCGTCTTCCCTAGCTAATGATGGAACCAGGCCCCAGTTTTTATTTGTTTGCCCCCGATGCCAAACGATCTCACCGGGTTTGACGTGGGATTTTAATGCGGCCAGTAATTCCCCGACGCTTGAGATATTTCTTTCTTTGTATTTCACGGTGAATCTACCTTTTTGGCTAATTTGAATAAGATTCCTGTGGGAATCTCACACTTGCGCCGCACATGGACTTTGCCTGTTTCTAGGCTGGCTAATATGGTTCAGGTAAAATAGAATAAAAAAACCCCACCGTCAGGCAGGGTTTGAAGACAAGAACTTTGCATTAAACGTCAATATTGCCCGCCCGCAGCGCATTGTTCTCAATAAACGCCCGACGCGGCTCCACATCATCCCCCATCAGCGTGGTGAAGATCTGGTCCGCAGCAATCGCATCCTCGATCTGCACCTTCAGCAAGCGGCGCACGGTCGGATCCATGGTGGTCTCCCACAGCTGATCCGGATTCATCTCGCCCAGACCTTTGTAGCGCTGCTTGGACACCACACGCTCCGCCTCGTCGCGCAGCCACTGCATCGCCTGGTGGAAGTCGACCACGGCCGATTCCTTGGTGCGATCGCCTTCGCCGCGGCGCACGTAGGCACCTTCGCCGATCAGGCCCTTGAACGTGGCCGCCGCGCTGGCCAGCACGTTGTAGTCGGCGCCTTGCACGAAGTCGGCGTCGATCGAGCTGACCTTGATGTTACCGTGATGCATACGCTCGATGCGCAGCGCGTGCTTCTCGGACAGCTCATCCGAAATCACCGTGATCTTGACCGCGATGTCGTTGATCTCGCCCATCATCGCGCGGGCCGATGCCTCGGCCTGCTCTTGCGTGTCCAGGTTCAGGGTCACGCCGGTCATGATGGCGGTCAGCGCGGCGCGGTCGATCACGCGCGTCAGGCGCGTCATGATGACGTTGGCCAGGTTGAACTGGCGCACCAGCTCGCCCAGCGGCTCGCCGACGATAGGATCGGCGCCTTCGCGCGGGGTCAGCGCGGCGGTGTTCAGCGCCACGTTCATCATGTAGCTCGCTTCTTCGGCGTCATCCTTCAGGTAGCGCTCGTCGCGGCCGGCCTTGACCTTGTACAGCGGCGGTTGCGCGATGTAGATGTGGCCGCGCTCGACCAGCTGCGGCATCTGGCGGTAGAACAGGGTCAGCAGCAGCGTGCGGATGTGGGCGCCGTCGACGTCCGCATCGGTCATGATGATGATGCGGTGGTAGCGCAGCTTCTCGACGTTGAATTCGTCCGGGCCGATCGACGTGCCCAGGGTGGCAATCAGCGTGGTGATCTGTTCGGACGACAGCATCTTCTCGAAGCGCGCCTTCTCCACGTTCAGCACCTTGCCTCGGAGAGGCAAGATGGCCTGGAACTTGCGGTCGCGGCCTTGCTTGGCGGAGCCGCCTGCGGAGTCACCCTCGACGATGTACAGTTCGCACAGCGCCGGGTCTTTTTCCTGGCAGTCGGCCAGCTTGGCCGACAGGCCCAGGCCGTCCATCACGCCTTTGCGGCGGGTCAGGTCGCGGGCCTTGCGGGCCGCTTCGCGCGCGCGCGCCGCTTCGACGATCTTGCCGCAGATGATCTTGGCGTCGTTCGGTTTTTCCTGCAGGTAGTCCGACAGGGTCTTGGCGACGATCTCTTCGACCGGGCCGCGCACTTCGGACGAGACCAGCTTGTCCTTGGTCTGCGACGAGAACTTCGGCTCCGGCACCTTGACCGACAGCACGCAGGTCAGGCCTTCGCGCATGTCGTCGCCGGAGATTTCCACCTTGGCCTTCTTGGCGAATTCCTGCTCGTCGATGTACTTGTTGATGACGCGGGTCATCGCGGCGCGCAGGCCGGTCAGGTGGGTGCCGCCGTCGCGCTGCGGGATGTTGTTGGTGAAGCACAGCACCTGCTCGTTGTAGGCGTCGTTCCACTGCATCGACACGTCCACCGAGATGTTGGTGCCCTGGTCGGACATGCGCTCGCCGGTGGCCTGGAACACGGTCGGGTGCAGCACGGTCTTGGCCTTGTTGATGTACTCGACGAAGCCGCGGGTGCCGCCTTCGAAGGCGAAGATTTCTTCCTTGCCGGTGCGCTGGTCGGTCAGCTTGATGTTGACGCCGTTATTCAGGAACGACAGCTCGCGGATGCGCTTGGCCAGGATTTCGTAGTGGAACTCGACGTGGGTGAAGATTTCCTCGTCGGCCCAGAAGTGCACGTCGGTGCCGCGCTTGTCGGTTTCGCCGATGACCTTGATCGGCGAGACGGCGAAGCCGTCCTTCTCTTCCAGCTCGCGGTTCTGCGGCACGCCACGGACGAATTCCATGTAGTGCACCTTGCCGTCGCGGCGGATGGTCAGCTTGAGCAGCTTGGACAGCGCGTTGACGCACGATACGCCCACGCCGTGCAGGCCGCCGGACACCTTGTACGAGTTCTGGTCGAACTTGCCGCCGGCGTGCAGCTCGGTCATGACGATCTCGGCGGCGGAGCGCTTCGGATCGTGCTTGTCGTCCATCTTCAGGCCGGTCGGCACGCCGCGGCCGTTGTCGGTGATCGAGATCGAGTTGTCCGAGTGGATGGTGACGTGGATTTCCGTGCAGTGGCCGGCCAGCGATTCGTCGATCGAGTTGTCCAGCACTTCGAACACCAGGTGGTGCAGGCCGGTGCCGTCCGAGGTGTCGCCGATGTACATGCCGGGTCGTTTGCGGACGGCTTCCAGACCTTCGAGGATCTGGATCGATGAGGCGCCGTATTCTTCGGTTTTGGCCGGTACTGGTACTGGATTCTCTTCTGGGATGGCGGACATGTGCTGCTTTCTCTGTTATCGATTACTGGTGTTCAAACGGCGGCTGCAAAAAAATCAAATGCGCATCGGCATGACGACGTACTTGAAGTCGGCATTGTCCGGGATCGAGATCAGCGCGGACGAGTTCGAATCGCCCAGGGCCACGTTGACCTGGTCGCACTTCAGGTTGTTCAGCACGTCGAGCAGGTAGGTGACGTTGAAGCCGATGTCGACGCTGTCGCCGCCGTAGTCGATTTCCAGTTCCTCGACCGCTTCTTCCTGGTCGGCGTTGGTCGAGCTGATCTTCATGCTGCCCGGGGTGATGATGCAGCGTACGCCCTTGAACTTGTCGCTGGTCATGATGGCGGCGCGCTGCAGCGAGCGCAGCAGCTCATCGCGGCCGATCGTGAACTCGTTCTTGTAGCCTTTCGGGATCACGCGCGTGTAGTCGGGGAACTTGCCCTCGACCAGCTTGGAGATCAGCTCGATGTCGGCAAAGGTCAGCTTGACCTGGTTGGCGGCGATGTCCAGCTGCACGGTCTCGTCGTTCTCTTCCAGCAGGCGCTGCAATTCGATGATGGTCTTGCGCGGGATGATCACCTCCTGGCGCTCGAACGATTGCTCGGTCTCGACCTGGCAGAAGGCCAGGCGGTGGCCGTCGGTGGCCACGGCGATCACGTTCTTGCCGTCCAGGACCAGCAGCAGGCCGTTCAGGTAGTAGCGGATGTCCTGCTGGGCCATCGAGAAGTGCACCATGTTGAACAGGTGCTTCAGCGTTTTCTGCGGCAGGGTGACGGAGGCGCTGTAGCTGTCGGCCTGCTGCACGGTCGGGAATTCCTCGGCCGCCAAGGTCTGCAGCGCGAAGCGCGACTTGCCGGTCTGTACCGTCAGGCGCTTGTTCAGCAGCGTCATCGTCACGTCGCCCGATTCAGGCAGCGCGCGCAGGATGTCGAGCAGCTTGCGCGCGGCCACGGTGGTGCCGGTCACTTCGCTGCCGGAGCCGATGTCGGCGTTGGTGGTGATCTGGACTTCGGTGTCGGTCGACAGGAAGGATACGCTTTCGCCCTCTTTGCGGATGAGGATATTGGCCAGAATCGGCATGGTGTGCCGACGCTCGACAATACCGCTCACGATCTGCAGTGGCCGGAGAAGGGTATCTCGGGTGGTTTTGACCAATTGCATAGATTATCCTCAATAGTAAAGATTAAACGATATTTTTATAACAATGTTGCCTTGTGAGCAGCCGTGCATTTTTGCCTAGATCATAAAGGCAAACCAACTGTCCCGCTAGCCTTTCAACGTCTGTTCCAACACGTGCAGTTCGTGGTTGCATTCCGGGTTCTTGGTGCGGTCCAGCGCGATCTTGCGCACGGCGTGCAGCACGGTCGTGTGGTCGCGGCCGCCGAACAGCTCGCCGATCTCCGGCAGGCTCTTTTGCGTCAGCTCCTTGGCCAGGTACATCGCGATCTGGCGCGGCCGCGCGATGTTGGCCGGGCGACGCTTGGAGTACATGTCGGCCACCTTGATGTTGAAGAAGTCCGCCACCGTCTTCTGGATGTTTTCCACCGAGATCTGGCGGTTCTGCACCGACAGCAGGTCCTTCAGCGCTTCCTTGACGATGTCGATCGTGATGTCCTTGCCGTGGAAGCGCGAGTACGCCAGGATCTTGCGCAGCGCGCCTTCGAGCTCGCGCACGTTCGAGCGCAGGTGCTTGGCCACGAAGAAGGCCACGTCATCCGAGAAGGTCACGCCTTCCTGCTTGGCTTTCTTGAGCAGAATCGCCACGCGCATTTCCAGCTCCGGCGGCTCGATCGCCACCGTCAGGCCGGAATCGAAGCGCGAGATCAGGCGGTCGTCCATGCCGGTGATTTCCTTCGGATAGGTATCCGAGGTGATGATGATCTGCTTCTTGGCGGCGATCAGCGCTTCAAACGCGTAGAAGAACTCTTCCTGCGTGCGGCTCTTGCCGCCGAAGAATTGAATATCATCGATCAGCAGCATGTCGAGCGAGTGATAGTAGTGCTTGAAGTCGTCGAAGCCCTTGCGCTGGTAGGCGGTCACCACGTCGCGCACGTACTGCTCGGCGTGGATGTAGCGGATCTTGGCGCCCGGCTGGTCGGCCATCACCTGGTTGCCGATGGCGTGGATCAAGTGGGTCTTACCCAGGCCGACGCCGCCGTAGAAGAACAGCGGGTTGTACGACACGCCCGGGTTGTTGGCCACCTGGATCGCGGCGGCGCGCGCCAGCTGGTTGGCCTTACCGGTGACGAAGCTGTCGAAGGTCAGGTCGGTGTTGATGCGGCTCTGCTCGCGGCGCGGCGCGGCCGAGGCCGGCAGTTCCGGCACCGACGGCACCGGGTCCGCCATGCGCGCGTTGCCGCTCGGGACGCCGCCGTTGTGGTCGGGCACGGGCGCGACGGTGGTGGCCTTCTTCGGCGCGGACAGGCGCGGATCGAGCACGAACTGCACCTCGGTCGGCGCTTCCCAGTATTGGCAGGCCAGGGCCGTGATGCGGCTGGCGAACTGGGTCTTCACCCAGTCCAGCTTGAAGCGGTTCGGTGCCGCCACACGCAACTTGCCCGCCTCGTAGTCGAGGGGAATGAGCGGCTTTATCCACGCGCTGAATTGTTGCGGCGTCAGCTCCAGCTCCAGCTGGGCGGAGCAGGTCTGCCAGAAATTTTCCATGAATCTTTTATCTATTCTTTTACTGCTGATAAGGGTGCGAGCGGACCTGGGTTCGCCACACGTAACGCGCTATTCTACTCTCGCCGGGCAAAGTTATCCACAGGCACGACGCTTATTTTCGCAGTTTCGGCGGGGTATCGGCGGGCTCCTGACCTGATCAGTTGTTGACAAGCGAGACCGAAATGCTGATAATTCAGGGTTCCCCGCCCGTATTCCTTGTTTATTCACATGAACGTCAATATGGAGTAAGCGTGGATTTAGCGGGCGATGAGATGGACCCAGCTTGTGCCGGAGCGTTGGCATGGGTGCGCGAAGTGTCATTGGCACCAAAAACTGACGGGGCCACAACCCGATTTTGCATTTTTTTCTGCTTTTAGCGAGACCAACATGAAACGTACTTACCAACCTTCCGTTGTACGCCGTAAGCGTACCCACGGCTTCCGCGCTCGTATGGCTACCCGTGGTGGCCGTGATGTGCTCAACGCACGCCGCGCCAAAGGCCGCAAGCGTCTGGCTGTATAAGCCACTGCTTGTTAGCTGATCGCGTGGAAAGCTGTATTTCAAGCGGCTCGACAGGCGAAGGTTCACACGACTTCGCGCGCGTTCGGCGTATCGTTAAAACGGATGAATTTTCATCCGTTTTTCGTTTGCGCCCTACGCAAAAAAGCGCGCACTTCGTGCTTTACACCCGTCTGAATGACTTGCCGCATGCGCGGCTGGGCGTCGTTGTGGCCAAGCGATTTGCGCCGCGCGCCGTCACGCGCAACACGATCAAGCGCGTTACCCGCGAACTGTTCCGCCAGACCGCCCTGCCGGCGATCGACTGCCTGGTGCGCCTGGCCAAGCCGGTCAACAGCAAGGACGGGCCGGCCACCACCGCCAGGCTGAAAGCGGACCTGCGGGTGGAACTGGCACGCCTGTTCGCCCAGGCCAAGACGGCAAAACCGCCGAAACCGGCCTTGCCTTCCGCGCCGCCGCCTCCACCTGTGGCATCATGAAAAAATTGCTACGTTTCCTATTGCGCGCTTACCAGCTGACGATCAGTCCGCTGATGACGCCTTCGTGCCGCTTCCATCCAAGCTGCTCGAACTATGCGCTGGAAGCGTTGCAAGTGCATGGCGCGGCCAAGGGCAGCCTGCTGGCGGCCAAACGCATTTGCCGCTGCCATCCGTGGAATCCGGGCGGGCACGATCCCGTTCCCCCGGCGGACGGCAAAACGAATACTTCAACGACCGCTTGCGGTTGCAACCACTCCTGATAAATACCCTAATGGATATCAATAAACGTACCATCCTGTGGATCGTGTTTGCCGTGTCGCTGGTTATTCTCTGGAATAACTGGCAGGTCTCGACGGGTCGTCCTTCCATGTTTGCTCCGGCCCCGGCGCAAACCGCCAAGGCGCCGGAAGCGAAAAAATCCGATCTGCCTGCCGCCAGCGCGACCGCCACCGGCGCCGCCGCCTTGCCTGGCGCGGGCGCCACGGCGGCCGCCGAGCCGTTCAAGAGTGAGCGCATCACCGTCACCACCGACGTGTTCCGCGTCGACATCGACACGCTGGGCGGCACCATCAAGCGCCTGGAACTGCTGAAGTTCAAGGACGGCGTCGATCCGACCAAGAACCAGGTGCTGTTCGACGTCGACGGCGCCACCGGCAAGACCTACCTGGCCGAAACCGGCCTGGTCGGCGCGCCCGGCCTGCCGAACCACCAGACCGGCTTCGTCGCCAAGCCCGGCCCGCGCATGCTCAACGACGCCAACCAGGTGCAACTGGTGCTGGAAGCGGAGCAGGGCGGCGTCAAGCTGACCAAGACCTTCACCTTCAAGCGCGGCGACTACGTGATCGACGTGCGCCACGACGTGGCCAACGTCGGCACCGTGCCGGTCAAGCCTGAGCTGTACATGCAGCTGATCCACGACGGCAACAAGCCGGCCGGCGACTCCTACTTCAACAGCAGCTACACCGGCCCGACGATGTACACCGAAGCCGAGCACTACAAGAAGATGAAGTTCGAGACGCTGGAAAAAGAGGCGCAGGAATCGATCAAGACCGGCAAGCCGGCGGTGCAGGATCACCCGACCAAGGCCGACAACGGCTGGGTCGCGATCTCGCAGCACTTCTTCGTCTCGGCGCTGGTCCCGCAGGACAAGCTGACGCGCGACATCTTCACCAAGAAGGTCGACAACAACCAGTACGCGATCGGCACCATCCAGCCGCTGGGCACCCTGGCGCCGGGCGCCACCGTGAGCAACGAAGCCAAGCTGTATTCGGGTCCGCAGGAATCGAAGCTGCTGGAAAAAGTCACGCCGGGCCTGGAGCTGGTCAAGGACTACGGCTGGCTGACCATCATCGCCAAGCCTATCTTCTGGGTCATGGACCACATCCACCAGGTGCTGGGCAACTGGGGCTGGACCATCATCGCCTTCACCATCCTGATCAAGCTGGCGTTCTTCCCGCTGTCGGCCGCCGGCTACCGCAGCATGGCCAAGGTCAAGCTGGTCACGCCGAAGATGCAGGCGATCCGCGAGCGCTACAAAGGCGATCCGGCCAAGATGAACCAGGCCACGATGGAGCTGTACAAGACCGAGAAGATCAACCCGCTGGGCGGCTGCCTGCCTATCCTGGTGCAGATGCCGGTGTTCATCGCGCTGTACTGGGTGCTGCAGGCCTCGGTTGAAATCCGCGGCGCGCCGTGGATCGGCTGGATCACCAACCTGGCCGCGCCGGATCCGTGGTACATCCTGCCAGTGCTGTACGCGATCTCGATGTACATCACCACCAAGCTGAACCCGGCCCCGGCCGACCCGATGCAGGCGAAGATGATGCTGTTCATGCCGCTGGCGTTCTCGGTGATGTTCTTCTTCTTCCCGTCCGGCCTGGTGCTGTACTGGGTGGTGAACAACGTGCTGTCGATCGGCCAGCAGTACGTGATCTCGAAAAAATTCGCTCCGCCGGCCGCCGCGTAAGCATCCCGCCAGTGTTGCTAAAAAGCCCGTGTTAATCGCGGGCTTTTTTTATACTTTACAATTCCCCCATGAACCTTGACTCTTCCCCCATCGCCGCCATCGCCACCGCACCGGGACGCGGCGGCATCGGCGTCGTGCGCGCCTCCGGCAAAGACCTGAAACCGCTGATCGCCGCGCTGTTCGGCGCCACCAGCTTGCAGCCGCGTCACGCCACCTACATCCCGTTCAGGCAGGCCGACGGCGCCATCATCGACCAGGGCATCGCCATCTGGTTCAAGGGCCCGCACTCCTACACCGGGGAAGACGTGCTGGAACTGCAGGGCCACGGCGGCCCCATCGTGCTGCAGCTGCTGCTGGCGCGCGTGCTGGAGGCGGGCGCGGAGATGGGCCTGCGGCTGGCCGAGCCGGGCGAATTCACGCGCCGCGCCTACCTCAACGACAAGCTCGACCTGGCGCAGGCCGAGGCCGTGGCCGACTTGATCGACGCCTCGACCGAAGCGGCGGCCAAGTCCGCGTCGCAATCGCTGTCGGGCGCGTTTTCGAAGACGGTCAACGCGCTGGTGGACGGCGTGACCGGCCTGCGCATGCTGGTCGAAGCGACCCTGGATTTCCCGGAAGAGGAAATCGACTTCCTGGAAAAATCCGACGCGCGCGGCCAGCTGGCCGGCATCGTCGAGGCGCTGGAAACCGTGTTCCGCCAGGCGGCGCAAGGCGCGCTGCTGCGCGAGGGCCTGAACGTGGTGCTGGTGGGCCAGCCCAACGTCGGCAAGTCGTCGCTGCTCAATGCGCTGGCCGGCACCGACGTCGCCATCGTCACGCCGATCGCCGGCACCACGCGCGACAAGGTGACCGAGACGATACAGATCGAAGGCATCCCGCTCAACATCATCGACACCGCCGGCATCCGCGCGGCCGGCGAATCGGTGGACGTGGTCGAGCGCATCGGCATCGAGCGCACCTGGGGCGAGGTCGGCAAGGCCGACGTCATCCTGCACCTGCTGGACGCCGACCACGGCCCGACGCGTGCCGACGAAGGCATCGTCGCCGCCTTCCCGCCGGGCGTGCCGGTGCTGCGCATCTGGAACAAGATCGACCTGTCGGGCCACAAGCCTGGCGTGGACGCGATGGAGGACGCCACGCACGTCTACCTGTCGGCGCACGAGCATATCGGCATCGACCTGCTGCGCACGGAGCTGCTGCGCATCGCCGGCTGGCAGCAGACGGGCGAATCGCTTTACCTGGCCCGCGAGCGGCATTTGATCGCCTTGAAGAACGCCGGCGCCCACCTGGCGCGGGCCGGCGAGCACGCCGCGCAAAACGACCAGTCGCTGGATTTGTTCGCCGAGGAACTGCGGCTGGCGCAGGTCCAGCTGTCGAGCATCACCGGCGCGTTCTCGTCGGACGATCTGCTGGGCGTGATTTTCTCGCGCTTCTGTATCGGAAAATAGTTGAGGTTCCGAGGGATTCCAGTAGACTCCAATTTCTTGCGCTCTTCCTCTATGAGATCTGAATTGGTTGTCCAATCGGTTCCCAAATTTTACATGGACATCTCGATGTTTTAGGTACACACTTTGGCACACGGTCGAGCAACGGCGCTTGACTGTGTACCTAAAAGGATTGTGTACATGCCCCGCCAAGCTACCCCGCTAACCGATACAAAAATAAAGTCGCTCAAGGCCAAGAGCGAACGCTATCGCGTGAGCGATTCCGGCGGCCTGACCCTTGAGATTATGCCCAGCGGCACAAAGGCCTGGCGCTTCCGCTACCAACTCCACGGCGTTCGCCAGCCGACACTCACCATCGGCAATTACCCTGAAATCAGCTTGGCAGATGCACGCAAGCGGCGTGACGAGTGGGCCATCCTCGTAGCGCGCGGAGAGTCACCGAAGCGTGCTATGCAAGCCGAGAAGTCGGCGAAACTGAATACTGTGGCGGCGTTCGGCGCTGAGTGGCTAAACGAGCAAGTGAAGGGCAAGTCGGACAGCTACGTTACGACGATGCGCCGCCTCATGCAGAAGGATGTCTACCCGTTCCTTGGGAGCATGCCGCTGGCTGAGGTTAAACCGATAGACATCCTGGAACTGTGCGACCGGATCAAGTCACGCGGCGCACCGAAGATGGCGCTGTTGACGAGGAACGTACTTCGGCGGATGTACGATTTCGCTATCGCACGGCAGATGGCTGAAACGAACCCAGCTGCTGCGCTTGTTGCCCGCTTTATCGCCACTGAGGAAAGCCGCACGCGCGTTCTTTCACCTACCGAGATTGGGCAGGTCTTGAGGGGAATTTACACGTCAGACATACGTCGGGCGCTCAAGTTGGCGTTGAATCTCTTGTTCATCACGATGGTGCGCAAGGCCGAGCTTACCGAAGCGACCTGGGACGAGTTCGATCTGGAGTCGGCGGTATGGGATGTTCCTGCTGAGCGAATGAAGAAGGACAAGCCCCATCGTGTTTATTTGTCCCGTCAAGCCGTCGCTATGTTGAACGAGCTTCGGTCATTTTCCGGGGAGTCTGTCTACCTCTTCCCAAGCACGCGGGGCTATGAGGATCGACCTATTAGCAAGAGCACGCTTAACCAAGCCGTGCGCGCGCTGTCGTTGGACGTGCAGCATTTTGTCTTGCATGATTTCAGGCGCACGGCTTCGACCCATCTGCACGAGATGGGACATTCTTCCGATGCCATCGAGCTGGCGCTTGCGCACAAAATCCAAGGTATCAAGGGAGTGTATAACCGAGCCGAATATGCGGACCAGCGCCGCGTGATTCTTCAGGCATGGGCAGACTTTGTGCATGCACAACTAGACGGCGCTCGTGTGACTCCGCTGTTTAAAGCAGCCTGATTATGCCGGGCAAGACAATGATGTCAAAACGCGCTGTATTTTCGTTATTAGAGGCGGCTACGCTGTTGGGCTGCTCAGTGGAAGATTTGCTCAACAAAGGCGGAGCTAAGGAACTTCGAATCTGCGCTTACATCCCTGATGACATGGTCGTTTATTCGACTATTACCAGTTTGATTAAATTGGCAGATCCGACCCTCAACGGGATGAATCGGAAAATGCATTTGGAAAGGATTGAGGGCATGTCCGCACGCGTCATGCATGACGTTCGCATGGTCGTGTTATCGCCGTCAGATTGCAAGGCAGCGGTTTCGTTAGGTCGTGTATCTCAATCGCTATTTAAGGCTGGCGTACGTCTCAACGGAGGCGACATACCCCTGCTGATCGAACCTCCAGCCCTTACTGAATTCGACACGCTCTTAGATATCCTAATGTTTCGCTCTTTCGCCTGCTACCCTCAGAATGTTGACCCGAACAATTGGTCTACACGGGATACAGTTGCGCCATCAAGACTAACGATCAATACAGACCTGATGGGGATTCTTCGTAGCGACCTTCCTGTAGAGGAGGCTGCTCCGACAGCACCTATCCAGCCCTTTGACATCGGGTTTTGCGAGGAACCCTATATGCCTCCGCGTCTGATTACGCTGTATAAAACTGCAATGATGCATTGGGACTGTAGCCGAACGGACTGGACTCAGCCAAGAACTGAGGACGTGGAGCGCTCGCTGCGAGAAATGGGCGGGTATGGAAAGAAGCTGGCGGAATTCGGTGCTACTTTGCTTCGTTGGTCCTTTCGGTCCTGGAACCAGAATCATTATGAAATGCGGCGATCAAATGGCAAGCTTACCGCCTTTGACGCACTAGTCGTTGTTGCGTCCGCCTGGCGGCCGGGCGATGGTGAAAATCAGTTTGCAAAATATCGAGACCAGGCAGCCGCATTCGAGTTATGGGAGTCATGCGACATTAAGAAATATCTCGCAGAGTTTGCATGGCAGATCGCAGTGCCGGAAGCCGCTAGGCCGCCAGGCAGGCCTAAGGGCAAAAAAGGAGCAGCGTAGGCAAATGAGGGAAAAAGGGGGGAACCGGAAACGGTTCCCCCCTTTTTCCCTCTTTTATGCCCTAAGAACTTGGTAGATCATGGCTTCGTTCCCACTAAGTCCTACGAGGTCTACCAAATGCCAGACAACTCCCAAAGTGCAGTGACGATACTGCGGCGTAAACAGGTTCAAGCGCGCACCGGGCTTCCCGTGTCCACCATGTATTGCATGATGGACAAGAATTCGCCTTATTACGATCCCACGTTCCCAACGCAGATCCGCTTGTCTTCCTCCTCAGTAGGTTGGATTGAATCCGAAGTAGAAGCTTGGATCGAAGGGCGGATACGTATTAGCCGGGAAGGTGGGTGCAGGAAGTGATTGCAGCTAACACCACTGCTACGAGATACGCGATCACCCTACAACTTGTGCGTTTTTCCTAATCTTGTAGATTTTTTCCGGCGGATGGTTCGCAGAGATGACGACATAACTATGCAGATGTCGTGCTTCATGAAATCTTCGATATTGCGGACACAACTTTAAAGAAATCAGCGCATTTTCGCGAAGATCGTTAGAGCATTGAATTTGGTTATTTATAATTTACAGTAAGAGAGTGTACAGAGCGTGAGCAATGAAGACGAATATCAATGATGAAGAATCCCTATCGGCTATAACTACGGAAGGTCATCCAAAAGATCTAGTCGCGATCTACAATGCTATTAGCTCAGATGCCAATTTCGCTGACATAGAAATAGAAGGCGATCCACCTGGGCTATATGCAGACAGGTTAGAAAGAATGATCTGCGAGATAGAGCTTTTTGTAAGGCGTGTTCTAATTAATGATGAGGTAGCATTTAAGATTGAAAAGGATAGAAACGGTAATGACTTAGTCAGGGCCCGCTATCTAGGTCGAAAGATAAAAATGTTCGATAAGTTCTTGAGCATTAAGTCTGACGTTTTTGAATTCAGTGAGCATGTAAAAATATTCTTTAGAGCCTGCGACTCGATGAGATTGCATATGGGATATTTCGAAAATCCATTCGATCTAAATAGAAATAAATCTGAAATTATCAAGGCCAGTCGCTTCAATCAGCTTTGCACTGAAATCCGAAGAGATGGTAGAAGTAAAGCAACTCGAAAAAAAATAGCTGATAGAAAGTATAGCTTTACTCGAAACTATAAATCTTGTCTTAAATATGAGGAAAATTTATTCTTAAGGTATTCACGGTTATTAGTCCTTCGTTTGGATTTTGGCTACTGGAAGGGTTTGAGTAAAACCATCTCTTTAGAAGAAGCTAGACGTCATTTGGCAAAGTTCCACAACAGCAAAAGATGGAATTCCATATTTGAGAATGTTGTTGGTTATATTTGGAAGATAGAGTACGGGGAAAGAAAAGGTTACCATTTCCACCTGATATTTTTCTGCGATGGTGCAAAGGTTCAAAATGATAATTATCTGGCTTGGCAGATAGGGAAGTACTGGGAGGGAAACGTTTCGGAAAATAAAGGAACTCATTTCAACTGTAACCGTAGCAAAACCCGCTACAAGCGTTGTGGTATCGGTATGGTAAGCCATTTCGATGTGGAAAAGCGCGCAATATTTTTATCGGAAGTTGTGAGTTATCTTTGTAAAAAAGAGCAGTATTTGAAGTTGAAATTGAATTCGAAAATCAAGACTATTGGCAAGGGTATCGTTGCGGAGAGGAGTCAAAGTGGTGCAGGGCGACCGCGTTCTAGGGAAATAAATCGTCCAGAAAAAAATGTATTGGAAATAAGTTATTAGTGAAGACATAGCCAAACTCGATTGTTCAGCTATGTCTCCAAATATTGAAGAACAGTATTTTTGCTTACGAATTATTTTACCTCAATCCCATCTTGATATTTTCTTTCTTCGAGAACGCTTCCATTGTCGCCAATGTCTTGTACAGATCCGTGAAGTTTCCCGTCCTTGAAGTTTTCTATCTTTGAAACGTATAGAGTCTTTCCGTCGCTTCCTAGAGAGTATGTTTTTCTTTGGCCATCTAATTTTCCGTCTTTTAAATTGGATTCGGTGTATCCAGTTGAAAGATTTCCATTCGTTTGCAGTCCGGTAGCTTTGCCTTCGTTCCAGTTTAAATCTACAAAGACTTTTTGCCCCGTGCTATCAAGTTGCTTTTCGCGCCCGGTGGCTAATCCATTTTCCCAATTGAGATCGATTAAGATAACGGACCCGTCTTGACTCCAACGTTTTTCCGTACCATCTTTCTTCCCATTTTTGACATGAATTTCTGCTATTAGTTTGTTGGTTTCAGGGTTGTATACACGTTCGATGCCATCCTGAATTCCGTTCTTCCATTCCAGTTGGTGTTGCAAATTTCTCGTCTTAGGATCAATGATTCTTTGCGTTCCGTTCTTAATAGGGGGCTCCGTGGTTGCGATAGCCATCATGCCGCTCATCAGATCATTTAGCGCTACCTTGACCTCGGACTCCTTTTTATCTTGGAGGTAAGATAAATTGTAAGTGAAGTCGATGTCTCGCGATTTTTCGTTGTAGGTGAACGAATATTTTGCGCTGCACTGAGTTTGGTTTAGTTCAGAATTGCTGGTCAGCGTTTTTATATTGCTCAAATTCGGCTTCCCCGACAGGGCCGCATTCATTTCGTTGTACCAAACTGCGTTGCTAAGGTGCGACTGTATGATAGATAAAGCGTTTTCTTTCACTTTATCTCCGTTGCAGTCCATTTTGTTACTACAGGCCTGCAATGAAAGCGTGGCTGCGAAGAGTACTAATATTGGACGATATTTTTGAAGAGTTGTAGTTTTCACGATAATTCCGTTTATCAAGGTTGTAAATGGGAAAACTTATGCGGGATGCTCGATTTGCAAATAGTTCTGGTCACGAGCTTGCAAACTCAGCAATGATTGATCTATAGCAACGCAATCCTACCAATTCGGTAGCATGGCGGCAAGCTGAAACGACGACTATCTTTTTCTTTCGGGTCTGAAGGCAGAAGATGTCCATATTGGGAAAGCGGCTCAAGGATGCGCGGCTTAAAAAAGGCCTGTCACAGGAGCAAGTTGGCCTTCGGGCAGGTCTTGAAGTGGAAAGCGCCAGTGCTAGGATGAACCGATATGAGCGGGGGACAAGGGTGCCCAGCGTCGAATTGGTGGAACGGATTGCGGAGGTGTTGGATGTGCCTCTTACCTACTTCTACGCCGCAGAAGAGGACGAAGCAAAGTTGGTGGTTCTGTTCTACCGAATGTCCAGCAATAACAAAAATAAGATTCTGGATGTCGCGGAGACGTTTTCAACCTCAGAGGAAGCGGGGCATGGGAGATAGCAACTCCTACTGATTTTTTTGCGGCATAATTTTGTAATCCAATCGATCATGCGGCCGATTTTAGTATTCGATACACCGACGCGATTCCAATGGAGCAGGCGTCTGCGATTTCCTGCTTGGTTAGCCCCTTCGCGTATAGAGAGAGAACTTTTGTGCTTTTCGCTCTGGCCGTTGGCGCGCGACCGGCGTAGACCCCTCGCTCCTTGGCAGCGGCGATGCCAACTTTTTGACGTTCCAGCATATTTTCCCGTTCGAACTGAGCGATTGACGCAAACAAGTTGAATGTGAGCCGACCGGACGGAGTAGCCGTGTCGATTGCTAAGTCCAGGATGCGAATGGAAGCACCAGCAGCAGCAACCTTCGATTCAATCTCGATCATGTGAATCATTGAGCGTGCCGCCCGTGACAGGCTGCTAAACGCGAGCACGTCGTTAGCTTTGAGCCGGACAAGCACCTTTGAAAACTCAACCCGGTCCTGCATTTTGACGCTGCTGATTTGTTCTTGGTAGATCGTCTGGTCAGTGCAACCAGCCTCTTTTAGCTTCGCGATCTGATCCGCGAGCCCGGCGACCTGTTCAACAGTCGAGGTGCGGGCGTAGCCATAAATCGTCATGGTAATTCCTTTTATCAATAGGTTTTAGGTGTTGAGAGATTATCAATGATGTCTGGAGTGCAGACCGTCTTTGATAGTTTTTGCGGGGGAGGATGACTCGCATCACTAGGCCCTGCCTGTGTGATAGCAGCGGCTCTCGGGGTGCTTATTGACTCACGCTGATACAATGCCCGATCACTCTCAGCCATTCCGGTATATGCCTCCACTTCACATGAATCATGCACAGCTCAGCCGATACATCACGGCGCTCCACGAGGCGGCACATGCGTTTGTCGTCCACAGGTCTGAACATTGGCAAATCAATGATCCTGCCGTGACTTTCCCTGATCCGAGTACGAGACATCTGGCCCGAGCTCATTTTGGTCCTAAAGAGAAGCAATCTCTTTGGACTAAGGAGAAAACTAGGGAGTTCGTCAAGATTGGCTTTGCAGGAGTACACGGTCAGAATCTAATTGAAGAGGAAATGCTACTGTCAGTTTTAACATCGACTACCGCCGGTTGCGAAGATGACATTGCGAGTGTTGACGACCAAGCGCACGCGGTAGGGATTGAGGCTGAGGTTGATGATTTGTTAATTGAGTCGTTTGACCTCGTTACAAACAATCAAGAAGACATCCATAAGCTTGCGCAAGTGATTTACAACGCCACTACAAACGTGTCGCGTGCTGACTTACTGAAGGCCCTGCTCTATTGAGAGTCCTGAGAGGGGGCGAGCTGGAGGAACCTAAATTCAGGGCGGACGACGGCCGAGCTTAGTATGATATTTTTAATAATCACGGCTGGTGTATTTCCCCAGTACAATGTGATTATTATTGACACTTCTCGGCGGGAATAAGATGCAGGTAAATTTCATTGCTCAACCGCAACAGCAACTTGGGGTCCTGTTACAGGCATCGCTAGCGGCACCTGCAAAACCGACACGAGTGACAATTGTGTCGGCCTTCGCTTCGCTTCAGGCTGTCTTACGCTTGAAGACACGGCTCCGCGAATTACATGCTGACGACGCAGTCGTGCGCATCGTTGTCGGTGTGGATATGGGGGGAACCAGCCAAGAGGTCTTGCATGAGCTGGCTCAGTGGCCCGTTGAGGTATTTGTCTTTAAGAATCGTAAGAGTGGCGTCACCTTCCACCCGAAGCTATACGTTGTCGAATTCGCAGAGTCGGCCGAAATATTTCTCGGTTCGAACAATCTCACAGACGGAGGCCTCTACGGAAACTATGAGGGCGCCGTGCGCGTCACTTATGGATTTCCCGAGGATGATGTCGAGTTCGCGAAGGCGAAAGAGCAGCTTGCGAAGTTCATCGAACCCGGAGCACCGGTAGGTCGTCGGTTAGACGCGCCATACCTGGAAATTCTTAAGGCTAGAACCGAAATTCCAAGCGATGCAGAAGCACGCCTGCGGCGCAAGGCCGCGCGTGGGCAGTCGCCGGACAAAGCGGGTGCCGTTGAGGCCTTTGGCTTCGAATCGACACCCGGCCCAGCGATTCTGCCAGTTGAAGTGCAGGCCGTAGTAATGGCTGCTTTGCGTGATCAAATTGAAGGACTTGACGCGGCAAAAAAGAAGGCCAAGGCAGAACGCAAAGCGGCAGCGAAGGCGGCAGCGGCGGCGGGCATTGTGGAAGCAGGGGCCGAGCCGCCAGAGGCCGACAAGGATATCAGGAGCTTGGTGCCACTTGCACAGATTGTTCCCCAGGCGTTTTACTTAGAGCTGACTGCAACCCAGGGTGCTGAAGGCAAAATTCCCGGCGAACAACGAATTCCACTGGAAGCCATTAATTCTGCACAAGAATTTTGGGGTTGGCCTGATCATTACACGGAGAAAATCAATCCACGTAAGGGTCCAGATGCGCCTGGCGAAAAACGCGTCTACATTGAGTGGAAGCCACTGTGGCGCGTACGCTCGATTCACGACGCGGCCAAGGACGTGACGACCGGTGTTCGGATGTACTACTACGCAAACGTTTCAGATTTTCGCTTTCACTCTGGCGCACTTGTTAATTGGGCAAAAGCTGGTGACATAGTTCGAATTATTCGATGCGACGATGCAGCCTATGTTTTTGACTGCGCATTAGCGCTGTCCGGCACGCCAGAACACGCGGAATGGAAAGCCCAATGCACTGCCAGCAGTGAGCGATCCCCTCGCGTATTTGGCTTCTCTTAATTCTTCCGAAGCCGCAGCACAACGTTTTCGGTTATCGCATTTTTGATGTGAACAAGATTTTCCGTCGTAACTGAGATGTCGATTCGCGGCAGCGGCGTAAAGCCGCGCGCCGCTCCGATAGCCTCAATCAAGTCGGTGGAAGGGATCCGAACGTCCACCCCATCTATAGTCATTTTGCTGTCACCAATTACGATCATTGCTTGCGCGCCCGGCTTACAGACTCTGTAAACTTGTTCCAGCACTGCGTCCATATCTTTCAAAAATCTATGCATAAGGGCAGGCATGTTTTGCTTACGAAAACCGGAGTCTGTCGAGACATCAAGCGAACGATGCAGCCCCCGAATAAACTCCAGGCATTGGACGGGCAAGTCATCGCTATGCAAGAAATCGTTTTCCAACGTTCGTTTTGTCGTGGCGGTAAGTTCACGGCTTCCAATCAGTGCGTGTTCAATGGGACGCCGCTGTGTTCCCCCAAGTCCGAACAGTGCTAAAAGCGATAGCCTATCAGTATCAATGTAAGGAAGAGCCATCGCGTATGGTGGACTCGTCAACACTAAATCAACGGAATTGGCAGATAAGCCTAGCGCATCGTAAGTTGAGATTTCCCGATTGTCGCCCCTCACCACGCTTGAACGGAAAAATTCGTTCGGCGCATAGCCTTTTACCTTCCAGAATTTCTCAATTCGACCAAACTGGACTGCAAGTTGATCTTTGAACAAAGAAAGCACATCGGCATCATCTAATAGTGATTTACGATATCGAATGCGCAGGTCTGTTGGCTCTTGCTGAGACACGTCACGGATTATGCTGCTAAGCACAACTTCGAGAAAATCCCGCACCGCCCCGCTGCTTCCCGAACGAATTATTCCAAGCAGCCAGTTTACCTTTTTAGCGACAGGCTCCGCAAACCATCGCTGGATTTCGTCCAGGCAGTCAGACGGGAACTGATCTAAATTCCCCGGAAATTCATCGGGCGCGGCCTCTATTGCTTCGACAACCGCAGACACGACCTCGGTCAATAGGTCAGGATTTACCTCAACAATCGATGTTTTGGCACGCGCGATTTGTGCGGCCAACGGATTCAGATCACACCCAAAAGTCGTGTAACCGTTCAAATGTCCTTCAAGCAGCGTCGTTCCGCTACCGCAGAACGGATCGAGAATTTTCGCCCCCTGAGGCAAATGCAATTGATTTATCAACCCCTTCGCGAGCTGCGGATAGAATTTGCCCTTGTAAGCATGAAGTCCATGAGTGACGTATTTCGGGTCTTTGCGGGCTCCGGGATTACTCGCCATCCCGTTTTCCAAGATGGCTTGCCAAGTAGGTTCCTTATGGCCGCCAGGATAGGAAATTTGATGAGTGAACACAAGGCGTCGTGCCGACAGGAGCGCTTGCACGTCAGCCGCTTTTTTTGTGCCCGTTACATGCTTAGTTTCGCGCAGCGTTTCACCAGTCTCCCCCTGACGTAAGAGTTCCTCATAGGGCCACAATTTGTAAGGCGGTAAGTCCAAGCCGACGATAGTTTTGCTCGCTGCCTTTCGAAGGATGAGCAGACTTTCGGACGCCGCACGCCGCCCAGCGGCGGCAAAGGAGCGCTTGGTCTTGTGTAGCCGCCTTTCGACTATGCAATTTCTATCGAAACCATACTCGGTTGCCTTTTCAGCCAAAAGACGAGCAGTGTCGAACGTCTCACCGTTGTAAACCGAGTCACCGATGACCAGTACAGCGTACCGCCCCGGTTTCAGCACTCGACTGATTCCACTTATAGCCTTGAGCATGTCTGAGAAGTAGCTATCAAAGCCACTAGATTCACGTTGATGCTTTAGATGCGACCCAATCTCAATTTTCCCTAGCGCGACCGGATCAAAGCCCAGCCACAGCAGGCGGAAACGATGGTACAAATGGTAGTCGGTAGCGTTTCCATATGGCGGGGAGGTCATAACGAAATCCACTGAATTGTCAGCGATGTCAGTCGCAGCAAGGTTCCGTACATCACCAGTCAGGAAGCTCGAAACGCCGTACCTTGTCGCGGGCGCGTTGCGTGCCACGGATTTCATTACGGACTCAAATTCCTTGATGTATTTTCTAGTTGTTTCGCCGACTAGGACTTCGCGAGGCACGCTCTTATATCGAGTCTCTGAATCTTGGAATGATGCCGACAATACCGTGCGTGACAGAGCAAGCAAAGCGATGTTCCGAGCAGTCTCGTTTTCCAAGCGCGTAATTCTAAAACGGATGTGAGAGAGTTCCCCAAACGCAGCGTCTGAAAACCACTTTTCGCGATTTGCGATGGTTGGGGCGTATGTGAGATATTTTTCAACCAGTTCGTTGGAATCGCTAGGTAGGGAATCAAGCAAAGCCCGAAGCGCACCATGTAGAAGGTGAAGTTCAGCGGCCGACTCTGGTGCAACGCGTGCAGTCTTAACTTTACCGATTAGCGCCGCAACGGGATTTGCATCTATGCTTACGGCTCGCCTTCCTAGGCGAATGGATTCGAGCGCAGTCGTTCCGCTTCCGCCAAATGGATCGAAGACGAGTTCCCCTCGTGAGCTGAGCAAGGAAACGAACGTCCCCGGCAGTTGTGGAATAAACTTTGCCGGGTACGGATGTAGATCATGGCCGAGAAATCGTGTGTCGTCGTCAGTGAAGCCCAAATCGAGGCTTCCGAGGTGTTCAAAAGCCACATCGGGGTCTCCGACATGTAACGGAAGCTCGGCATACTGAGGGGCGATAACATCATCATCCATGGATGAGAACGCTGAGAGTTGTGCTTGTGTTTGTGGTTTGGATGCGCGCATTATTTTCCTTTTCTGGGATTATAGAGAAAACCCAGATTGCTGTCCAAGGATACTGCGCCAACCAACTGACTTTACCCGTCAGCCGTTTAGCGCATCTTGATTTGGGGGAGGGGAAGCCTCTAAAAGAGGTTGGTTCGTATTTGAGTGCCAGACCTCTTCGCCATCGAAGCCCTCAGGCAATCATGATGAGCGCCTGTTCGAGCGCCTTCTGCTTGAGGGCAGCACCTTGACCAAACCATGCCGATTCGAGACGATGAGCAGCACTCCGTGCGCGACGCTCGTGATCGACAAACTCTGTGATAGCGTTCAGTAGGCCAAACGCCGTCCCTTTCGAGGACGCTAATTCGGCGCCCTTTCCATGACCATCAAATAGCGCCATGACCTTTGCCATTGCTCGCTCGTTTGTATTCTGAGAAGTCGTTTTGTCGAGATTCGAAAAGACACGATGGACGTAGTTAGCCGCCTCATTTGCCATCACTCGTCGCTCACTCAAACCTTTCATTCTGTACATAAACGTGTCCCAGGTTGCGACGGATATCCCGAGTTGACGCTTGACTGATTGCGGATCGAACGATGTGTTGTGTGGAACTTTCACCGCACCTGTGCTACTGCCCAGCGCAACGGCCAGCGTGTTATTGCAGACAACTCGGATGCTGGTAAACTGCGCTGTCGTCGCCAGCGTTCCATCGCATCCAGTGGCAAGAAGCACGTAGGCGTTTGTCACGTCATTGCCCCTGAGCGCGGACGATTGCCCCGTCCGCGCGAGTGCCCATACTTTTCGACCACCCTTCAATATTCCAGCGGTCTCGAGCTCGAACCCCGAGACTTCGGAAAGATCGCGGTAGAACTCAAGAATCTCGCTAGGCTGGACCACCTTGTAGCGCTGACTTACCACAGATAGAGGCGAGTTCGTGTCGGAGCGAAATAGCACTTTATTTTCTGGAAAGGACTGGATTGTGCCGGAGTTACCGACTTCGCTAGCCATGAAGCGCACAGGCGCTTCTCGGATCTGCCAGTCCATACCAGCCTGCTTCGCCCATATTTCGATGGACTCGTTTGCAGCAAGTTGATTGCCTAATCCATGCCATGGAATTGCTCCGACGTAGGCCATTTGTTCAAGAAGATGTGCCATGATAATTTTCCTTTTTTATGATTTTTGAGTAATGCGGCTAGTTAGACTTGCTACCTTCATGCAGGCTAAGTGATCTGCAAGGTAGCTATTGCCAATCGCTGACGCCAGGCGGGACGCGACTTGCTTTTATTTGCTGAACTTCAGGCCGCAAGACAGGCAAAGGTGATCATCTAAGACATTCTCATCAACGACGCGTCCAACGCGCGCACCTGCGATACCACCAACGGCCCCGCCTGCAAGCCCTCCGATGATCGCTCCGGCTATGCCTCCAAATAGTGCGCCCAGGGGGCCCGCAATTATCCCGGCGGCTGCTCCAATTTCTGCGCCGCTCATCGCACCGGTGGCACCGCTTGCAGCGCCAGCAACGCCCCCTACGGCGCCGCCTAATTTTCGAGCGCGGCCCATTGATTGAATACGCTGGGAGCGGCAATCCGGGCAGATTAATGTATGACCATTGTCAGCGACCAAGGTGTGAGAATTTTGATTCATGTAAATTTCCTAGTGTGGAGTCGATCGATCGGCAACGTCAAAGTCGCCAAATAAGCGTGACTGGTTCAATCACAGTTTAGGAATATGTATCTGAATTTTTCTTGAATCGAGGCATCAGCCGCAGCATCGCAGCGAGGTAAGTATTTGGCAGTTCAGATCGGGTATCGAAAATTCGCCGCATACGCTGTTGGCAATTTTGAGGGAGAAGGCAGCAGCGTCGGCTGGTAAGTGATCTGAAAGGAAACTGCTATGATTGGTTTTTCGTAAGCTACTTCAAAGCAGACATGCCAAAGCACTTCAAGTCTTGGTGGGATTTCATGTCGTTCTCGCACGCGGTAACGTACAAATCGCGGTTCGTTCACGATAAAGTTATAGAGGCGTTTCTCGATACCCTCTACCAGTCCAGTAAGACTCGGCATCGTCGCATTTCGAAGGATAAATGTGTCTGGCGGGCGCAGCTGGGTGCAACGACGGTCGATATGGAGCAGGATGGGGTTGAATACACCGACCCTGCTCCGTATCCTGCGAAGCGCATGAAGCCTTTGGCCCATGCAGCGCAGGAAGGTAGGGTTAATCCCAAGGGAATACCTTGCCTTTACGTAGCGAATGACAAGGAAACCGCCATGTCGGAAGTTCGACCAGCTGTGGGCTCGGAAGTCTCACTGGCACAGCTAATGCTGAATCGCGAAGTCACCCTGGTTGACTTTTCGGCTGGGCATGACGATGAGAGTACGCCATTTTTCTTCGAAGAGCCGCCGCCTAAAAAAAGGGAGAAGGCTATATGGACACAACTGGAACGTGCATTTTCAAAGCCAGTTGCCACCGATCATGCTACGGCCGAGTATGTGCCGACTCAGGTCATCGCCGAGTTCTTCAAGAAGAAGGGTTTTGACGGAGTGGTGTACAAAAGTCGGCTTGGACCAGGCTACAACATTGCCCTTTTCGATCTTGGCGTAGCCGACGTGATGAACGGCCAGTTATACACAGTGAAATCTGTTGATTTTGCCTTTGCATCAGCGGACAGAGGGTACAACGTGAACAAGAGTAGCTGACGGCCAGCGCGTGCTAGCACATCGCAACGGCAGCTATGTAATTGGAGGAGAAGAGGATGCGTAGAGAAGAAATACTGTTGGCTGAATCGATCCAAACGACTCTCGACGAAGCCCATCAAGCAGTCTTGCGGCTTCACGATTGTCAAGAGAGCGCCACCATAGACTCAATCGATGAGGATACTACACAGCAGGAAGCTCAAGAGCTCTTGGCCTTTTACATAGAAAAATTATACAGAGATACGGGGATCTTGGCAGAACGACTTGGCTTACCGATATTCGCGTCAGAGATAAATTCGGAACGTTCTAGAAATCTGTCAAAGTTTTCTAATAACAACTATACGCATCACGACATTGTGCCGCATGTGCCCCATCTGGTTCGTGTAAGAGGCCACTTTGAGTCTCTAAGGGCGATGACTGATGTCATGTCAACTACTGCTCACGACGTACTCAAAACCATGCTGCTGAACACAGGGAAATTGATTTCTCAGCGTAATCTGGATCCGAAATCGGAGGCAAGTGTAAGGAATGAAATGATGGAATTTCTGCGTATCGCTTTTGATGATGTTAGAAAAGACGTACCTATCCAAAAGCCGTTCAAGACATATCGAGCGGATATCGGTGTTCCGGCATTGAGAGCAGTTGCGGAGTACAAGTATGTCACTAGCGAGATCGAGATGAAAGCCTGCTTGGATGGCATCTACGCGGATATGAAAGGATATGGACAGGATGATGCTTGGCGCAATTTCTACGCGGTCTTCTATATGACAGGTCCGTTTTTCCGCCAGGAGGAGGTTGAACACGAGTTTGCCTTGGTGAATGCTGATGTCAACTGGATCCCAATCGTCGTGCAAGGGCCTGGATCGCGTTAGACATTGATTGGCCGCCATATGGAATCGCGTGCAGAGGCGGGCGGCCGAGTTGTCATGAATCGCAAACGTGGGTGCATACACTGAGTCTTAGGTACACGCTTTGGTACACGGTGCGAGATATGCGATGGAATTTCTAGGCAGAATGCGGGTCCTCACCATGTTCATCGCATTCTGCATCGTAAAACATCGGGGTCAGTGCCGATGCGTATCGACGGCGCCGGCTCCGCTCAGCGTAATGTAGTGATGTTGATGCGCGTGGCATTACGCACTACACTGAATCATGGCACGCATGTTTAATCCACCACATCCGGGGCTGACTTTACGGGATGACGTTCTGCCGGCACTTGGCTTGTCCGTAACGGAAGCGGCGCAGCAACTGGGCGTCAACCGCGTCACGCTGTCCCGTGTTCTCAATGGCCGCGCTGCAATTTCGCCAGAGATGGCTTTGCGAATCGAAGCATGGTTAGGCGTAGATCGCGGCGGTGAGGCCCGGCTGTGGCTCGCTGAGCAAAGCGCATACGATGTGTGGCAGGCTGCTCAGCGTTTCATTGATACACCGATGCAGGTGCAGCCAGCACCGCTGGCTGCCTGAAGTTCTTTCGACTTAATATGGCGAGCCGGTCACGTCCAGCGGGAGTTGCCACAGCGCGCCGGCGCCGGTGATGTAGAGGGTCTTGCCGTCGGCGCCGCCGAATGCGGCGTTGGTCACGTTGGCGTCGACCTTGATCGTGGCGATCTGCTTGCCGGCCGGCGTGAACACGCGCAAGCGCTGGTCGGTGTGCTCGGTCACATAGATGTTGCCGTGGCAGTCGACCGCCATGCCGTCCGGGATGCCCAGCTTCGCCACCAGGTCGCTGCCCTTCTGCGGCTTGCCGTCGACGATCTTGTAGGCGCGCAGCACGCCGTGGTCGCCCACCATGCCGTTCACGTACAGCACGTCACCTTTCGGCGACAGCGAGACGCCGTTCGGGTTCTTCAACGTGTCGTCCACCACCGTCACGCCGCCATCCTTTGCCACGCGGTACACGCGGGTCTTGTCCTGGCCGCCCGGCGCCGCTTCGCGCTGGAAATCCGGATCGCTGAAGTACAGCGTGCCGTCCTTGGTCATCGCCATGTCGTTCGGCGAATTGAAGACGTTGCCCTGGTACTTGCCGACCACATCGCTGCGCTTGCCGTCCAGCGTGTAGCGCGACACGCTCTTGTACTTGTGCGTCGCCGCCAGGATGTTGCCGTCGTTGTCCACCGCCAGGCCGTTGCTGCCGCTGTCCTCGATCAAGGTGCTGACCT
The DNA here is from genome assembly GCF_047304105.1 of Duganella sp. Dugasp56. Taxonomy (NCBI): domain Bacteria; kingdom Pseudomonadati; phylum Pseudomonadota; class Betaproteobacteria; order Burkholderiales; family Oxalobacteraceae; genus Duganella; species Duganella sp. Dugasp56. The sequence goes on from NZ_JBGLYQ010000056.1 coordinate 28,438, forward strand.
TGCCCGACGCGTCGAGCTTGCGGATGCGCGAAGGGAAGCCGGGGCCGAAGGTGAAGTCCGAGAAGTACAAGGCGTCCTTGATCCATACCGGCCCTTCGTACAGCCCAGGTTCGGTGCGCGTGGAATTGGCGGCGGCGATGCGCGTCGCCACCAGGTCGCCCGACGGCGCCTTGCCGGTGCACGACGCGGCAAAGGTGGACGGTGCGGTCAGCACGGCGGCAAGAACGAGGGCGGAACGGAGCAGGGTCATGGCGGGCAGGCTTTCTGAAAAAGGACTGCCGCCGAGTCTAACACCGGTGCAAAGTTACCGCTATCATTTCATGCGCAGGCAGCTCTGGATAAGCGCCCCGGTTCAGGCGGCGCTGGCCTCGGGACGGTGGACGATCACGCAGTCGCGGCCCGCGTGCTTGGCCGCGTACAGGCAGCTGTCGGCGGCGGCCAGCATGGCGGCGGCGTCGGCCAGGCTGTCCTTGTCGAAGGTGGCCACGCCTATGCTCATCGTCACGTGCGGCCGGCCGGCGGCGGGCGCGTGGCTGATGCCCAGTGCGGCGATGCGGGCGCGGATGGTCTCGGCCACCTGCGCCGCCTGCTCCGGGCCGGTGTCCGGCAGCACGGCGGCGAATTCCTCGCCGCCGTAGCGCGCGGCCAGGTCGGCCGGCCGCTGCAGCGTGGCGGCAAAGGCTTCGGCCACCAGGGTCAGGCAGGCGTCGCCCTGCTGGTGGCCGAAGTGGTCGTTGTAGGCCTTGAACGAATCAATGTCCATCAGCAGCAGCGACAGCTGGCCGTTGTTGCGGTGCGCGCGCCGCAGCTCGCGGTCCAGCGCGACGTCGAAGTGGCGGCGGTTGGCGATGCCGGTCAGGCCGTCGACATACGATTGCGCGCGCAGCGCCTCGGCCGCGCCACGCAGCTGGCGTTCGCGGCCGACGGTGGTGCTGATGTCGCTGACTTCGATCAGGCAAAAGCGTTCCTTGCCTTCGCTGAACGGCGTCACCGACACCGCCTGCTCGATGCGCTCGCCGCCCCAGCTGCCGTCCGGATATAGCGGGAAGGGCGAGCGGTTCAGCGCCGGCGACAGCTGTTGCGGTTGCTTGCTTTGCATCGCGCTCTGCACCGCCTGCTCCAGCCGCTGGCCGCGCAGTTCGGGGAACAGCTCGAACAGCTCGCTGCCCAGCACGCGGTGCGCCGACATGCCCGAATGGCTGGACAGCCACTGGTTCCACATGACGATGCGCTGGTTGGCATCGAGCACCATCAATCCCAGCTTGGCCAGCGCGAGCACGCGGGTGGACAGGTGGGCGTGGCCGCCGGCGGCGGCCTGGGGAGCGGAGGTCGGTTCTTGCATGCGCGTTCCTGGCGGGACCAATAATCGTGCCACGATTATATGCGCAGCCGCGCGCCCATTGTTGCTTTCCGTTATGCCTCGGCCATGTGGTGGTTGATTGGCAACGTCACGCGGAAGGTGCTGCCCTCGCCGGGCGCCGACCGCACATCGATGCGGCCGCGATGGTTGCGCACGATGCCGTAGGACAGCGACAATCCCAGCCCCGTTCCCTTGCCGATCGGCCGGGTGGTGAAGAAGGGATCGAAGATGCGCGGCAACACGTCGGCGGCGATGCCGCAGCCGTTGTCGGCGATTTCGACCCACACCTGCCCGCCTTCGCCGCCGGTGCGCACGGTGATGCGGCCGGGCCGCGCCTGCGGCTCCAGCGCCTGCATGGCGTTCTGCAGCAGGTTCATGAAAACCAGGTTCAGCTGCGCCGGCAGGCATTCGATTTCCAGCATGGGCCCGAACTCGGTGCGCACCTCGGCCACCTGACGCAGTTCGGCGGCCAGCACGTTCAGCGTCGATTCCAGTCCCACGCGCAGATCGGCCCACAGCCACTGCTGATCCAGCTCCACGTTGGAAAACTCCTTCAGGTCCTGCACGATCTTGCCGACGCGGTTCATGCCGCCGCGCGACTCGGCCACCAGCACGGGGATGTCTTCCTTCAGGTAGGCCAGGTCGATGCGGCTGCGGGTGTCGCTCAGGCGCGCCGCCATCTCCTGCGAGGCGACGCTGGACTCGGCCTCCTCGTAGGCTCTCAGCATCTCGAACAGGCTGTCCAGGTAGTGCTCCAGCGTGCTGAAGTTGGACGCCAGGAACGACAGCGGATTGTTGATCTCGTGCGCCACGCCGGCCGCCAGCTGGCCGATCGAGGCCAGCTTCTCCGATTGCACCAGGCGGCTTTGCAGCGCCTTGCGCTCGGCCATTTCCTGCTGCAGCCGGCCATTGGCCTGCAGCAGTTCGACGGTGCGCTCCTGCACCCGGCCCTCCAGGTGGTCGTTGGCCTGCTGCAGCTCGGCGTTGACGCGCTTGACGGTGGCGTGCGTGCGGATCAGCCGCAGCGCCATCCAGCTCAGCAGGCCGCCCAGCGTGACGGCCAGCAGCGTCAGGTACAGGCGGTTGGTCTGCAGGCGCTGCAGGGCCTGCTGCTGGGCCTCGCCAAGCAGGCCGCTGATGGCGTCGATGCGCGCGGCGGTGGGCGTCGCCGCGATATCGCCCAGCAGCCGGGCGACGATGGCCTGTTCGCGCAGCACGGTGCGGGCATGGGCCGCCAGCAGGTCGATCTGCTCCTTCAAGTCGGTCGACAGGCTGGCCTTGACGGCGTTCAGCCCGGCCAGCTCGGCTTGCGCTTCCGCCAGCTCCTGCTCGGACGGCATTTCGTTGTACATCAGCGTGGCCAGCAGCACGCGGTTGGCGGCCGCCTCGGCCTGTCCCATGGCCACCATGCGCCGGCCGTGGTGGGCGTTGATCATCGCGCCGATGTCGTCGACCGCGACCGGCAGGAACGCCAGCGAATTGCGCAGCACGGCGTTGTGGGACTTGAACGCTTCCATCAGCGCGGACTTGTCGTGCAGCGCTTTCCGATAGGCGGCCACGGCGGCCGCCAGCGCGCCGTCGGGCGCTTCCCGGGCCAGGCCGTCGAGCTGTTGCGGCAGCTCGCCCATGTCGTGCAGGGGATCGACCAGCGCGTCGTAATTCTGGTTCAGGCCGGCCTTGGACTTGAGCGCGTCCAGTTCCCACTGGGCGTCCAGCTGGCGGATCTGGCGCAGCTGCGCGATGTTGGCGAAATAGCTGGTCGCGTCGTCGTGCCGGGTGCGCAGGTACAGCCCCAGCAGCAGGCCGGCCAGCAACAGGATGGCGGCCGGCAGCGCCAGCCGCGTGCGCCAGTGAGGTGGGAGCTTCATGGCTGCCCCACCGGTGTGCTGCTCAGCGTATTGAGAAACTGGATGATGAACGCCTTGTCCTCGGGCGTGCCGGGCCGGCCCAACTGGTAGGTGAACATGACGTCGATGGCCTCTTCCAGCGTCCTGGCCGAGCCGTCGTGGAAGTAGGGCGCGGTACGCGCCACGTTGCGCAGGCTGGGCACCTTGAACACGTGGATGTCGTCGGGATTGCGGGTGACCAGGTAGCGGCCCATGTCGGCCTCGGTGGGCTTGCCGCGGCGGGCGAAATAGTCGCCCATCACGCCGAACTTCTGGAACATGTTGCCGCCGACGTTGACGCCCTGGTGGCAGGCCACGCAGCCGTATTGCTTGAACCTGGCGTAGCCGGTTTTTTCCGCCGCGCTGATGGCGTTGTGGTCGCCGCGCAGGTATTGGTCGAAGCGCGAGTTCGGCGTGATCAGCGTGCGTTCGTAGCTGGCGATGGCGTTGCGTACGTTGGCGGCGGTCAGGCCGTCGCGGTAGGTGGCGGCAAAGTCGCGGCGGTAGACCGGATCGGCGTCCAGCTTGGCCAGCACATCGTGCCAGTTGGAGCCCATCTCGATCGGATTTTGCACCACGATGTCGATTTGCGCTTCCAGCGTGTCGGCGCGGCCGTCCCAGAATTGCCTGAAATTGAGCGCGGCATTGAGCACGCTGGGCGCGTTGACGCCGCCAAACTTGCCCTGGAAGCCGGGCGAGCGCACGCGGGCGTCGCCGCCGCCGCGCGCCACGTCGTGGCAGCTGGCGCAGGATACGGTGTTGTTGGCCGACAGCCGGCGTTCGTTGAACAGGCGCCGGCCCAGATCGGCGCGTGCCGGGTCCTGGTGCAGCGTCAGCGGCACCGGCTTGATCGGTTCGTCGAGCTGCGGCGCGGCCATGCCCGGCAGCGCGGCGGCCAGCCCCAGCACGGCAAGCAGTTTGGACGGGAATGGCATGGCGGTCTCCTTGATGGTTCAGGCCGCGTACTGCCGGCCATCGTGCCGCAGCGGCAGCACCACGCGAAACGTGCTGCCCTTGCCCAGTTCGGTGCTGACTTCGATGCGGCCGCCGTGCCGGTGCACGATCTGCTGCGCCAGCGAAAGGCCGAGGCCGGTCCCCTGGCCCATCGGCTTGGTGGTGAAAAACGGCTCGAACAATTGCGGCAGGTGCTCCGGTGCGATGCCGGCGCCGCTGTCGCCGACGGCGAACCAGGCTTCGCCGTCGCCATCGGTTCCTGTCTGCAGCGTGATCCGGCCGCGCCGCGGTCCCAGCGCATGGGCGGCGTTGGCCAGCAAATTCATCATGACCTGGCTCAGCTGCGACGGCAGGCAATGCACCGGCGGCACCGCGCCGTAGTCCTTGACGATCTCGGCGCGGTATTTGAGTTCGTTGCGCATCATGTTCAGCGTGGCGTCCAGGCTCCGGCGCAGGTCGGTCCACGCCCATTGCTGCTCGGCCTCGCCGCCGTGCGCGTAGTCGAGCAATTCCTGCACCATCTGCCGCGCGCGCCGCATGCCGTCGCGCGACTCCTGCAGCAGCGCGGCCACGTCCTGGCGCAGTTGCGCGGCGTCGTCGCCGTCTTGCGGCAGCAGCCGCTCCAGGTATTCCTGCAGGGTGTCCAGGTTGGAGCCGACGTAGCCGAGCGGGTTGTTGATCTCGTGGGCGACGCCGGCGGCGATCCGGCCCAGCGCGGCCATCTTGCCGGCCTGCGCCAGCTGGCGTTCAAAGCCGGCGTAGCTGGCGTCGACGGCGGCGCTCAGGCCTTGCAGGTCGGTGTCGCCGGATGCCGGGCAGTAGCGCTCGAGCTGGCGCGACAGCAGCGGATGCATCAGCAGCCTCCCGTCAGGGCCAGTTGGGGCCGGGCGGCGGCTTGCGGGCGCGCCGCTTCTTCGTTCAGTCCGTGCAGCTGCCAGTAGTGGCGGAACGCGGCGCGGATGTTGTCGCGCAGCGTGCGGTTGTCCCAGGGCTTGGTGTAGAACCGGTACAGCGAACCGCGGTTGATCGATTCCATGATGGTCTTCAGCTCCGTGTAGCCGGACAGGATGATGCGGAAGGTGTCCGGGTACATGTCCTTGACCTTGTCCAGCAGCTCGGTGCCGCTCATTTCCTCCATGCGCTGGTCGCACAGGATCAGCTGCACCGGGTATGCGGCCAGCAGCTGGAAGGCCTCGGCCGCGCCGTTGGCGACCAGCACCCGGTAGCCGTCCGGGCGCAGCAGGCGCTGCAGCGCGGCCAGCACATGCGGTTCGTCGTCGATGATCAGCAGCGTGCGCTCGGCGGCGGCGGCTTGCGGCACGCTCAGGCGCACGTCCCGTTGCAGCAGCTGCTCCAGTTGCTGCGCCGGCAGCGGCCGGCTGTAGTAGTAGCCCTGGATCTGGTCGCAGCAGCGGCGCCCCAGGTAGTTCAGCTGCGAGGCGGTTTCCACGCCTTCGGCCACCACGTCCAGCTTCAGGCTGTGCGCCACGGCGATGATGGCGTCGACCACGGCCGCGTCGTCCGGGCTGCTGGTGATGTCGCGGATGAAGGCGATGTCGATCTTCAGCGTGTCGACCGGGAAGCGCTTCAGGTAGGCCAGGCTGGAATAGCCGGTGCCGAAGTCGTCGATGGCGATGCGCACGCCCATCGCGCGCAGCCTGGCCAGGGTGGCGGCGGTGCGTTCGATGTCGTCCATCAGCTTGCTCTCGGTCACTTCCAGCGACAGCAGGCCGGGCGCGATGCCGTGGCGGGCGATGGCGTCGGCCACCGTCCGTTCCAGCGCGTCGCTGGCGAACTGGCGGCTGGCGACGTTGACGGCGATCGCCAGCGGCTCGTCGTTGACCTGCGACCAGGCGGCGATCTGGCGGCAGGCCTGGTCGATGACCCAGGCGCCGACCGGAACGATCAGGCCGGTATGTTCCAGCGCCGGAATGAATTCGCCCGGCGACACCAGGCCGTGGCCGGAGCGGTTCCAGCGCAGCAGGGCCTCGGCGCCGACCATGCGGCCGCTGCTGATCTGCACCTTGGGCTGGTAGTACAGCTCGAATTCGCCTTGCTCGCAGGCGCCGCGCAATGCGCGCTCGAGCTGGTAGCGGCTCTGCGCCAGTGTGTTCATCGCCGCGGTGAAGCGGCAGCAGCGGTCGCCGCCCTCCTGCCTGGCCTGGTGCAGCGCGATGCCGGCATAGCGCATCAGCGTGGCGACGTCGTCGGCGTCGCCCGGGCAGGTGGCGATGCCGATACTGACCGTCAGCGCGCGCTCGGCTCCGTCCAGCTGGAACGGCACGCACAGCGCCTCGCGGATCCGTTCGGCGGCGGCGCCGGCGTCGTGCAACTGGTCCAGCGCCGGCAGCAGCACCGCGAACTCGTCGTTGCCCAGGCGGCTGAGGCAGGCGCGCGGCAGCTCCAGCCGTTTCAGCAGCTCGGCGAACTGGCGCAGCACGTCGTCGCCGGCGCCGTGTCCGAGCGTATCGTTGACGATCGACAGGCCGTCGATGTCGATCTTCAGCAGCGCGCTGGCGCGCGGCCAGGCGGCCGCCAGCTGCTGCTCCAGCGACTGCGTGAACAGCTGGCGGTTGGGCAGCCCGGTCAGGCTGTCGTAGCTGGCCATGCGCAGGCCGTAGGCGCGGCTGTCGCTGTACAGCAGCCGCACCTCCAGCATGTTGCGGATGCGCGTCAGCAGCTCGCCGTAGTCGTAGGGCTTGCAGATGAAATCCTTGGCGCCGGCCTCCAGCGCGCGCAGCTTGCACGAGGCTTCGGCCGACACCACCAGCACCGGCAGATATTGCTCCGCCTCGAGCAGGCGCAGGCTTTCGAGCACCTGGAAGCCATCCATCAGCGGCATGTTCAGGTCCAGCACGATCAGGTCGTAGCGGTGCTGGCGGTGCATCTCGGCCACTGCGGGCGCGTCGCTGGTGGAGCTGACGGCCGTGTAGCCTGCGCTGGCGAGCAACTGTTCCAGTACCGCGATATTGACCGGCTGGTCGTCGACGATCAGGATCTTGGCGCTGTGCAGGCTGGTGAGCGATATCATGATGCGGGCCTCAAATGACAGGAGGGAGCGGTGACGGGCAGGCCGCGCCGATGGCGTCGAGCAGCAGCTGGTCGTTGACGGGTTTGGTCAGGTAGGCCAGCGGCCGCAGGCGCATGGCGCGCGCCTGTTCCTCGGGCGTGCCGTGGCCGGTCATGATGATGACGCCGGTGGCCGGCGCGATGGCGGCCAGCCGCTCCTGGACCTCGAGTCCGGACAGGCCGGGCATGTGCACGTCGAGCACCACGCAGCACGGCGGCAGCGCGGCCAGCGGAATGGCTGCCAGCAGGGCTTCGCCGCCGGCGTAGGCCTGCGCAGGGATGCCGGCCGAGCGCATCAGGCGCAGCAGCGCCCGGCGTATCGCTTCGTCGTCATCGACTATTGCTATCCAGGGAAGAGAGGTGTCCATGGCTGCCACGATACCGCGGCGGCCGGGCGGCCGATATTGGACCTTGGGCCAACATGTGGCGGGGATGCACCGCCGTCAGCGGCCGCGGGCGCGGTCCACCAGCCGCACCAGCGCCGTCACCGAGCGCACTTGCATCTTCGACATCACGCGCGCGCGGTGCACCTTGACGGTCTTTTCCACCGTGCCCAGCGCGGCCGCGATCTGCTTGTTCAGCAGGCCCTCGACGACCAGCTGCATGACCTCGGTCTCGCGCGGCGTCAAGCTTGCCAGCCGCCGGCGGATGTCGCCGAGTTCGTCGCTGTCGCTGCGCGCCGCGCGGTTCTGTTCGAGGGCCAGGCGGATCGCCGCGATCAGCCGCTCGTCGTCGACCGGCTTGGTGAGGAAGTCGGCGGCGCCCAGCTTCATCGCGCGCACGCCGGTGTCGATGTCGCCATGGCCGGTGAGGAAGATAATCGGCAGCACGCTGGCGCGCGCGGCCAGCACCTGCTGCAGCGCCAGCCCGCCCATGTCCGGCATCGACAGGTCCAGCACCAGGCAGCCGTCGGTGGCCGCATTGCCGCTGTCGAGAAAGGCTTGCGCGGTGCCGTAGGCCTGCACCGCGAAGCCGGCCGAGGACAGCAGCCGCGACAGCGCCTTCAGCACCGCCGGCTGGTCGTCGACCAGGAATACCTGCTGCTGCTGTTGTTCCAGGCCGCTCATGCCGCCTGCTCCGCGGCGGCCAGCGGCAGCCGCACATGGAAGCTGGCGCCGCCGTCCGGATTGTTTTCGGCCCACAGCCGGCCGTCGTGGGCGCCGATGATGGTGCGGCAGATCGACAGGCCCAGCCCCATGCCGCGCTCCTTGGTGGTGTAGAAGGGATCGAACAGCCGTTCCAGCACGGCCGGCGCCAGCCCGGTGCCTTGGTCGATGATGCTGATCTGCACCGCGTCGCCGGCCCGCGCGCTGCGCACCACGATGGTGCCGCCGTCCTGCTGGGCGTCGCTGGCGTTCATCAGCAGGTTGATCATCACTTGCTGCAGTTGCACCGGATCGGCGGCGATCGGCAGCGGTTCTTCGCTCAGCTCGGCGCGCACGGTCTGGCCGTGGTTGATCATGTCGTTGCGCAGCAGGCGGACGGCGCCGATCACCAGCTCGCCGGCGTCCAGGCGCTGGCGCGGCATGTCCTGCTTGCCGAACAGCCGGCGCAGGCGCTGGATGATGTCGCCGGCGCGCTTGTCCTCGTCGACGATGTCACCGAGGATCTCGCGCACCTCGGCCAGGTCGGGCGCCGGCTGGGCGAGGAAGCGCTGGGCCGCCTGGGCGTTGCTGAGGATGGCGGTGAGCGGCTGGTTCAGCTCGTGCGCCAGCGCGCCGGACAGCTCGCCCAACATCGCCACCCGCCCCAGGTGCGTGACTTCCTTCTGCTTCTGCTGCAGGTCCAGCTCGGCCTGCTTGCGCTTGGTGATGTCGAGCGACACGCCGCGCAGCAGCGCCGGCCGGCCCTGGTCGTCGAGCTCGACGCTGCCGTGCGAGCCTATCCAGCGCAGCCGCGACAATCCGCCGTCGCTGCGCAGGATGCGGTACTCCATCTCGTAGCGGGGCGCGCCGCGCAGCGAACTGTCCCAGGTGCGCTGGACGGCGGCGCGGTCGTCCGGGTGCACGATGGCCAGCACCTGGTCCAGCGTCAGCCGCTGGTCCGGCGGGAAGCCGAACAGCGCGCGCCAGGCGTCCGAGACCCAGATTTCATCGCGCTGCAGGTCGCGGGTCCAGATCCCCAGTTCGGCGGCGTTGGCGGCCAGGGCCAGCCGCCGTTCGCTTTCGTGGGTGGCCGCGCGGGCGCGCTGGACGCTGGCGGCCGCCTCGTGCAGCGCCTGGCCCAGCTCGTTGGCTTCGCGAAAGTGCAGCGGCGGGATCGGCAGGCTGTAGCCGGCGCCGACCGCCAGCGCCGGCTTGACCAGCGCCTGCACCGAGCGCGCGATGCGCCCGCCCAGCAGCCACGCCAGCGCCATGCCGGCACCCAGCGCCGCCGCCGTCGCCGAGACCAGCCAGGCCAGCGTGCGGCGCAGGCCGGCCGTCAGCTCGTCGCGCGGGATGCCGAGCACGGCGGCCCAACCCGTGCTTGGCGAGCGGCTGTAGACCACGTACACGTCCTGGCCATCGAGGGTGCGGCTGTTCATGCCCGATTCGCTGGCGCTGGCCAGTTGCTGGCGCAACTGGTCGCTGATCTGCCGGCCAGCGTACTTGTCGATCTCGTGCGAACGGGTGACCACACGGCCCTCGTGGTCGATGACGCTGGCGCGCCAGTTGGGCGGCAGCTTTTGTTCGGCCAGCACGTGCAGCAGGCGGTCAGGCGTGGCGATGGCGTTGAGCGACATGACGATGACGCCATTGCGCACCACCGGCACGCCGATGCTGAAGATGGGCTTGCCGTTCAGCGGTCCGGTGAACACGCCCGACACGCCGGGCTGGCCGGTGGCAAGAATGTGCCGCAGCAGCGGCGCCGTGCCCAGCTTGGGCAGCGGCGCGCCCCACGGCCGGCGGGTCGACATCAGCATCGCGCCGTCGGTGCCGAGCAGCACGATGCTGTCGGCGCCCAGCTTGCCGACCACCGAGGTGGCGCGCGCGTGAAAACCCTGCAGGTCGCCGCTGAGCAGCACCTGCGACGTGGCCAGCATCTGCAGCGCCAGCTGGACGCTTTCGATATCGTGGTCGGCGGCGGCGATCACGGAGCGGGCGCGGCTGACGGTGTTCTCAATCAGCTTTTCGCGTTCCCTGGCGTAGAAATTGACGATGACGAGGGCGGCCACGGCGGCCACTGGCAGTATGCAAGCGATGACCAGGGCCGCAAGGCTGGCGCGCACGTTGGGGGCTTGTTTCCATTTCAAGGAGAACGGTGGGCGCATTGGTTGTCGGGCGGCTGCGAAAGCGGCTTGCTTGCCAGTCGATTGTATTGAATCTTGCCTTCCGTCACAACGTTTTACGGTTCAGCGTTGTCATCCAGACGCACTATCATTTTTGAATTTTCAATTAAAAAATATTTCTTCACCCGGAGCATTGTTGCTCACCGAATGCGGGAGCTGGAGGAAGTGTCGTTTGGCGACGTTTTTTGCCATTTCGGCGCGTGTGGCGGGCTTGCCGAACCTGCTATTATTGATTCGTTGAGAATTCTCATGCCTGTGGTATTCCGCTGAAGTAACCTTGCAACGTTGACGTGAGCACTACCTGGAAAGGAGGGATCGTGGAACCGACACAAGAAAGCGTACCGGACGATGGTGCCGCGCCGCCATCCTCCACGGCTGCGCCGTCGGCGCCGCGCACCAGGCAGATGCTGCCGCCCAAGGGATCGTGCTGGTATTGCGAAAAGCCGCTCGACAACGTCAAGCGCTTCTGCGACAAGGAGTGCGCCGATGCCTTCGACGAGGAAAAGGAATATACCCGCTGAGAGTACAGCTAGATGCACAGCTGAATACCCTGGCCGGACCTCAGGCGGAACCGCCCCGCAGCGCGGCCAGCGCCGCCTCGAATTCGAACTGGTGCGCCGCCGCCGTCACTTCCTGAAACACCGCCACGCCCAAGCCGGCCGCCAGCACCGTCGCCGACTGTTCCAGCACGTCGATCGCAGCCCCGTCGCCATCCTCCAGCAGCCGCGCCAGGTGCTGCACCAGCATCGTCGTCGACGGCGGATGCAGGTCCGCCGCCGCGGCGGGCGGCGGGGGCAAGTCGGCCGAGGCCAGCACGTTTTCCACCATCGGCAACAGGTTGCGCAATGCCTGCTCCAGCTGCGCCAGCGGCGCGGCGCGGCCGTCCGCCGGCAGGGCCGGCGCCGTGCAGGCGCTCTCCAGCGCCGCCGCCAGCACATACACCTGCTGCGCGCCTATCATGCCGGCCGCCCCCTTGAGCGTATGGGCAATGCGCTGCGCCTCGGCGGCGTCGCCGGCGGCCAGCGCCGCGCGCGCCCGGTCCGCCACGTCGTGGTAGCGTTGGCGGAATCGGTGCAGGATCTGCAGGTACAGCGCGCGGTCGCCCATCAGCTGCTGCAGGCCGGTCTCCACTTGCAGGATGACCGTCGTCATTTGGTGGTGAACGACCAGGTGCGCGTGACCGGTACCCCCGCCACCACACCGCTGAAGCTGACGTCGTAGACGGTGGCGCTCTTGAGCGGCGCCAGCGGGATGATGGCGGCCGCTGTCTCGGTGGTCATGCTGTCGGTGGCGTGGCTGAGCAGGCGCACCGACAGCGCGGCGCCGCCGCGCGGCGCCACCGTGAAGCTTTGCACCACCACGCCGACGCCATCGCGGATGGTGTCCGCATGCACGCTGATCGGATAACCGACCACGTCCTGTCCGGGCACCGGATCGGGGGATTCGCTGTCGCTGGAGAAAGTGGTCGGCACGGCGGTCTGGTTGTTGATCGGATAGTTGACGATCTTGCCCGCGCCCAGGCCGGTTCCATAGCCGCGCACGGCGGTCAGGTCGGCGGTGAAATAAGTGTAGCTGGAACTGTTGGTGGCGGCGCCGGTGCCGATTTCCTTGAAGATGGGCTCGAACATGACGAAGCGGTGGTAGATCGCCGTGATCAATTCCTCGGCCTGGTAAAAGCCGGACGGATTGGAGGTGGCGGAAATGACTTCGCCGATCGCGTACGGCGCCACCACCGGATAACCGGCGTTGGTCAGGCGGTCGATCAGGTGGGCGCCGGTGAAGCCGGGCAGGCCGGGCGTCTGGTCATGGGTGACGGTGTTGTTGGCGCGCAGGTAGTTCGAGTGGCCGAGCGCGGCGGCGTCGATGCTGGCGTTGCGCGACAATTGCGACAGGCCCAGCATGCCGCGCCGGTAGTTGATCCAGGCATAGCCGTCGGTTGCGGTGTTGCCGGTCAGCGCAGGCGCGCCCGGCTCCGACGGGGTGGCCGGCGGCGTGACCACCTGGTTGCTTGTGGAGCTGCCGCCGCCACCGCCGCATGCGGCCAGCAGCGCAGCCGTCAGCAGCGCGGGAAGAACGTTGTGCCATCGGTGGCGGGGGATCATGATTCGGTACTCCTGTACGGTATGCCGCCGGGAACGCGCCTGGCTGAGCCAATTCTAAGCCAGATTCCGGTCTGACAGCACCCGTTACGGATAAACCTGTGCAGGGTAAAATGGTAAGCTTGCCATTTCGCCAGCCGTTTTTTTGATTGTGTCCATTGAAGCCTAAAAATCATGCGCGCGTGCAACGCGCCAAGTTCGCCCTGCCCAGCATGGTCACCCTGATGTCGATCGCCTGCGGCTTCGGCAGCATCGTCATCTCGGTCGACAACGCCCTGGTCGGCTCGGCCCGCGACTACCGCCTGGCCGCCGTGCTGCTGGTGCTGGCCGGCGTGTTTGACGCCCTCGACGGGCTGGTGGCGCGCGCCACCAATACCGCCTCCGAGTTCGGCATGCAGCTCGACTCGATCGCCGACATGATGAACTTCGGCTGCGCGCCGGCGTTGCTGTTGTATTGCTACGGATTCGTGCAGCTGGGCGTCGACCACGCGGCGCTGCTGCGCATCGGCGGCATCGCCAGTTTCTTCTTTGTCGCCTGCGCCGCGCTGCGGCTGGCGCGCTTCAACGTCAACGTCGGCCGCACCGATCCGCGCTACTTCGTCGGCATGCCGAGCACGGCGGGCGCGGCCTGCGTGGCCTCGGTGGTGGTGGCGTGGCCGGACCCGGCGGCCACGGTGCTGCATGGCGGCCTGATCGTGGCGCTGCTGTTCATCGTGGGCGGGCTGATGGTGACCACCGTGCGCTTCCCCAGCTCCAAGCAAAAGAAGAGCCGCACCGCGCTGGTCGTGCTGCTGATTAACCTGGGGCTGCTGGCCTGGCTGCAGGCCATGTATTTCGCGCTGTTCTTCGCTGTCTACATCGCCGGCACGCTGGCGCTGAACCTGGCGTGGAAGCGGGGCTGGAGGGGCATCGCCCCGCCAGCCGTCTACACAGACTAATTACGCCACTTCGTGCCCGCGCGCCGCGCGCAGGATCTCGAACCACTGGCTGCGGCTCAGGCTGAACTGGGTCGCCTGCACCGCCTCCGCCACCGCCTGGATGCGGCCGGAACCGGTCAGCGGGAGCGGGCGGCTCGGCAGCTGCATAATCCACGCAAACACCACGCTGCCGAACGGACGCTGCAGTTCATCGGCCACTTTCTGCACCGCCGCGCGCACGCGCACGCCGGCGGCGTCGTCGCTGCTGAACAGGCGGCCGCCGGCCAGCGGCGACCAGATCATCGGCGCCACGCCCAGGTCCTGCAGGCCGTCGAAGGTTTCGTCGAACATCGGCGCCACGCACAGCGGCGAGAACTCGACCTGGTTGGTGGCCAGCGGAATGCGGCGGTTCAGACTTTCAAACTGGTGGCGCGAGAAATTCGACACGCCGAAGTGCCTGACCTTGCCTTCCTGCCGCAGGCGCTGGAAAGCATCGGCGATTTCATCGAAGTTCATCAGCGGATCGGGACGGTGGATCAGCAGCAGGTCGAGATGGCCGGTGCCCAGCTGGCGCAGCGAGTTTTCCGTCGAGGCGATGATGTGGCTGGCGCTGGTGTCATAGTGCTGGATCGTGTGTTCGGGGCGGGCGGCGTTGAGCAGCTTGATGCCGCACTTGCTGACGATCTGCATGCGGCCGCGCAGCGACGGATCCAGCGCCAGCGCTTCGCCGAACACGGCTTCGACGCCGTAGCCGCCGTAGATGTCGGCGTGGTCGAAACTGGTCACGCCCATGGCCAGCGCCTGCTCGATCCAGGTCACGCGTTGCTGCGGCGTCAGCTTCCATTCGTTCATGCGCCACATGCCGGCGACGATGCGCGACAGCGTCGGTCCACCTTTGCTGGTGACGATGGACGGGCAGGACAGGTCGGTCGGTGGGGCGTAGCTCATGGTCGCGCTTTCGTGGTTGGAAGGGGTGGCAGGGATTATAACGACAAGCTTGTACTTTAGTTACAAATACGGTGATGCGGGCCGCGTGATTTTTTCGTTGAGGAATGATTTTGTGCCGTTGTTTCATTGTATGATCAAAAAAACACGCGGCTGATGGAGGCAATAAAGTGGGACTTTTATCGTTTCTGAAATCAAAACCGGAACCCGAAAAAGCAGCTGCCAGCTCTTCGGCGTCCGCCGCGCCGGCGAAGGTAAAAGCTGTGGAACCAGCGCGCGATCCGGAGGCCATCGTTGTCCGTTCCGAGATCGTCGATGATCACAGCCGCTTGTGCGGCTACCGCTTCTCGGTGCCGTTCGGCGCCAACCGCGTGGCGATGCCCGAACCCGCGGTGATGGAAGCGCTGGTGGCCGCCCGGCTGCCGGAGTTTGCACAAAAGCGCATCGCGCTGGTACAGCTGAGCATGGACACCGTGGTGTTCAACCGCCACCTGCCGCTGGTCGCGCCGCATACGATTTTCATGCTGGACCGCAAGGCCGGCGCCCTCCCGGTCGAACAGATCGCCGGCCGCATGGCGGCGCTGCGCGAGACCGGCTGCAAGGTCGCGCTGCGCGGCGTGTCGCTCGATGCCGAGGACGCGCCGCTGCTGGCGCTGTGCGACGTCGCCGTGCTGTACCTGAACGAACACACGCTGGCCGAATTCCAGACCATCATCAAGCAGCTGCGCATGCGCTACCCGGACATGAAGCTGGTGGTCGACGGCGTCGAGTCGTGGGACGAGCAGCGCATGTGCCTGTCGTGGGGCTGCAACTACTTCATGGGCCATTTCCTGACCACCAGCGACAAGGTGGATCCGGACGCCAAGGTCGACCAGAGCCGCATGACGTCGATCGAGCTGCTGAACCTGTTGCGCAGCGACGCCGAACTGCCGGCCATGATCGAGGTGGCCAAGCGCGACCCCGGCATGACTTACCAGGTGCTGCAATGGGCCAACGCGCCGAGCAACGGCCAGGCTTCCAAGGTCACCAGCCTGAACCAGGCATTCATGGTGCTGGGCCGCAACCAGTTGTACCGGGGCTTGACGGTGTCGATGTTCCGCCTCGGCGGCGGCGCCAACAAGGACCGCGACGAATCGCTGCTGGAAGTGGCGCTGACGCGCGCGCGCTTCCTCGAGACCTGCAGCCCGCTGCCGCAGGCCAAGCGGGACGAGCTGTTCCTGGTCGGCCTGCTGTCGCTGTTCGACGTGCTGCTGGGCGTGCCGATGGCCAACCTGGTGGGCAAGATGCATCTGTCGGACGAGATCCGCGACGTGCTGCTGAACAGCGAAGGCGAGTACGGCCCGTATTTGATGATGGTGCTGCTGCTGGAGCGCGACAAGGTCGACCGCGCGCTGGAGATCGCCGAGAAGATCGGCGTGGATGCGGACACCCTGGGCCAGACCGGCCAGGCGGCGTTCAAGTGGGCGCAGGAGTCGATGCACCACACCAGCGCCGATGATTAGGCACTAAAAGAAACCCCGGGGGTGGGGGGGGGGGGGGGGGGGGGGGGGGGGGGGGGGGGGGGGGGGGGGGGGGCGGGGGGGGGGGG
>NZ_JBGLYQ010000057.1:0-42090 GCF_047304105.1 Duganella sp. Dugasp56
GGGGGGGGGGGGGGGGGGGGGTGCCCCCCCCCCCCCCCCCCCCCCCCCCCCGGGGGGGGGGGGCCCCGGGGGGGGCCCGGGGGGGGGGGGGGGGGGGGGGCCCCCCCCCCCGGCCGCCGACGCGCGCCTGCGCCGGGACCTCAGCGAGCTTGCCGATGGCGGCACCGGCGGCATCCGCTACCTGAGCTTGGGCCAGGGAGCGGATTGCCTGCATCTTGCGCTGCAAGGGCTGTGTCTGGAGCCGCGCGCACCCGGCGGCGCCACGTCGGTGCTGCTGGCCGTGACGGGCGCCGGCGCCGGTGCGCCGATTTCGGCGGCCGCCATCGCCACCCTGTTCGGGCTGACGCCGGCCGAGGCGTGCCTGGTGGCCGGCCTGGTGGCCGGCTACTCCCTGGAACAATACGCGGTCCGGCGCGGCGTCTCGCTCGGTACCGTGCGCGGACAGCTCAAGCAGGTACTGGGCAAGACCGGCGCCACGCGCCAGGCGGAACTGGTGCGCCTGGTGTTGTCGTCCGTGGCCGCCCAACTGCTCGACAGCGCCACCCTGTTCTGAGCGGCGCTGTCGTGCCGCGCTAGAACGCGAGGGCGGCCCGCAATGCGATCTGGGTGCCCTGAGAACGGTTTCTGGCGCCAAACTCCTTGTACGCATGAAGCCAGACGGTCGGCAAGCCGGATCCAGGCGCGAAGAAGTTGAGCGTCGGCCCCAGCGCCGTGACGCGGGCGCGGTTGGCGAGGACGCCGCCGGCATCGTCGTCGCTGAGCTGCTGGTAGCGATATCCGCCCAGCCCGATGGTGTAGGCGCCGACATGCTGGCCGAGCGCGAACTCATGCTGCCACTCATTGCCCGAGCGGTAGTTGGTGGCGTGGTTCCTGGTGTTGATATTGATCTGGGCGGTCGACGAGACCTCGAAGCCTGTTGCGCCGATGTAGCTGACGGCGTAGGTGGGCGAATAGGTCCAGTGATTGGAGCCGGTGTTGACCAGGCGGTTCTTCTCGTAGGAGCCGGTCGGCGCCTGCACCTGCAGGGTGGCGGTCTGGAACAGCCCGCCCGAGGCCCATTGCAGGATCACCGGCATGACGCAGATGTCGCCGAGCGTGGTCTTCTTGCCCGACAGGTTGAGTGGTCCTGCCGGCGTCGGAATGCCCAGGCCGAGGTCCATGTTCATCACCGGCAGCACCGCGATGTAACCGTATTTTGCGCCCAGGATGGTGGTGTTGGTCGTCTTGATCACGGCTACGCTGAGGGTGTTGACGGTCAGGTCGATGGCGGTGGGCGAGCGGTTGCCCGCGTCATCGCGCAATTGCGAGGCGTGGTAGGACGTGGCGCGCAGGCCCACCGTCGCCCCGGCCGACGGCGGCGGCAACATGGCGGCGCTGAAGTCGGACACGCCGAAAGGGGTGATGGGCGCGCCGCCCTCGACCGCGGCAGCGGACCAGGCCAGGCCCAGCAGGGTCGCGCAAAGGATGGCGTGCTTGTGTTGTGTTGGGAAATATTTGTGCTGGATCATATGAGTACCTGTTGTATGGGGGAGGGTGCACTTAGTCATGCGAAGGGAAAACCTGGCGGCCGTGGAAGAAGGTCTGCTTGACCTCCACGTTGTGAACCTGCTCGATGGGAACCTTGAACAGATTCCTGTCGAGCACGATGAAGTCGGCTGACTTGCCCGCTTCTATCGATCCGGTCTGGCGGCCCAGCCCCATCGCCTCGGCGCTGTTGATGCTGAAGATGCGCAGCGCCGTGGCCAGGTCGACCGCCTGCTCGGGCCACATCGCGCCCGGGATCCCGTCCGTCGGGTTCTTGCGCGTGACCAGGCCTTCGATGCCCACCCAGGGATTGGGCGTGGCCTGGCCGACCGGCCAGTCCGAGCCGCCGGCCACCAGCGCGCCGGAGCGCGACAGGCTCTTGACCGGATACATATGATCGGCGCGCTCCTTGCCGATGGCCATGGCGCTGGCCATGCCCAGGCCGGAGGGGAACCAGATCATCGGCGAAATTTCGGCGGTCACGTTCAACCGGGCGAAGCGCGCGATGTCGCTCTCGGCGATGGAGTTGACGTGGGCGACCTGGTGGCGTTGCCCCGGCATGCCGTTGTGCTTGCGGACCGCCTCGATGGCGTCGAGCGCGAGGCGCACAGAGCCGTCGCCGGTGGCGTGCATTTTTACCGCAATGCCGCGCTTGTCCAGTTGCGTCAGCAGCTGCACCAGTTGCGCAAGCGTGTAGTTGCTCTTGCCGTGGAAATGCGCACCGTGTTCGGCGTCGGGCAGGTAGGGTTGCAGGAAGTCGGAGGTGCGGGCCGGCGGCACGCCGTCCAGGAACAGCTTGACGAAGTCCGGCCGCAGGTTGGTGCCGCGATAGTTCTCGCGCACCGCCACCAGCGCCAGGCCGGTGCGCTCGGCGGGATCGGCGGCGGGCATGGACGACAGCGTGGACACCATGTGCACGCTCAGGCCTTCATGGCGGTCGATCTGGCTCCAGACGCCGAGCATGCCCTCCGTGGTGTACGCGTCCTGCACGCCGGTGATGCCGACGCCGTTCAAGGTGGCCAGCGCGGCGCGGGCGGCGGCCAGTTGGCGGTCCCTGGTGCGCGGCGGGATTTGCCGTTCCAGCGCCAGGAAGGCGGGGAATTCCTTGAGCAGGCCGGTAGGCAGGCCGCTGGCCGCGTCCTTGTCGATGACGCCGCCGGCGGGATCGGCGCTGCCGGCGGAGATGCCGGCCCGTTTCAGCGCTTCGCTGTTGGCCCAGCGGTTGTGGAAGGTGTCGTCGCGCAAGATCACCGGATGGCCGGCGCTGGCCCGGTCCAGCGCCGCCAGCGCGGCAGGCGACGAGATTTCCGCCTGCAGGCTGGCGCTCCAGGCTGCCCCGACGACCCAGTCGCCCGGTTCGGCCTTGGCGGCGCAGTCGGCCACGCGCGCGAACACCTGCGCGAGCGTGGCGGACGGCGGGAAGTTGCAGGAAAATAGATCTTCGTAACCGCCGTCGAGCGGATGGATGTGGGCGTCGTTAATGCCCGGCATGACCATCGCGCCCCGCACGTCGACGATGCGGGTTTGCGGACCGGCCAGGCGCGCGATTTCGGCGTTGCTGCCGCTGGCGACAAAGCGGCCGTCGCGCACCGCGAAGGACTCGACCCATGGCGTTTTTTCTTGCATGGTGTAGATGGCGCCGCTGCGTACGATGAGATCGGCCGGCGTGGCGGCCCATGTCAGCCACGGCAATGCCGCCAGGACGATTCCGGCTGCCAGCCGTTGCGCCGCGTACTTTCTTTCATGCATATCTGGATTCCCCTATTTATATTGTTTATATCGTTTGTATTTCCTGTGCCCAAAATCAGTCTAGGGAGGGGGAGGACCCGCGTCACCTCCCATATAGGGGGTGAGCGTTGGACGAACGGCTGGCCTCATCTGATCAGATGATTTACTTGGGTCATGGGCATCGATACAGTCGATAACGTTGGAACCGAAAAACCACTTCGCAACCATCCAACTTCGCGCAAGCCAACCCAAGAGATTTTTATAAAGTCATGACAAAAACCAGTGCAGAACGCTTTGTGACCGTTGCGGTCGTGGACACCAACGGCTTACTCCGTGGACAAAAAGTGGCCGCCGGCGAGCTGCCCGGCATCCTGGCCAACGGTATGGGCATGTCGCCGGCACAGTTGGCGCTGGATCCAACCGACGTCTTCCTGACCATGCCCGGCGTCACCGATGGCACGGGCGACTTCCACGACAGTTTTCTGCGGGTGGATGCGAGCAGCCGCCGCGACATTCCGTGGGAGGCCGACACCGACCAGGGCTTGTTCCTGTCGGAATTCACCGGCGACGCCGAGGCCTATTGCCCGCGCAGCGTGCTGCGGCGCGTGCTGGCGCGCGCAGCGGCCATGAATTGTTTTCCCAAGCTGGGCTTTGAACTCGAATTCACCCTGTTCAATGAAACCGCGGAGACGTTGAAGGAAAAGGGTTACGACAATCTGCGCACCGCCACCGCGCACGCCAGCCACGACCTGGTGATCTACCAGACGGCGCAGTCGGACTTCTACAACGGCGTCGCCGATTTCTGCGAGCCGCTCAATATCCAGCTGGCCAAGATGCATGAGGAAATCGGCGGCGGGTTCATGGAGGCATGCATCGCGGCCAACACGGCGATGGCCGCCGCGGATCAGGCCGTGCTGCTGAAGAACTTCCTGCGCGCGTTCGCCATGCGCCGCGGCCAGACGATCAGCTTCATGCCCCGTTGGTCGGAGCAAGCCGACAGCCAGTCCGCCCACATCCATATCTCCTTGCTGGACAAGGAGGGCAAAGCCCGCTTCTGGGAGGAGGGCGCCGACCACCAGATGTCAAAACGCTTCCGCCATTTCATCGCCGGCCTGCAGACCTATTTGCCGGAATTCATGCTGATCTTCGCCCCGACGGTCAACAGCTGGCGGCGTTTTGCCGAAGGCACGTTCGCGCCGCCGGCGTTTACCTGGGGCGTCGAAAACCGCACGACCTGCCTGCGGATGGTCGGCCAGAGTCCGAATTCGATCCGGGTCGAAAACCGCCTGCCATGTGGCGACTCCAACCCCTACCTGACCGCGGCGGCGACGATCGCGGCGGGCTTGGCCGGCATGGAGGCCGAGCTCGAGCCGACGGCGCCAACCACGGGCAACGGCTACCTGCCGGATGCGCGCCACGGCCCGCCGTTGCACAAGAACATGCAGGCGGCCATCGCCGCGCTGCGCGATTCAAGCAGTGTCAAGGAGTGGCTGGGTGCCCGCTTCGTGGAAACCTACAGCGCCACGCGCGAAGCCCAGCTGAAGCAATTCGCCGGCAAGTCGCTGATCGACGAGCGCCGCCGTTTCTTTGAATTGGGGTAGGCCATGACCTTGATCGGCATCATCGAATGCGGCCAGACGCAAAGCGGCTGGCTCGACGAGCACGGCGAAATGGCGGATCCGTTTCCTCCCTTCCTGCGTCGCGCGGATCCGGCGCTCACCTTTCGGGTCTACAAGGCGCACCAGGGGCTGCTGCCCGCGCAGGCGGACGAATGCGATGCGTGGTTGATCACGGGCAGCCCCAGCGGCGTTGCCGAGCGCCCCGCATGGCAGAACCAGCTGGCGCGCTTCCTGGTACAGGCGGTCCGGCACCGCCCCGTCGTGGGTATCTGTTTCGGCCACCAGCTGCTGCATGACGCCCTTGGCGGCGTTGTCGAGAAAGCGGCCAATGGCTGGGGGATAGGCGTCCAGACGTATGCGCTGACGGATACGCCGGCGTGGGCGCCACGTGCGGCAGATGGGTTCAGACTCATCGCGCTGCATCAGGATCAGGTGACCGCTCCGGCGCCGGGAAGCCGGGTGCTGGCCGGTAACGCATTTTGTCCGATCGGCATCAGCACCATAGGCGACAACGTCTTGACGATACAGGCGCATCCCGAGATGACGACCAAGTTGGCGCGTGACATCTACGAGACCCAGCGCGCCCAGCAAGGCGATGCACTGACCGACCAGGCGGTGCGCAGTCTCCAGGGCGAGATCGACGGTCCTTTGGCTGCAAGCTGGATTATCGCCTTCCTTAAACACCGCTCACTACGAGGTGCCGCCGTGCCCGCAACAGTTTCTACCCGTCCGCTCACGCGGATCGACCTTTCCGATGCAGGTATCTGGCACCAAGCCGTTCCCACCGAAGAATTCTCGCGCTTGCGCCGGGAGGCGCCGGTCGCCTGGAACGAGCGGACCGACGGACACAAGGGCTTCTGGGCCGTGACGCGCTATGACGACATCGTCGCCGTGTCCGGCAATGTCGAAGTGTTTTCATCGCGCAATGGCGTGATCAGTCTCGACGATTTTGACGCCGAGCAGAACGATGCACGCCGAACGCTGTTGGAAATGGATCCTCCGCAACACCCGCAGATGCGGATGATCGCCGCGCCCGGCTTCATGCCCAAGGCGGTCGCCGCCCTGGAAGCCTCCGTGCGCGCGACGGCGGAGCAGCTTGTCGATGAAGTCGTGAACTCGCCCGAGGTCGATGTGGTGGGCGAATTGGCCAAACAATTACCCATATTCACCCTGTGCCGGCTGTTGGGCGTGCCGGAGGAGCGCCGCGACGACATGATACGCTGGAGCGACTTGCTGATCGGCTCCGACGATCCTGACTTCGTCGATCCCGCCGCCGCCGCCTACCCTCCCGAAAAACGGCGCCTGCTGCCGTTCGGCCATCCCGCTTCGCTGGCCGCGTTTGAACTCGGGCGCGAACTGGCAGAGGCGCGGCGCGCGCATGCGGCGCCGGACATCGTGACGCGGCTGGCCAACGGCACGTACGACGGACGACAGTTGACGGATGATGAGTTCTGCAACTACTTCCTGATGCTGCTGGTGGCGGGGAACGAAACCACGCGCCACTCGATCTCTCACGGCATCAAGGCCCTGGCGGACTTTCCGGACCAGTGGGCACATTTCAGAAACGGCGGGATCGACTCGCGCGTGGCGGCCGACGAGATCTTCCGCTGGGCCAGCTCGGTCCACTTCGTGCGCCGGGTCGCCGTGCGCGATATCGAACTGTACGGCGCCCACATCGCCGCCGGCGACAAGGTGGCGATGTATTTCGCGTCCGGCAATCGCGACGACGCGCATTTCGACCAGCCCCATCGCTTCCGCATCGACCGTACGCCCAACCAGCACATGGCCTTTGGAAAAGGCGGCCCCCACTTTTGCCTGGGGACGCATGTGGCCAAGTTACAGGTGCGCATTTTGCTCGAGGAAATGGCAAAGCGCGTCGCCGCTATCGAGCTCGCCGGCCCGGTCGACCGCCTGCGCAGCAATCACATCCACGGCATCAAACGCCTGCCGGCCAGATTCCTCCCCGCCCGGTGACCGACATGGACAAACAACACTGCATCATTCTTGGCGGCGGGCATGCCGGCGCCCAGTTGGCCACGAGCTTGCGGCAGCAAGGGTGGCGGGGCGCGATCACCATGGTGTCGCAGGAGAGCGTCCCGCCCTATCAGCGGCCGCCGCTGTCGAAGGGATACCTGGCGGGCGAACTGGGCTTCGATCAACTGCTGATCAAAAGCGCGCAGGCATATGAAACGGCCGACATTCAATTGAAGCTGGGAGTGCGCGCCGAACGCATCGAGCGCCAATCACGGCAAGTCCATATGGCCAACGGGGAGGTGCTGCGCTACACCGACCTGGCGCTGACGCTGGGCGCGCAGGTGCGCCGGCTTCGCGTCCCTGGCAGTGATCTCGAAGGCGTGTTCCATCTGCATACCATCGCCGACCTCGAACGCATCAAGGCCCACATCGCGTCCGGCGCGAAGCGGAACGCCGTCATCATCGGCGGCGGCTACATAGGCCTGGAAACGGCGGCGGTATTGAGCAAGCTGGGCATGCAGGTGACGGTCCTCGAAGCGATGCCGCGCTTGCTGCAACGCGTCACCACCGCAGACGTCGCCGGTTTCTACGAACGCCTACACGCCGAAGAGGGCGTCACGATTCTGTGCAACCGAACCGTCAATGCGCTGCTCGGCCAGCGCGACGTGGAAGCGGTGGTGTGCGAGGGCGGGGAGACCTTGCGCGCCGACCTGGTCATCGTCGGCATCGGCGTGACCCCGCATACCGACCTGGCCGCGGCCGCCGGATTGACGACCAACCACGGCATCGTGGTCGATGAGTTCGCCCAAACCAGCGACCCGCGCATTGTGGCCGCCGGCGACTGCACCGAGTTTTTCAGCGTGAAATATGGACGCATGATTCATTTGCAATCGGTGCCCAACGCGATGGGGCAGGCCGCATGCGCCGCCGCCACGTTGTGTGGAAAACCGGTGGCGTACCAGGCACAGCCTTGGTTCTGGTCGGACCAGTACGATGTGAAGCTGCAGATGGCGGGACTATCGCAGGGGCATGATCAAGTGGTGGTGCGCGGCGATCACAGGACCGGCCGGAGTTTCTCGGTCTACTATTTTGCGGCCGGCAAACTCATCGCGCTCGATTGCGTGAATCAACCCAAGGAATTCATGCAGGGCAAAAAAATGATCGCATCAGAACAAGTTTTCAATCCCAGTCACCTTCTCAACCTGGAGTCTCCCAAGCCATGATTAAAGTAAATTTCGTTGACCATCTCGACCAGGTGCGCGTGGTGGAGGCGGCGGTTGGAAGCACGCTGATGCAAGCGGCCGTCGACAATGGCATTGCCGGGGTGGTCGCGGAATGCGGCGGCTTTTGTTCGTGCGCGACCTGTATGTGCTATGTCGATGAGCAATGGGCGGCAACCCTGAATCGCGCCAGCGACATGGAACATGCCATGCTGGAATCGGCTGCGGGCGAGAAGCCCAACTGTCGATTGTCCTGCCAGATTACGTTGACCAACGACATGGATGGCATGACCGTCCGCTTGCCGGAAAGCCAGTATTAGGGACGAGCCGGCCGACGGCGGTGCATACTGTGCCCGGTTGAACCAGGATAGGGACGCGGCTTCATGGATATTTCGCATGTTTCGGACGAGTTCAAACGGGAGTTGCTCGCTCTCGTGAGCGGGCTGCTGCCGGCCGACGGCACCCGATTCTATATCTACGTCCCGTGGGCGCAGCTCAAGCAGGACACCGCGTCGGACGGCCAGCTCGATCAAATGGTCGACGACTATGCGAGAACATTCTGGGCGCTCGATCCCATGCATCCGTCCCGGTTCGAGGAGACCGGGACCGTCGTCATTTCCAACTCGACGATCATGGAAGACGCCGCGTGGCGCGAAACCGGGATTTTCAAGGGGTTTTACCAGCCGAACGGCTATTTCCATAATTGCGATATCTTTCTCAGGCAAAAAGACCGGATAGTCGCGGTACTGACGCTGGTGAGAAAGCGTGCGGATCAGCCATTCACGGCCGCTGAAATCGCGCTCCTGCGCCAGGTGCAGCCGTTTATCGAATATGCCCTGGGCGCGATCTACGTGCCCAGCCGCGTGCACAATCGCGCCAGCCTGTCGGCCGAGTATCGCCTGACCCCCAGGGAGATCGATGTGGTCGAGATCGCCGCCACCGGGGTCAGCAACAAGGTCCTTTGCAAGCACCTTGCCATTTCCCTGCCCACGCTGCGCACCCATATCCAGAACATCTACACCAAGATGGGCGTGCGCTCGAATGCGGAGCTGATCGCAAAATTGGGACGCGTCGACCTCGCGATCACGCCCACATTGCCGATTCGGGCTAACGCGCCAGACGGGATCTGAATCACTATTGGCATGTGCAAAACAAACTTTGATCATGCTTGCCGATCAGGGTTCGCTGCGCACCGAGCAATTCGCCGAATATATTCCCAGACGAGGTACGTTTATGACTGAAATTGAACTGGAAGCTCTGAATTTCCCAGATGCTCCGAAAATGATATCCGCCGAATTCCCCGGCCCCAAGGCGGCAGCGGCGCTCGCATTGTCCGCCCGCACGGAATCGATGGCACGTGGCGGCGGTCGCATGCCGGTGGTCATGGACCGCGCCTTCGGCGTGACGATCAAGGACCCGGACGGCAATACCTTCATCGACCTGTCGGCCGGCGTGGGCGTGAGCAGCGTTGGCCGTTGCCACCCGAAGGTGGTGGCGGCCATGCGCGCGCAGTCGGAAGTGCTGATGCACGCGATGGAGGTGAACAGCTCCAAGCGCACCGAACTGGCCGCCAAGATCTCCGAAATCATGCCCGATGGCCTGCGTGGCGACTGCATCACCTTCTTCACGCAAAGCGGCAGCGATGCGCTGGAAGCGGCCGTCAAGTTCGCCAAGCGCGTCACCGGCCGGCACCAGATCATCGCCTTCCACGGCGCCTACCACGGCGTGTGGAACGCCTCGAACGCGCTGACCACCGGCACCGCCTACCGCAAGGGCTACGGTCCGTTCATGGGCGGCGTGATCCATGCTCCCTATCCCTACGCCTACCGCTTCCCGTTCGACACCACCCACAAGAGCGCCGAGACGATCGCCGGCGAGTATATCGACTATCTGCTGAACACTCCGTACACGGCGGCCGATGACGTGGCCGCCGTGATCGTCGAGCCGGTGCAGGGCGAAGGCGGTTACGTGCCGCCGTCGCCGGAATTCCTGCGCCTGCTGCGCAAGGCCTGCGACCGCAGCGGCGCGCTGCTGATCGTGGACGAAGTGCAGTCGGGCGCCGGCCGTACCGGCAAGATGTGGGCGGTGGAACATTCGGGCGTGAAGCCTGACATGCTGACCTTCGGCAAGGGCATGGGCGGCGACGTCCCGATGGCCGGCCTGGCGATGCGCTCGGATCTGGCGGCCAAGATCCCCGACGGCTCGGTGCCCAACACGTTCGCGGCCAACTCGGTGGCGGCGGCGGTGGCCCTGACCAACATCAGCCTGCTGCAAGATCCCGAGCTGGATCTGCTCAACCGCGCCCATACGCTGGGCCTGGAAGTACAACAGCATATCCGCGCCTTCAACAGCCCGTACGTGGGCGAAGTGCGCGGCCGCGGCCTGATGATCGGTATCGAGCTGGTGGAAGACAAGGTCACCAAGGAGCCGCTGAGCGGCGAGAAACTGGGTAAGCTGATGGGCTACGTCCTGAGCCACGGCGTGCTGATGGTGCCGTGCGGCCGTTACACCAATGTGATGCGTGTCATGCCGTCGCTCACGATACCGCGCTCCCTGCTGTTCAAGGCGCTGGACGTCTTCGGCGAAGGCCTGGCTGCGCTCTGAGTGCCCGCCGTTCGACCATGCCCGCTGCTGCGCCGCATGGTTGAGCGGCGGTTTGCAGCCTTACAAAGAGGACTGGATGGCGGCGCGCGCGCGCGGCGTTTGCGACGGCAGCTCGCCAAACAAACCCTTGTAGCAGGTCGCGAAGTGGCTCAGGTGGAAGAAGCCCCAGTTCGCGGCGGCCTGTCCGATGCCTAGCTCGATCGCGCTGGTTGACACCAGCAGCCTGCGCACCGCGTTCAGTCTGATGGAGCGCAGGTAGTCGAGCGGCGAGGTCTGGGTCACCGCGTTGAAGCTGTTCTGGATCGTCCGCGGGCTGGTATGCAGGCGTTCGCAGAGATCGAGAATAGTGACCGGCATGTCGCCGCTCGACATCGCAATGTGGTGGCACTTGTCAACGATAAAGCTTTGCGTGGAACTGCTCAGGCGTTGGTTCTTGTCGCACTCCGGGTCATTGATCAGGTCCAGCAGGGCGCTGATGATCGAGTGCTCAAGCATCTTTTCCGCCGCGGGTGTCCCGATCAGGTGCGGATTGGCCGCCGCGTGCGAGAACAGTGCGAGCAGCTTGGTTCGGACCTCGTTGAGCCTATCCTCGGGGACCTCGATCACGGGCTGCTTCAGCAGCGCATCCAGGCTGCTGGGCGACATCGACGCGGACAATAAGTTCTCGAATACCTCATATTCAAGCGTGATGGCCAGCATGTCCGTGTCCATCGGCATGTGGAACATGAATTCTTCACCACTTTGGAGCACGAAGACACTGTTGTCGGACGCCTTGCGCCCCTGCATGCGGGCGGTTCCGGGCATGGCGGTGGGGACGGCGAAACACAATTTTCCGCGCGGCGCCTGGCCGTGCTGGACCACACGCTGATTCATGTATTCGCGAAAAACATGGAGGTGGCCGGTAGAAATCTGCACCAGTGAACTCTGCAGGCACCCCGGTGTTATCTGGTTGTAGGTCTGATTCCACTCGTTTACGGAGGCGGCGTGGAGATGCACGTCCCGAAAGCGATCCATTGTTGCGTTCATAGCGTCCTCACCGGTCTGTTCACAAAGTGGGTGTCCTGCAGCGGGCAATCGACGTTGCGGCCGTCCGCCTATCCAAGCGAATTTCATGCCTGCAATCAACGGGATGCTTAGTTCATCGTACGCCCATTCGACTTGATGTAGAGCAAATATCGTCCATTGCATGAATGATTTTAAAGTACCACATTGCGGGACTCGATGTCACATGCTTTTCGAGAGAAAGCCACGCTTGGTGGCGGGATTATTGAAATGAAATGGCGTTTTAAGCGCAAATACAACAATTTCATCCCAGCTGGCGCACGTTCCTTGCGCTGGCTCATGGAATTTCAAAACAAAAATGGTCGGAAATATCGATTGACAGTCCCGTATTGTGGGATTACTCTTTAAAACATGAATACTCCAACACCCAATCCAGCGCCGAGCGGCGCGTCAGTCGTACTTCGTGCCTGCAGCATGGCGGGCGTCGATGTATGTTTCGCCAACCCGGGAACAACGGAAATGCCGTTCGTTGCCGCATTCGACGATGAAGGCGTCGGCGTCCGGGCCGTGCTCGGACTGTTTGAGGGCGTGTGCACCGGCGCCGCCGACGGCTACGGCCGCATGGCTGGCAAGCCGGCGGCCACGCTGCTGCACCTCGGCCCGGGCCTGGCCAACGGCCTGGCCAATCTGCACAACGCCCGTCGGGCGCGCACGCCGATCGTCAATATCATCGGCGATCATGCGAGTTGGCATCTGCAGTACGATGCGCCGCTGACTTCGGATATCGAATCGCTGGCGCGGCCCGTTTCAGGCTGGTACCGCAGCGTGGCGTCGGCCGCCGACCTGCGGCAAGATACGGCCGACGCCATCGGCGCGGCGCACGCCAGTCCTGGCCTGGTGTCGACGCTGGTTGTGCCGGTCGATTTCCAGCAAATCGCGGCGCCCGCGCAGACGACGCGCGCCCCGGTTTCCCGTCCCGAGCCCACGTTCTCTGCCGATCTGGTGGCGCAGGCCCATCGCACGCTCCGTGGCGGCGGCAAGGCAGTGCTCCTGCTCGGCGGCGCGGACGCGTTGAGCGCCCGGGGCCAGATCGCCGCCGGCCGCATCGCGGCGGCGACCGGAGCCCGTCTCTTCAGCGAGACCTTCCCGGCCCGCAGCGAGCGGGGCGGCGGTCTGCCCGATATCGACCGCCTGCCGTATTTCCCGGAAGTGGCCATTGCCGCGCTCGATGGCGCCACCGTCATCCTGGCCGGCGCGATCGCGCCAGTGGCGTACTTCGGCTACGAAGGACTGCCCAGCGAGCTCGCTCCCCGGGACGCTCTCATCACGCTGGCGGCGCCCGGCGAGGCGGGGCACCTGGCGCTCGAGGCGCTGGCCGACTTGCTCGACGCGCCGCGCACCATTGCCGGTGTCGCCTCCAGCCGCTACGCGCTTGAAGATGGCCCGCTGACGCCGGCGGCCGTCGGCCGCACGCTGTCGAATGCGCTGCCCGACAACGCCATCGTTTCAATCGAGGGCGGGACCTGCGGCTATCCCTTTGTCACCGCCTCGGCCGCCGCCAAACGACACACCTTGCTCACCAATACCGGCGGCGCCATCGGCCAGGGCTTGCCGGTCGCGCTGGGCGCGGCGATCGCCTGCCCGGATCGCCGCGTGTATGCCCTGCAGTCGGACGGCAGCGCGCAATACACGATCCAGTCCTTGTGGACCATGGCGCGCGAGCGTTTGCCGGTGGTCATGCTGATCACGTCGAACAAGCGCTATGGCATTTTGCAGACCGAACTCGACCGCATGGACCTGGCGGAAATCGGCCCCCAGGCGCAACGCCTGACCGTGCTGGACGATCCGGCGTTCGACTGGCTGGCGCTGGCCAAGGGTTACGGCGTCGCCGCCCAACGCGTTGCAACCGTCGCTCAACTGCGCGACGCGCTGGCCATTGCAGCGGACATCAACGACGGCAGCCCCTATCTCATCGAGATGTGCCTGCCCTAATTATTTAGTCACGATTGAAAGCACAACTATGAACCTCGAACTGAACGGAAAAGTCGCCTTTATCACGGGCGGCAGCATGGGCATCGGCAAGGCGGTCGCGCTGGAACTGGCGCGCGAAGGCGTCGATGTGGCGATCGCCGCGCGCCGCATGCCGCAATTGGAAGAGGCCGCGGCGGAAATCCGGGCCGCGCTCGGCGACCAGGGCGGCCGCGTCCTGCCGGTGGTGGTCGATACCACGGACATGGCGTCGATCGAGGCCGCGATGGCCAAGACCGTCGCAGCCTTTGGCAGCCTCGACATTCTGGTCAACGGCGCGGCCCACCCGGGCGGCCTGGTGCGCTCGGAACTCTCCGAGGCCGATCCTGAAGGGCTGCTGCAGGACATCAACATCAAGGTGGTCGGCTATTTCCGCTGCTGCAAGGCGGCCGCCCCTTACATGCAGCGCAAACAATGGGGCCGCATCGTCAACATCGGCGGCCTCACCGGACGCGGCAGCAAACAGCTTTCCGGTATGCGCAACATCGCCATCGTCCACATGACCAAGACCTTGTCGGATCAGCTTGGCCCGGACGGCATCACGGTCAACATCATTCATCCAGGCGTGGTTGAAACGCCCCACATCCACGAGCTGTATGAAAAAGAGGCGGCCAAACAAGGGCTGACCGCGGCGCAAGTGGAAGCCAACTACGCCAAGGCCACGCCGATCCGCCGCGTGCTGCAAGTCGAAGAGATGGGCTCGATTGTCGCCTTCCTGGCTTCACCGCGCGCAGCCTGCATCACGGGCGAGTCGATCGGTGCCGACGGCGGACTCACCCGCGGCATTTTCTTATAAGGAAGGTATTCAATATGTCGACCATACTTGTCGCCACAGCTGGCCAGGGTATCTTGCGCAGCAACGATGCCGGCGCCACCTGGCACCGTCTCGGCCTGACCGAACCCATTGAATTTGACGGCGTCGTGCGCGCCCTCGCGGTTGATCCCAGCCGTCCCGAGCGGATCTACGCCGGCGCCGATTGCGGTTTTTGCATCAGCGACGACGGCGGCGCGCACTGGCGCCGCGTGGACAGTCCGATCAATGGCATGACCGTCTGGTCGATCGCTGTCGATCCCAATGATCCTGCCGTGGTCTATGCCGGCACGGGCGCGCCTTCGCGTTCGGCCATCTTCAAGTCGGTCGATGCCGGCGAAACCTGGCTGCGCCTGCCGCCCGAGATTCCCGAGTTTTGCTCCGGTGTGAATCGCCCGCGCATGCTGACCATCTGCGTCGACCCGGACGACAGCCGCCAGGTCTGGTTTGGTGTCGAAGAGGGCGGGGCGTGGCGCAGCGCCGATGGCGGCCAGAGCTGGACGCGCGTCGATAGCCCTGGCGGCACGATACGCAATTCGGACATTCACGCGATCACCATCCTGCCCAGGACATTGACTGACAAGAAGACCACCCTGGTCCTGACCGTCAACGCGATCTATCGCAGCACCGACGACGGCCAGACCTGGTCCGGCAAGCTCTCAAGCCAGCAGTTCGACGGTCTGTACTACACGCGCACCGTGATGTCGCCGGCCGGGGCGGACAACTCCCTGGTACTCGCCATGGGCGACGGTACGCCGGGACATGTGAGCCGTTTGTACCGTTCCGACGATGGCGCGCAAACATGGGTGCAATCCGAACTGGCGGAGACGCCCAATTCGACGTTCTGGGCACTCGGGACGCATGCCGCCGATCCCACGTTGCTGTTTGCCGGCACCAAGTACGGCAGGCTGTTCCGATCGAACGACGGTGGCGTGAGCTGGCAGAAGGAATGGCGTGAGTTCAGCGAAATTACCGCCGTCACCTGGACGCCGTTCACGGCGCCGCTGGTCGCGCATGCCCAATCCACCCATTGACGGAGATACAGACATGAACATATCTCACATTGCACAACCGCCGCCGCTGCCGGTGCCGCGCATCAAGCGCACCCATCTTGCCTTGTTCGTGCGCGACCCGGACGCCTCGTCCCGCTGGTACGCCGAAGTGCTGGGGATGAAGGAAGCCGCCCGCAGCCCGAACTGGGTCTTCATGTCGTTCGGACAGAAGCACCACGACATCGCCCTCCTGAAGGCGAGCAACGACGCCGAGATGGGCACGATCGGCCTGCAGCACTACGGGCTGGAGATCGACGGCGATCTGACCGAGCTGCGCCGCCTGTACGGGATGCTGCTGCTGCGCAAGGTGCCGATTGTCAAGATCACCGATCACAAGATCGGCATCGGCGTCTACTTTACGGACCCGGACGGAAACCGGCTGGAGTTCTTCTGCGAGACCGCCGTGGATGACGAGGAAGGGCGGCGCCTGTTGAAGGACTATAACGCCGCCAGCGATCCGATCGCATTCGAACCGCTGTACGACTGATATTCAACGCTTATTAATGAAGGCAATGCCATGACCAGAACTTCGAATTTCCACAGTTTTCACATCCGCAAATGGTACACCCAGATCGACGACACGCTCGCCAACGAATCCGGCCAACTGGCCGATGGTGAGCCTCTGCGCAAGATCGTCATCGCGGCGGCCATTGCCAACCCGTACGCCGGCCAATACGTGCAGGATCTGTCCGCGTGGATCGAGGCCTCGCCCGAGTTGGGCAAGGAGTTCGGCCGGCGCATCAAGGAAATCGTTGGCGATACACCGGTCGAGAGTTACGGCAAAGCGATCCTGGTGGGCATCGATGGGGAATACGAGCACGGCAACGCGCTGCTGACCAACCCGGCCGCCAATCCGATTCGCGAGGCAATTGGCGGTGGCAAGGCATGGGTGCCATCGAGCGGCAAGCGTGGCGTGCCGGGAACCACCCTGGATATTCCGCTGGCCTACAAGGATGCGCTGTACGTGCGCTCGCACTACGACACGGTGACCGTGCAATTTGCCGACGCGCCGAATCGCGATGAAGTCATCGTCGCCTGGGCGTTCGCCACCCGCGGCCGCCTGCATGCGCGGCTGGGCGGCATCCAGAAGAGCGAAGCCAAAGGCGAAGACGGCCTGGTCTAGAGGGAAAACAATGGACACCATCATGACTACAACCGAAGGATGGGTGCACCATGACAATCTGCGCCTGCGCTACGTGGAATGGGGCCGGCCTGACGCCCCTGTCATCATCATGCTGCACGGCTTGCGCAGCTACGCCCACACGTGGGAGCCGGTGGCGCTGCCGCTGGCCGATCGATGGCGCGTTATCGCGCTGGACCAGCGCGGAAGAGGGGAGAGCGACTGGGATCCCGGGCACAATTATTTCGCGCAAGCCTATGTGGGGGATATCGAGGCGCTGGTACGCCAACTGGGTCTGGGACGCTTCGTGCTGATTGGCCATTCGATGGGCGGCGCGAATGCATTCATCTACGCGGCGCGCCATCCCGATAACGTGATGGGCATGGTGATCGAGGACATGGGGCCGGGCGCATCCCTGGGATCGGACGGCGCCGCCCGGATCAAACGGGAGTTGCTGGCGACGCCCTCGAGCTTTGCCAGCTGGGACGCCGCCACGGCCTTCTGGCGCCGTCAGCGGCCGAATATATCCGAACAGGCTTTGCTCTCGCGCGTCAGGTTCTCGCTTCATGAGTCGGCCGACGGCGCCATCGTCTGGAAGCACGATGCGCAAGGCATCGCATCGGCGCGGCTGAACGCGACGGCGGAGCAGCTCGTTGACCTGTGGCCGCACGTGGAAGCGGTGCGCGCGCCGACGCTGGTGCTGCGCGGGGAAAATTCCGATTTCCTGTCCGCGCAAACCGCCCGGGCGATGACGGATCGCAATCCTCTGATCAGCTGCGTCGATATTCCGGGGGCGAGTCACTATGTGCACGATGACAATCTGCCGGCATTCATGTCGTCCCTGCATCCCTTCCTTGATGGACTGAGAACATGAACCATCCTGAACCATCGCGCCACGCGGTTGTCATCGTCGGTGCGGGGCCGAATGGCGTGACCCTGGCGAATCTGCTGGGCGTCTACGGCATCGATACCGTAGTCATCGAACGCAGCAAGGAAATTCTTCCCTACCCGCGCGCGGTCGGCATGGATGACGAAGCGTTGCGTATTTTCCAGGCGGCCGGACTGGCCGACGCGATCGTCGCGGACGTCATTCAGAATGTGCCGATGCGCATGTTCGATGCCAAGGGCACCTGTTTTGCCGATATCCGGCCATCGACCCGCGAGTTCGGCTGGTGGCGCCGCAACATCTTCATGCAGCAAATGGCGGAACGTACGCTGCGACACGGCCTGGAGCGCTACCCGCAGGTGCAGCTGCGGCTGGGCGAAGAGGTGGTTGAAGTGGACCAGGACTCTGGCGGGGTAAGGTTGAAGATCCGCCGCGAGGACGGCGTCGAGTACACGATGCAGGCCGATTATTGCGTCGCGGCGGACGGCGGACGCAGCACCATGCGGGAGAAGCTTGGTGTCGCCCTGGTCGGCAAGACCCTGCCGCGGAAATGGGTGGTCATGGACGTCAGGAACGCGCCGGTCGATGCGCCGTACACGGCGCTCAATTGCGACCCAAGACGTCCGAACGTGTGCATTTACCTGCCCTACAATTTCCGGCGCTGGGAGTTCATGCTCTTTCCCGACGAGAATCCCGACGTGATGATTCAGCCGGACACGCTGCGTCGCCTGATCGCACCGTACGTGCGCGATCCGGACGCCGTCGAGATCGTCAATGCGCGCACTTACCTCCACCATTCGCGCGTCGCGGAGCGGCTCGTGATCGGCCGCGTCGCGCTGATCGGCGATGCCGCGCATTTGAGCCAGCCCTGGATCGGGCAGGGCATGAACGCCGGCTTGCGCGACGCCGGCAACCTGGCCTGGAAGCTGGCCGGCATCGTGCGCGGCACGCTGCATCCGGACGTGCTGCAGACCTACGACAGCGAGCGCCACGACCACGCAAAAGCCATGGTCGATCTGGCCGACACCTTCGGCGCCCTGCTGATGCCGACCAACCGCCTCAAGGCGTGGGTCCGCGATTTGTTCTTCAGCTCGATGCATTTCTTTCCCGGCATAAGGAACTATGTGCTGCAGATGCGCTTCAAGCCCATGCCCATCTATCGGAAAGGCGTGGTGGTGCCTTCGGACGGGTACCCGATGGTCGGACGCATGTTCATACAACCCGACGTGGAAGATGCCGCCGGCCGCCGGCGCAAGCTCGATGACGCGCTTGGCCCCTGGTTTGCCATCGTCGGCTGGCAGGTCGATCCTCAAGCAGCGCTGAGCCCGGCCGACGGGGAGTTCTGGCACACGCTGGGCGCCAGCTTCATCCACGTGACGCGTTCGCGCAGCGGGCAATCGCGCGAAAGCCGGGTGGACTCCAGCCACGGCAGCGCATGTGTCGAGGACGTCGACAACTATCTCGCCAACTGGTTCGAGGCGAACCCGGGTGCGATTGTCGTGTTGCGTCCGGACCGGTATATCGCGGCGCACACGAGTCAGGACGGCATGGCGTCCGTTACGCAGGAATTCCGTCGCTTCGCGGCCCCAATCAAGGAGACATCATGTACATCGAACAACGCGTCTATTCCCTCGTCCCTGGCGGCGTAGCCGAATATCTGAGGCTGTACGAAGAGTGCGGCCGCGCGATCCAGGAAGGCCACCTCGGACCGGCGATCGGCTGTTTCACCCGCGAGTTCGGCGATCTCAATCAACTGGTCTATCTGTGGCCGTTCGATACGCTGGACGAGCGCTCGCGCCGCCGGGCCGGCCTGCTGGCCGACGCCGGCTTCAAGGAGTTCCGCGGGAAAGTGCGCCATCTTTTGCTCAAGCAGGAAAACCAGCTGCTCAGGCATGCGCTCACGCCGACGCAGCTTGGCACCGCCGGGAGGATGGCATGAGCGAACGTTACGACAAGTTGAGCTTTTACATCGACGGCGCCTTCATCGGCGACGACGGCCGGCGCACGCAGCCGGTGTTCGACCCGGCCAGCGGCGAAGTCCTCGGTACCCTGCCACACGCCACGCAGGCCGATCTCGACTGCGCGCTCGCGTCCGCGGAGCGCGCGTTCGCCGGCTGGCGTCTGGAGTCGCCGTTGCGGCGTTCCGAGATCTTGCGGCGCGTCGCCGCGCTGACCCGCGAAAGGGCCGATCAGATCGGACGCCAGATCACGCTCGACCAGGGAAAACCGCTGGCGCAAGCGGTCGGCGAGGTGGCCGCCAGCGCCGAGGTGGCGGAATGGCACGCGGAAGAGGGCCGCCGCATCTACGGACGGGTGGTGCCTGCACGCACACCGAACGTCCGGCAGATGGTGCTGCGCGAGCCGATCGGCGTGTGCGCCGCGTTTTCGCCATGGAATTTCCCCTTCAATCAGGCGATGAAAAAGGTGGCCGCCGCCCTGGCGAGCGGCTGCACCATCATTCTGAAGGGGCCGGAAGAGTCGCCCAGTGCGGTCATGGCGCTGGCGCAATTGTTCCACGATGCGGGGCTGCCGGCCGGTTGCCTGAACATCATCTGGGGCGTACCGCATGAAGTGTCGCGCTATCTGATCGAGTCGCCCATCGTTCGCAAGATTTCATTCACCGGCTCGGTGCCGGTAGGTAAACAGCTGGCCGCGCTGGCCGGCCTGAACATGAAGCGCATGACCATGGAGCTCGGCGGCCATGCGCCGGTGATCGTCTGCCAGGACGCCGACGTGGACCGGGCGGCCGATCTGCTGGCACCGTACAAGTTTCGCAACGCGGGACAAGTCTGCGTCTCGCCGACACGTTTCTTCGTTCACCGCTCGGTCTACGAGCGCTTCGTTGCGCGCTTTCTTGAGCGCACCGGCGAGATCCGGGTCGGTCCCGGCATCGACCCTGCCACCACCATGGGCCCGCTGGCGCACGAACGGCGCGTGACGGAGATGCAGGCCTTCGTCGACGATGCGCGCGCGCGCGGCGCGGAAATCGCCTGCGGGGGAGGGCGTATCGGCGAACGCGGCAACTACTTCGCACCCACGGTGGTGCTCGAACCGGATGCCGGCAGCCGCCTGATGACCGACGAGCCGTTCGGGCCGATCGCGGGCATCGTGCGTTTTGACGAGCTGGAGCAGGCGATCGCGCAAGCCAACAGCCTGCCGTTCGGCCTGTCTTCCTACGCTTTCACGGAGTCTTCGCGCAGTGCCCACCTGCTTGCCACCGGCTTGCAAGCGGGCATGGTCAACATCAATCATTTCGGCGCGGGGCCGTCGGAACTGCCGTTCGGCGGCATCAAGGACAGCGGCTACGGCAGCGAAGGCGGCAGCGAGTCGTTTGACGGTTATCTGGTGACAAAACTTGTGACGCAGATGAACTGACACCTATGAATTTCTATTTGGAGTGACGCGATGATGCGCTTGAACGACCCTTCGCTGTTTCGGCAGCAAGCTTTTGTAAACGGACAGTGGTGCGATGCGGACAATGGTGAAACCATTGCGGTCGCCAATCCGGCCAATCGGGAAATCCTTGGGACGGTGCCGAACATGGGGGCGGCCGAAACCGGGCGCGCCATTGCGGCCGCCGAAGGCGCCTGGTCCGCCTGGCGCGCCAAACCGGCGAAGGAACGCAGCGCCATTCTGCGCAAGTGGAATGATCTGATGCTGGAAAACGCGGACGACCTGGCCATGATCATGACGCTCGAGCAAGGCAAGCCCCTGACCGAATCCAAGGGCGAAATCGCTTACGCCGCCTCGTTTCTCGAATGGTTTGCCGAGGAGGCCAAGCGCGTCAATGGCGACACCCTGCAATCGCCGTGGCCCGATCGCCGCATCGTGGTGATCAAACAACCGATCGGCGTGTGCGCGGCGATCACGCCGTGGAATTTTCCGGCGGCGATGATTACCCGCAAGGCCGGCCCGGCCTTGGCGGCGGGCTGTCCGATGGTGTTAAAGCCCGCGACGGCCACGCCGTACTCGGCGCTGGCGCTGGCCGTGCTGGCCGAGCGCGCGGGCGTTCCGGCGGGCATATTCAGCGTGTTGACCGGATCGTCGCGCGCGATCGGTGGCGAGATGACGGCCAATCCCACCGTGCGAAAATTGACGTTCACCGGCTCCACCGAAGTGGGGCGCGAGCTGATGAAACAGTGTGCTCCGACCATCAAGAAGCTCTCGCTGGAATTGGGCGGCAACGCGCCGTTCATCGTGTTCGACGACGCCGACCTGGACGCCGCTGTCGAGGGCGCAATGATTTCCAAGTACCGTAACGCGGGCCAGACCTGCGTGTGCGCAAACCGGCTGTACGTGCAAGACGGCGTGTATGAGGCGTTCGCGGAGAAATTGGTGGCCGCCGTTAAAAAAATCAAAGTCGGCAACGGTGTCGCCCAAGGCACTACCCAGGGACCGCTGATCGACGATGCCGCCGTGCAGAAAGTGGAGCAGCATATCGCCGATGCCGTCGCCAAAGGCGGCCGGGTGCTGGCCGGCGGTCATCGCCATCCGCTCGGCCATGGTTTCTTCGAGCCGACGGTGATCGCCGATGTCAGCGCGGAGATGCTGGTCGCGCGCGAAGAGACCTTCGGGCCGCTGGCGCCCTTGTTCCGTTTCAAGACCGACGATGAAGTGCTGGCGCTGGCCAATGATACCGAGTTTGGTCTGGCGAGCTATTTCTATTCGCGCGATATCGGCCGTATCTGGCGGGTCGCGGAAGGCCTCGAGAGCGGAATGGTCGGCATTAACACCGGCCTGATTTCCAATGAGATCGCGCCATTCGGCGGCGTCAAGCAGTCCGGCCTGGGCAGGGAGGGCTCAAAATATGGCATGGATGATTACCTGGTCACAAAATACTTGTGCATGGGAGGACTTTGACTGTGGGCGCCGATGGATTGCTTCAACGGCGGAATCGCGTGTTCGGCGCCGCAGCCCCATTGTTCTACGAACACCCGCTGCAATTGGTCCGCGGCGAGGGCGTCTGGCTCTATGACAACGACGGCAGGCGCTACCTGGACGTCTATAACAACGTTCCGACGGTGGGGCATTGCCATCCGCATGTGGTCGATGCGATTGCGCGGCAGGCCGCCGCGCTGAATGTTCACTCGCGCTATCTGCACGAGGGCAGTGTCGCCTATGCGGAGCGGCTGCTGTCGAAGTTCGATGCCTCGTTGTCGATGGTGATGTTCACCTGCACAGGCAGCGAGGCCAACGAAGTCGCGTTGAGGATGGCGCGCAGCCACACGGGCCGCAACGGCATCATTTGCTCGAACCTGACTTACCATGGCAACACTGCGGCGCTGGATGAAATGGCGACGCTGTTTCACGGAGGGGAGTCGACCAGTCCGTATGTGCGCGCCGTGCGTTTCCCCGATGCCTACCGGCCGCACTACGAGCTGGATGGCGAGGCGCTGGCGGATGCCTATGCAGCGGAAGTCAGCGCTGCGATCGACGCGTTCGAGATGAATGGGATCGGTTTCGCCGGCATGCTTATTTGCCCCATTTTTGCGAACGAGGGCTTGCCCTGCGTGCCCGACACTTACCTGGAGAAGGTCGCAAAAATCGTGCGCGAGGCCGGCGGCCTGCTCATTTTCGACGAAGTGCAGTCCGGCTTCGGCCGCACCGGCAGCATGTGGGGACACGAGGCGGTGGGCATCGTTCCCGACCTGGTCACCCTGGGCAAACCGATGGGTAACGGCCATCCGCTTGCCGGCGTGGTCGGACGGGCCGACCTGATCAATGGATTTCGCGAACGGGTCATGTATTTCAATACCTTCGGGGGAAATCAGGTCGCTTGCGCGGCAGGCATGGCCGTCCTGGATGTCATCGAATGCGAAGGCCTGGTCGACAACGCCGCCGACGTCGGTGCTTATGTCATGCGCGGCTTGCGCGAACTCCAGGAAAAACACCCCCTCATCGGCGACGTTCGGGGCCGGGGCTTGTTCTTCGGCGTCGAACTGGTGACATCGCGCGACACGAAGATTCCGGCGACCTGGCAGTCGCGCCGGCTGGTCAATCTGATGAAGGAGCGCGGGGTATTGATCAGCAGGATAGGCCCCCACGACAACGTGTTGAAGCTGCGGCCGCCGCTGTGTTTCTCGCGCGAGAACGCCGACCTGATGCTGCGGACGCTCGATGCCTGCCTTGGCATGGTCGGGGGAGAGCGCGGATGAGAACCTGGAACGATATGCAGGTGGACGAACATCTCTGCGCTCTCCATGAATTGGCGCTGGAGGCGCTGCCGTTCTGGGGCCTCGGTGACGCTGCGCTGACGTTGATCAAGTACCGCGAGAATGCGGTGTACCAGGTTCGCGACGACAGCGGCCGCCGGTATGCCCTGCGCATACACCGCGCCGGTTACCATAGCGATGCCGGTCTGCAATCGGAGTTGGCTTGGATGACGTCGCTGCAGCAAGCCGGCATCGACGTCCCGCGCCTGATTCCCACCTCAGGCAAGGCCTCGTTCATCAAGCTCGCCCATCCAACCCTGCCGCTGGATTTTCAGATCGATTTATTCGAATGGGTAAACGGCACGCGGCTGGGATCATCCGAGCAGGGTCTTGACGCCGACGCGGACACGATCAAGAGCACCTATTTCACTGTTGGAGAGCTCGCGGCCCGCCTGCACAACCACGCCTCGGCGTGGGGGCGCCCCAAAGGATTCGAGCGGCACTCCTGGGATGCCGAAGGCTTGCTCGGCGACGCTCCTTTCTGGGGATGCTTCTGGCAATTGCAGTTGCTGAGCCCGGCGCAGCGCGACCTGATGGTGCGCGCCCGCGCCAAATCCGCCCATGAGTTGCGCAAGTTTGAAAAATCGCCCGCCAGCGCAGGGACCTATGGCCTGATCCATGCCGACCTGGTTCCAGAGAACTTGCTTGCCGATGGCGAACATGTCCGCTTGATCGACTTCGATGACTGTGGCTTTGGCTGGCATTTGTTCGAACTGGCATCCGCGCTGTATTTTATCCAGGACGATCGTCATTTCGATACCGCACGCACCGCGCTGATCGCCGGCTACCGGCAACACCGCGCGCTGACGGATGCAACGCTGGCCTATCTGCCGCTGTTCATGCTGTTGCGTAGTTTTACCTATCTTGGATGGATGCACACGCGATCGGAATCGCAGACCGCGCCTCAACTTGCGTCCCACCTGATCGGATTGGCCTGTCGCCTGGCACAACAATTCGTGGGGGAGAGCGAGGGCTGAGATCTCGAAGCAGAGAAGAGGAGGTGAGGGTTTGCGTCGACGCGGCCGCTTCGAGTAGAATCTGTTGCGCCCAAAGGACAATATGAAAAAACTGCTCACCTCTTGCGTCATCGTCGAGCGCGCCTGATGCTTGACGTTCTTGCCATCGTCGGGCCGATCTATCTGGCGATCCTGGCCGGCTATCTGGCTACCCGCGCGGGTCTGTTTGCCCGCGCGGACATGCAGGTGTTCGGCAAGTTCGTTCTTAACCTGGCGCTGCCGGCGCTGATCTTCAATGCGCTGGCGCAGCGCCGCATCGGCGAGATTCTCCATCCCGCCTACCTGCTGTCCTACCTTTTCGGCTCGCTGCTGATGCTGCTGCTGGCCTATGCGGCCGGCCATCGGCTCGCCGGCTTGAGCCCCATGCGCAGCACCTTCCTGGCGATGGGCGTGTCCTGCTCCAACAGCAGCTTTATCGGCTTTCCGATCCTGCTGCTGATGGTGGCGCCGGTGGCCGGCGTGGCGCTGGGCCTGAATGTGATAGTCGAAAATCTCGTCATGCTGCCGCTGGTGCTGGCGCTGGCGGAAAACGCGCGCGCCGGCGGCGGCCGGCCGTGGCACCAGGCGCTGCGGCAGTCCGCGCAGCGTTTGATCCGCAATCCCCTGGTGCTGGCGGTTTGCGGCGGCCTGTTGATCAGCCTGGCCGAAGTCCGGCTGCCGCAGCCGGTGGTGCGCGGCGTGAATCTGTTCGCGCAGGCCAGCGGCGGCGTGTCGCTGTTTGCCATCGGCGGCACGCTGTTTGGTTTGCCCCTGGGCAGCGGCTGGCAGCGCGTGATTCCGCTGGTGGCGGCAAAACTGATCGGCCATCCGCTGGCGGTGCTGCTGATCGCGTCGCTGCTGCCGCTGCTGGGCGTGGCCCCGATGGCGCCGGACCTGCGCGCCGCCGCGCTGCTGATGGCGGCCATGCCCATGATGAGCATCTACCCCATCGTGGCCCAGGCTTACGGCGAGGCCGACCGCAGCACCACCGCTTTGCTGATTTGTATGGTGACCTCGTTCTTCACGCTCAGCGCCTGGATGTGGATAGTGCGCGCTGCGGAATAGTCAATTGCGTTGGCCACTATCTCGGCAGGGCGCGCTGCCGGTATTCGCCCGGGTTAACCCCGGTCCACTTCTTGAATGCGCGGTGAAAGCCGCTAGCCTCGGCGAAGCCCAGTTCCGATGCGATCTCGGCCACGCTCCTGGTCGAATGGCAGAGGAAGTCGATGGCCATGTCGCGCCTCAGCTGGTCCTTGATCAGCTGGAATGTCTGTCCTTCGTCATCCAGGCGCCGCCTCAGCGTCGACGGGGCCATGTGCAGGGCGACGGCGAGCGCGTCGAATTCCGGCCATTCGGTACGCGAGGCGGTGCGCAGGCGCCGCCGGATCTGCGCCGCCATGCCCCCGCTGTTCTTGTACTTGAGTACGATGTTGGCCGGCGCGCCGCGCAAAAACGTCTTCGCGCTGCGCCTGTCCTGGATCATGGGCAGGGCCAGGTAATCCTTGTCGAAGGAAAGCGCCGTGACGTTCTGATCGAAAAGCAGGTTTTCCGAATACATCTGCCGGTATTCCGCGCTGCGCGACGGTTCCGGATAACTGAACGAGGCGGCCAGCACGGGGATACGGCGGCCTACCAGCCAGCAGGCTAGCCCGTGCTGCATCATCAACAGCGTCTCGAAGCCAAATATGCGCGGCGCGTGTGCGGTGCCCGTCTGCCGGATGACCAGCCGCGCCACGCGCGCGTCGACTTCCAGCGCGCACTCAAAATCGTCCAGCATCAGATTGAAGCAGCGGACCATGCGCCGCAGGGCGCTGTGCAGGGTGTCGCAGCTGATCAGCGTATAGGTCAGCATGGCAAAGCTGCCTACTTTCATGCGCCGCGCATCCTGCCCGAATAGCTCGTCGTCGAGCGCGGCCGCCACGCCCAGCCACAATGCGCTGAAGCCTTGCGGCGTCACTCTTCCGTGTGGCGAGTCCAGCAGTGCCGGCGATATGCCCGCGCCGACCAGCAATGGCGTCGTGTCCATGCCGAGTGCGCGCAAACGCTCCAGTGCCGACTGCACGAAGTAAATCGATACGCTACCTTTTTCCATGAGCGCAAGCTTACCATTCCCAACGACGGGGGAGGATGGCAATTCCCGTCAATTATTCTGGCGCGCGCGGCCATAGCGGCGGCGCCGGGGCCGGATGCCCATGTGGCTTGCGATGTGGCTTGATTTCTCACGATTATTGAAGGATACGGGCATCGCCTGCCCGGTCCGGCGCGATTATTCTGTGCTGATCCAATCAACCGATCTGAAGGAATAACATGAGCTCAGTTCCCCGCGCATCCACCGCCAGCCGCCCGGATATTTCGACGGTCAAGCTTCTTATCAACGGTCGATTCGTCGATTCCGAATCGGACCAGTGGCAGGATGTGATCAATCCGGCGACGCAGCAGGTCCTCGCGCGGGTGCCCCACGCCACGTCCGCGGAAATCGATGCCGCGGTGGCGTCCGCCAAGGCGGCCTTCGTCTCGTGGCGCAAGACCCCGATCGGGGCGCGGGCCCGCATCTTCCTCAAGTATCAGCAGCTGATCCGCGAGAACATGAAGGAACTGGCCGCCTT
Source organism: Duganella sp. Dugasp56 (assembly GCF_047304105.1). Lineage (NCBI taxonomy): Bacteria > Pseudomonadati > Pseudomonadota > Betaproteobacteria > Burkholderiales > Oxalobacteraceae > Duganella > Duganella sp. Dugasp56. The sequence goes on from NZ_JBGLYQ010000057.1 coordinate 27,382, forward strand.
GCTCACCGCCGAACAGGGCAAGACCCTGGCCGACGCCGAAGGCGATATTTTCCGCGGCCTGGAAGTGGTCGAACACGCCGCCAATATCGGCAGCCTGCAAATGGGCGAGATCGCCAACAACGTGGCGTCGGGCGTCGACACCTATACGTTGATGCAGCCGATAGGCGTCTGCGCGGGCATCACGCCGTTCAATTTCCCGGCGATGATACCGCTGTGGATGTTCCCCATGGCTATCGCATGCGGCAATACCTTCGTGCTCAAGCCGTCCGAGCAGGACCCGATGGTGACCATGCGGCTGGCCGCGCTCGCGCTCGAAGCCGGCGTGCCGCCCGGCGTGCTCAATGTCATCCATGGCGGCGAGGATGCCGTCAATGCGATCTGCGACCACCCGGACATCAAGGCCGTGTCCTTCGTCGGTTCCACCAAGGTGGGCACCCATGTGTATCACCGGGCCACGCAGGCCGGCAAGCGGGTCCAGTGCATGATGGGGGCGAAGAACCATGCCATCGTGTTGCCCGACGCGAACAAGTCGCAGACGCTGAACAATCTGCTCGGCGCGGCCTTCGGCGCGGCCGGCCAGCGCTGCATGGCGCTTCCGGTGACGGTGCTGGTGGGCGAGGCGAACAGCTGGATTCCCGAGCTGGTCGAGAAGGCGCGGGCCCTGGCGATCAATGGCGGCGCCGAGGCCGGTACCGATGTCGGCCCGCTGATCTCGTGCGCGGCCAAGGAGCGGGTTGAAAGCCTGATCGCCAGCGGCATCGAGGGCGGCGCCAAACTGGAACTCGACGGCCGCCGGCCGGTGGTGTCCGGCTACGAGGGCGGCAATTTTGTGGGACCGACCATTTTTTCCGGCGTCAAGCCGGGCATGCGCATCTACGACCAGGAAATTTTCGGCCCGGTCCTGTGCCTGGTCAGCGCGGCCAGCCTGGACGAAGCCATCGCCTTCGTCAACGCCAATCCGAACGGCAACGGCACCGCGATCTTCACCCAGTCGGGTGCGGCGGCGCGCAAGTTCCAGGAAGAGGTGGCGGCGGGCCAGATCGGCATCAACGTGCCGATTCCCGTTCCAGTCCCCTTGTTCTCGTTCACGGGCTCGGGCGCGTCCAAGCTGGGCGACCTCGGTCCGTATGGCAAGCAGGTCATCCTGTTCTATACCCAGACCAAGACCATCACCGCGCGCTGGTTCGACGACGACAGCGTCGCCGGCGCGGTCAACACCACGATCTCGCTGAAATAAGCATAGCGGACCCATCATGGACTTTGAACTTTCTGAAGACCAGCTCGCCTTTCAGCACAGCGCGCGCGCGTTTGCCGCCGGCGAGATGGCGCCGCACGCGGCCGATTGGGACAGCGAGTGCTTTTTCCCCGTCGAGATGATCCGCAGTGCGGGCCGCCTCGGTTTCTGCGGCATGTACACGCCGGAAGACGGCGGCGGCATGGGCATGTCGCGGCTCGACGCGGCGATCGTGTTTGAAGAACTGGCGGCCGCCTGTCCGTCGACCACGGCCTACATCACGATCCACAATATGGTCGGCTGGATGCTTGCCAACTGGGCCACGCCCGCCGTCAGGGACCGCTGGTCGCACCTGCTGGCGCGCGGGGAGAGGCTGGGTTCCTACTGCCTGACCGAGGCGGGCGCCGGCTCGGACGCGGGGGCGCTGACCACCAGCGCCGTGCTGGACGGCGACCACTATTGCCTCACCGGCAGCAAGGCGTTCATTTCCGGCGCCGGCGCCACCGACCTGCTGATCGTCATGGCGCGCACCGGCGAGGCCGGCCCGCGCGGTATCAGCGCCTTTGCCGTGCCGGCCGATACGCCGGGCATCGGCTTCGGGCGCAAGGAGGTCAAGATGGGCTGGAACAGCCAGCCGACGCGGGTGGTCAGCTTCGACCAGGTGCGGATCCCGCGCGACCACTTGCTGGGCAAGGAGGGCGAGGGCTTTCGCATCGCCATGCGCGGGCTCGACGGCGGGCGCATCAACATCGCCACCTGCTCGGTCGGCGCGGCGCAGGCGGCGCTGGACGCGGCGCGCCGCTACATGGGAGAGCGGCGCCAGTTCGGGTCCGCCCTGTCCGGCTTTCAGCACCTGCAGTTCGAGCTGGCCGACATGCAGACCGAACTGGTGGGCGCGCGCCAGATGATCCGCCTGGCGGCATCGAAACTCGACGCCGCCGCGCCGAACGCCTCCGTCTACTGCGCCATGGCCAAACGGCTGGCCACCGATGTCGGCTTCAAGGTGTGCAACCAGGCCTTGCAGATCCACGGCGGTAACGGCTACATCCGCGAGTACCCGCTCGAGCGCTACCTGCGCGACACGCGGGTGCACCAGATACTGGAAGGCACCAACGAAATCATGCGCGTGATCGTGGCGCGCCATTTGCTCGAGCAATCGGGCGCAGAGGAGATCCGATGACACACTATACCAATCTTGAGCTGGACATCGTCGGCCATTGCGCCGTCGTCACGCTGGCCTATCCGCCGGCCAACACCTGGACCGGCGACAGCCTCGCGGCGTTGACCGCGCTGGTGACCGACCTGAACGCCAATTCCGACATTTACAGCCTGGTCCTGGTCGGGCAGGGCGACAAATTCTTTTCCGCCGGCGCGGACCTGAAGCTGTTCAGCGACGGCGACAAGGCCGTGGCGCGCGACATGGCGCGCCGCTTTGGCGAGGCCTTCGAAGCCTTGTCGCGCTTCCGTGGGGTATCGATCGCCGCGATCAATGGCTACGCGATGGGCGGCGGGCTGGAATGCGCGCTGGCCTGCGACCTGCGGATCGCCGAGTCGCAGGCCCAGATGGCGCTGCCCGAGGCCGCGGTGGGCTTGCTGCCTTGCGCCGGCGGCACCCAGAACCTGGCCTGGCTGGTGGGGGAGGGATGGGCCAAGCGCATGATACTGTGCGGCGAGCGCGTCGACGCGGAAACGGCATTGCGCATCGGCCTGGTCGAACAGGTGGTGGCCAAGGGCCAGGCCAGGGACGCGGCGCTGGAACTGGCGCGCAAGATTGAGAAGCAGAGTCCGTCAAGCATCGCTTCCTGCAAGCGGCTGATACAAGGCGCGCGCCACCAGGCCCCCGCGCACGTGCTGCCGCTGGAACGCGAGCTGTTCGTCGACCTGTTCGATACCGAGGACCAGAAGGAGGGCGTCAACGCCTTCCTCGGCAAGCGCGCCGCCGTATGGAAGAACCGCTGATGGACGCGCCGGTACTGTGCGAGACCCTGCCGACGGCCAACGGCAGCCTGATCGGCGTGCTGACCTTGAACGCCGAGCCGACGCTCAACGCGCTGACGCTGGAAATGATCGACATGCTGTCGGCCAGCTTGCGCCTGTGGGCCGACGACCCGCGCGTGGTCATGGTGATGCTGCAGGGCGCCGGCGAGAAGGCCTTCTGCGCCGGCGGGGACCTGCAGAACCTGTACCGCTCGATGCTCGAGCACCACGCGGGCGGGGGGCGGGAAGAGCTGCTCGCCAACACCTACGCGGCCGATTTCTTTGCCCGCGAGTACAGACTCGACTACCTGATCCACACCTATCCGAAGCCGGTATTGTGCTGGGGCCATGGCATCGTCATGGGCGGCGGCATGGGTTTGATGGCGGGCGCCAGCCACCGCGTGGTCACGGAGCGCACGCGCATGGCGATGCCTGAGGTGGGCATAGGCTTGTTTCCCGACGTGGGCGGGTCCTGGTTCCTGAGCCGCATGCCGGGACGGCTCGGCGTCTTCCTGGCCCTGACGGGGGCCTCCATCAACGCTGCCGACGCCAAATTTGTCAAGCTGGCCGACCGGGTGCTGGCGCACGCGGACAAGGAGACGGTGGTTGAGGCCCTGCTGGCGCAACCCTGGACCAGCCGCCGCCAGGACAACGATGCGCTGCTCGGCGCCGTGCTGCGCGCCGCCGAAGCGCCCCATGCGCCAGGGCCATTGCGGGAACGGCTCGATGTGATCGATCGCCTGTGCGCGCGTGAGCAATTGCAGGATGTGCTGGACGCGCTGGCGGACGTGGACAGTCAGGATGCCTGGCTGGACAAGGCGGCAGCGGCGGCAGGCCGGGCCGCGCCAACGTCGCTGGCGCTGGCATGGCAGTTGCTGCGCAAGGCGCCGCAGCTTGCGCTCGCCGAGGTCTTCCGCATGGAATATGGGGTGGCGCTGCAGTGCGCGGCCGGACACGACTTTGCCGAAGGCATCCGGGCGCTGCTGATTGACAAGGACCAGTCGCCGCAATGGCAGCGCGCGCCGGGCGAGGGGGATTTGCTGGCCAGTCCCTGGACGCCGCCACAACATCCGCTGTCGGACCTGGGCATCGCCCGGGCCGATCAAGTTCAATAAATTTAATAAAATTCAGGAGAAAACATGAGCCACATTGCGTTTATTGGCCTGGGAAACATGGGGGGGCCGATGGCCCTGAACCTGCTCAAGGCCGGCCACGTGCTGAGCGTGTTCGATTTGTCGTCCTCCGCCTTGACGGTGTTGGCCGAAGCCGGCGCCGGCGTCGCGTCGTCGGCCAGGGACGCGGTGGCCGATGCGGCCATCGTGGTGTCGATGTTGCCTGCCAGCCGGCATGTGGAACAGCTCTACCTTGGCGAGGATGGCATCATCCAGGGCATGCGGCCGGGCGCGCTGATCTTGGAATGCAGCACCATCGCCGCCGCTTCCGCCAGGAAGGTCGCGCTGGCGGCTGCCGCGGCCGATATCGGCATGCTGGACGCGCCGGTATCGGGCGGCACCGGCGGCGCGATCGCGGGCACGCTGACCTTCATGGTCGGCGGTCCGTCCCAGGTACTGGACAGCGCCATGCCGGTGCTGCTGGCGATGGGCAAGAACGTCTTCCACGCGGGCGAGCACGGCGCGGGACAGCTGGCGAAGATCTGCAACAACATGCTGCTCGGCATACTGATGGCCGGCACATCGGAAGCGCTGGCGTTGGGCATGGCCAATGGCCTCGATCCAAAGGTGTTGTCCGACATTATGAGCAAGAGTTCAGGGCGCAACTGGACGCTGGAGTTGTACAACCCGGTGCCGGGGGTGATGGACAATGTGCCGGCCTCGCGCGGCTATCGCGGCGGCTTCGGCGTGGACTTGATGCTCAAGGATCTGGGACTGGCGGCCGAGGCGGCGGCCGGCAGCGCCAGCCCGATCCCGCTCGGCGACGTGGCGCGCGCGCTGTACGCCGAACACAGCCAGTCTGGCTCCGGCCAGCTCGACTTCTCCAGCATTATCGAACGCTTCCGCGCCGTGGGCGCCGGGGAGGCACAATGAAAATCATGGTGGCCGTAAAGCGCGTGATCGACTTCAACGTCAAGATCCGCGTGAAGTCCGACGGTAGCGGCGTCGAGCTCGCCAGCGTCAAGATGTCGATGAATCCGTTCGACGAAATCGCGCTGGAAGAGGCGGTACGCTTGAAGGAAGCCGGCAAGGCCAGCGAGGTGGTCGCCGTCTCGTGCGGCGCGGCGCCGTGCCAGGAAACGCTGCGCGGCGCGTTGGCGATCGGCGCCGACCGCGCCATCCTGGTCGAGACGGAGGCGGCGCTCGAACCGCTCGCCGTGGCCAAGCTGCTCAAGGCGCTGGCCGACAAGGAGCGGCCGCAACTCATCATTCTTGGCAAGCAGGCGATCGATGACGATTGCAACCAGACCGGCCAGATGCTGGCCGCGCTGCTGGGCTGGCCACAGGCGACGTTCGCCTCGACAGTGGTGCCGGAAGACGGCAAGGTCATCGTCATCCGCGAGGTGGACGGCGGCCTGGAAACGCTGGCGTTGACCTTGCCGGCCATCGTCACCACCGATTTGCGCCTGAACGAGCCGCGCTACGTGACCTTGCCGAACATCATGAAGGCGAAGAAAAAGCCGCTGGACGTGACAACGCCGGAAGAGCTGGGCGTCGACGTGAGCCCGCGCCTGACTACGCTGAAAGTCATCGAGCCGGCCAAACGCAAGGCCGGCGTCAAGGTGCCGGACGTCGCCACCCTGGTGGCGAAACTGCGCGCCGAAGCCAAAGTCATCTAAAGGAAAAATCATGGTCGCCACGGTCGCACTCGTCATAGCCGAACACGACAACGCCAGCCTGAAAGGCAGCACCCTCCACACCGTCACCGCCGCCATCGCGTGCGGCGGGGAGGTGCACGTACTGGTCGCCGGCTCGAACGCCGGCGCCGCAGCCGAAGCAGCCGCGCATATCGCCGGCGTATCCAAGGTCATCGTGGCGGACGCCGCGCACTTTGCCGACGGTCTGGCCGAGAACATCGCCGAGCAGGTGCTGGCGCTGGCCGCCGGCTACAGCCACATCCTGGCCCCGGCCACCGCCTACGGCAAGAACATCCTGCCGCGCGTGGCCGCCAGGCTGGATGTGGCGCAGATTTCCGAAATCACCAAGGTCGACTCGCCGGACACCTTCGAGCGTCCCATCTACGCCGGCAACGCGATCGCCTATGTGCAATCGTCGGACAAGATCAAGGTCATCACCGTGCGTTCGACCGGCTTCGACGCCGCTGCCGCCACCGGCGGCTCGGCTGCGACCGAAACCGTCGGCGCCGTCGCCGATTCGGGCAAGTCCGCCTTCGTCGGCCGCGAGCTGGCCACGTCGGACCGTCCCGAGCTGACGGCCGCCAAGGTCATCGTTTCCGGCGGCCGCGGCATGGGCTCGGGCGAAGCGTTCAAGATCCTGGAACCGCTGGCGGACAAGCTGAACGCCGCCATGGGCGCCTCGCGCGCCGCCGTCGACGCCGGCTACGTGCCGAACGACTGGCAGGTGGGCCAGACCGGCAAGATCGTCGCGCCGACGCTGTACATCGCCGTCGGTATTTCCGGCGCGATCCAGCACCTGGCCGGCATGAAGGATTCGAAAGTCATCGTGGCCATCAACAAGGATCCGGAAGCACCCATCTTCTCAGTGGCCGACTACAGCATCGTCGGCGATCTGTTCGACATCGTGCCTCAGCTGGTCGCCGAACTGGGCTGAGCAGCGGAAGACCCCTGGCGCCAACGCCGGCATAGCCCGGGCAGCGGCGCGTTTCACCTCCCAAAGTGTTGACAATGATTTCAATCTCTACTAAGCTTCAATTAATCAACCGGCTGGTCGGTCGAATTATTGCGGCGGACATGGATGCATACAGGAGACGATGATGCAGCAGAATGAAGTGGCAAGGACGGCCGTCGAGCGGCCGCTGAACGGCAAGGTGGCGGTGGTGACGGGCGCGGGGCAGGGCATCGGGCTGGGCATCGCGGAAGCGCTGTTCGCTCAAGGCGCCAGCGTCATGCTGGCCGATATCGATGGCGAGCTGGTGCGCGCGGCGGCGGCCGGGCTGGCCTCGGACGACCGGCACCAGGCCCTGGCAATGGTTACGGACGTGGCCAGCCAGGCGGCCGTGGCATCCCTGTTCGACCACGTGATGAGCCAGCTGGGACGGGTCGATATCGTCGTCAACAATGCCGGCATGATCAGCAAGACGCCAACCATCGACCTGACCGAAGCGCAGTTCCAGCGCGTGCTGGACGTGAACCTCAAGGGCGTCCTGTTCGGTTGCCAGGAAGCCGCGCGGCGCATGGGCGGGCACGGCGGCAGCATCATCAACATCGCCTCGGTGGCGGCCCATGCCAGCGCGCCCGAGACGGCGGCATATTCCGTCAGCAAGTCCGCCGTGCTCGCGCTGACGCGGGTGATGGCTGTCGAGTGGGGCGCGCGCAATATCCGCGTCAACTCCGTCAGTCCCACCGGTGTCGACACGGCCATGGGAGCCGCCCTGCGCGCACGCGATCCGGAAGGCTTTGCCCGCCGCGCCCGGCGCGTGCCGCTGCAGCGCGCGGCGCAGGTGGCCGACATCGCCAACGCCGTGCTGTTCTTCGCCAGCGACGCCGCCGGCTTCGTCACCGGCCAGGACTTGCTGGTCGACGGCGGACTGATGCTGCAAAACCCCGGCTTCGTGGTGTGACCGCGCACGCAGTGCTCAACCAGGAGAAAGCATGCAAGACGAACTGATACTGTGCAGCCAGGCGGGACGGGTAGGCGTCATACAGCTGAACCGCCCGGCCCAGCTCAACGCGCTCAACGACGCGCTGATGGACGCACTCGGGGCGGCGCTGCTGCGCATGGACGCCGACGCCGGCATAGGCTGCATCCTGATCAAGGGCAACCCCAAGGCCTTTGCCGCCGGGGCGGACGTGCACGCGATGCAGGACAAGTGCTATGCCGAGGTGGTGTCGACCAATTTCATCAGCCGCAACTGGGAAACCATCCTGTCCGTGCGCAAGCCGGTCGTCGCCGCCGTGGCCGGCTTCGCGCTGGGCGCCGGCTGCGAGCTGGCGATGATGTGCGACATCATCATCGCCGCCGACAGCGCCTGTTTCGGCCAGCCGGAAATCAAGCTCGGCATCATTCCGGGCGCGGGCGGCACCCAGCGCTTGCCGCGCGCGGTGTCCAAGGCCAAGGCGATGGACATGGTCTTGTCGGCGCGCATGATGGATGCGGCCGAGGCCGAGCGCGCGGGGCTGGTGTCGCGCGTGGTGCCGGAGGCGCAGCTCGAGGAGGCGGCGCTGGCGACCGCCACGACCATCGCCGCGATGTCGCTGCCCAGCCTGCTCGCGGCCAAGGAGGCGCTCAACCGTGCTTACGAGAGCACGCTGGCCGAAGGGGTGTTGTTCGAGCGGCGCAGCTTTCACGCCATGTTCGCCACGCGCGACCAGAAAGAGGGCATGGCGGCGTTCGTGCAGAAGCGCAAGCCCGATTTCACGCACGACTAGCAAACACTTTCTATCTTTGAGGGAATCGCATGAACATCGACACAATCGGCATCGTCGGCTCCGGCCTGATGGGCAGCGGTATCGCGCAGGTGTGCGCGGCGGCGGGACTCGAGGTCGTCTTGAACGACATCGACGAGGCGGCGATACAGCGCGGCCTGTCCACCATTTCGGAAAGCCTGACGCGCATGGTAACGAAGGAAAAGATCACCGCTGAAACGGCGGCGCGGATACGCGCGCGCATCCGTGGCGGCACCGAGTTCGGCGACCTTGGCCAGGCGGATTTCCTGATCGAGGCCGCGACCGAGCGGCTGGAGACCAAGCAAAAAATCATCCAGGCCCTGGACGCCGTCGCCAAGCCCGGCAGCATCATCGCCACGAATACCTCGTCGGTGTCGATCACCAAGCTGGCGGCCTGCCTGGCCAGTCCGGAGCGGCTGGTCGGCATGCATTTTTTCAACCCCGTGCCGGTGATGGCGCTGGTGGAAGTGATACGCGGCATACAGACCAGCGACGCCACTTTCGAGGCCACGCGCGCCCTGGCAGCGCGCATCGGCAAGACCGCGATCGGCGCGCGCAACGCGCCGGGCTTCGTGGTGAACCGCATACTGGTGCCCATGATTAACGAGGCGGTCTTCGTGCTGCAGGAGGGGCTGGCCAGCGCCGAGGAAATCGATGCGGGCATGAAGCTGGGCGCCAACCATCCGCTCGGGCCGCTGGCGCTGGCCGACCTGATCGGACTCGACACGCTGCTGTCGGTGATGGAAGTGTTTTACCGCGATTTCAACGATTCAAAGTACCGGCCGGCGCCCTTGCTGCGCGAAATGGTCGACGCCGGGCGCTACGGCCGCAAGAGCGGCCGCGGCTTCTATCAATATTAGACCGGCGGCCAGCGGCGGCTTGCCCTTTCTCGAAAGCTCATCATGACCCAGTTGGCAACCCTTGAACGCCACGGCAGCATCGCCGTCCTGCGCATCGCAAACCCGCCGGTGAACGCGCTTTCCGACGCGGTGGTGGCGGAGATGCGGCAAGCCCTGGCGGAGTTCGCCGCCGACCGGTCGTTCGCGGCGCTGCTGATCCACTGCGACGGCCGCACCTTCATTTCCGGCGCCGACATCACCGTGTTCGATGCGCCCGGCTACACGGCGCAACCCTTCAACGACATGCTCAACGGTATTGAGCAATCCGAGCGGGTGGTGCTCGCCATGCTCCATGGCACGGCGCTCGGCGGCGGGCTGGAGGTCGCGCTGGCCTGCCACTACCGCATCGCCCTGGCCGGCACGCGGATCGGCACGCCCGAGGTGACCCTCGGCTTGCTGCCCGGCTCGGCGGGCACGCAGCGCCTGCCGCGCCTGGCCGGCGCCGCCATGGCGCTGGCGATGATCGCCGGCGGGCGCATGGTCGATGCGAACGCTGCGCTGGAGGCCGGCATCATCGACGCCATCGTCGAGGGCGAGGCGCTAGTCGCCGGACTGGCGTACGCGAACGCGCTGCTGGCCCGTTCGGCCGCGCCGCGCCGCGTGTGCGACCTGCGGGTCGATACGTCGGCGCTGGCGCCGGACTTTTTCGCCGTGGCCCACGCGAACGCGGCGCGCCAGCACGCCCAGCCGGTCCAGCGCGCCATCGTGCAAGCGGTCGAGGCCTCGGTCACGCTGCCGTTCGCCGACGGCGCCGCGTGCGAGGCGGCGCTGTTCCTCGACGCGGTCCATAGTCCCCAGTCGCGCGCGCTGCGGCATCTGTTCTTTGCCGGACGCCAGGTCGGAAAGATCCCGGGCCTGGCGCGGCTGCCGCCGCGTCCGGTCGAGCGCGTCGGCATCATCGGCGCCGGCACGATGGGCAGCGGGATCGCGATCAATTTCCTCGACGCGGGACTGGCGACGGTGCTGGTCGACGCGTCCGCGAGCGGTCTCGAACGCGGCGTGGGACTGGTCCGGCAACACTACGAGGCCGGCGTCAAGCGGGGCAAGCTGACGGCGCAGCAGCTGGACTCGCGCATGGCGCTGCTTAATCCCGTGCTCGACGATGAGGCGCTGGCCGACTGCGACCTGGTGATCGAAGCGGTGTTCGAGGATATGGCGCTGAAGGAGCGCGTCTGCGCGCGTCTCGGCGCGGTCTGCAAGGCCGGCGCGATCATCGCCACCAATACCTCCACCTTGGACGTGGACCGGCTGGCGGCGGCGTCGGGGCGCCCGGCGGATGTGATCGGCATGCATTTCTTTAGCCCGGCCAATATCATGCGCCTGCTCGAGGTGGTGCGCGGCGCGGCCACCGCGCCCGACGTGCTGTCCACGGTGATGGGCCTGGCCGCACGGATCGGCAAGGTCGCGGTGGTGTCCGGCGTGTGCTACGGCTTCATCGGCAACCGCATGCTGATCGACTATTTGCGCGAGACGGAATTCCTGCTGCTCGAAGGCGCGACGCCGGCGCAGATCGACGGCGTCATGGAAAGCGTGGCCTTGCTGGGCATGGCCATGGGACCCTGCCGCATGCTCGACATGGCCGGCGTCGATGTCGCCGCCAAGGTCGTCGCCGAGCTCGAACGCGATGGCGCGCTGCCGCCGGACCCGGGCTACCGGGCGGTCGCGCGCGCGCTGGCCGGGGCCGGGCGCCTCGGGCAAAAGAGCGGCGCCGGCTTCTACGACTACGAAGGGCGCCAGGCGCTGCCGTCCGCCGCGGTGACAGCGCTGTGCGAGACGCTTGCCGCGCGGCTCGGGATCGCGCGGCGCGACCGGATCAGCGACGAGGAAGTGCTGGAACGGCTGCTGTTCCCTTTGATAAACGAGGGCTGCAAGATCCTGCGCGACGGCATCGCCTACCGGGCCGGTGATATCGACATCGTCTGGACCGCCGGCTATGGTTTTCCCGACTATCGCGGCGGCCCGATGTTCATGGCCGACCAGATCGGCCTGGCCCATATCGCGGCCCGGCTCGCGCATTACGGCGCCGAACGCGGCAATGCGTTCGGCTACTGGACGCCGGCGCCGCTGCTGCTGGAGCTGGCGGGCGAGGGACGCAAGTTGTCGGCCTGGGCATCCGGGGCCGCCTAGGCCCGCGCGCAGCTGGAGCCATTCATGCCTGAGATAACCCGCCCGACCAAGGAGCAGGTCCGCCAGTACCTGGCGCAACGCCGTCTCGAGCGCTCGCTGCCACCGGCGCCGGCCGAGATCCGCGCCCGGCTGGGCTGGTGCCTGACGCCGGGCGCGGACGGCGCCGCCGCGTCCGCAGCAGCCATCGCTTTGTACCATGTTCGCCACAAGTGAAAAAAGGTTGACTACCGACCGGACGGTCGATATATTTGATATTGACCAATTGACCGGCCGATCTTGCTCACTTCGCAAGAAACTATAAAAAATCAGGAGACATGATGTACAAGAAAAAATTGAAGGTATGGACTTGGCAGCTGAGCGCGAAAAGCGTGTTGTTCGCCAACCTGGGAATCGCGGTCGCGTTCCCGATGGCAAATGCTTCCGCGCAACAAGCACAGGCGGCGGAACCGGCCGTGACGCCGGAGCCGGCCGCGCCGGTCGCGCCCGCTCCCCAGGACGCGGCCGCTCCCCAGGACGCGGCCCCGGCGCAAGGGCAAACGGTCATCATCGGCGCGCGCCGCAGGTCGGAGCGGATGATCGACGTGCCCGTCTCGGCGATCGCCGTCGGCGCGGCGGAAATCCGCCAATACGACTTGACCGCCGTCGCCAACATCAAGATGGTGGCGCCGCAGATTTCGTTCGACCGCGGCTTCACCGGCGGCGGCGCGTCGATCTCGATGCGCGGCGTCAGCTCGTCGAGCCTGGACGCCGGACTCGAGCAGTCGGTCCTGCTGGACTTCGACGGCATGGCCATCAGCCGCGGCCGCATCCTCAACGACGCGATGTTCGACATCGCCGAGATCGACGTGCTCAAGGGCCCGCAGACGCTGTTCTATGGCAAGAACTCGCCGGGCGGCGTGGTGTCGATCAAGTCGGCCGGGCCGACCCGCAAGCTGAGCGGCTTCGCCCGCGTCGGCTACGAGCACACGGGCGACACGCCTTCGCTCGAGGCGGCGATCGCCGGCCCCATCACCGACGACCTCGGTTTCCGGATCGGCGTGCTCGCCAGCGACAGCAAGGGCTACATCGAGAATCAGAACAAGGGCGTGCCCGACCTGATACGCAACGCCGCCAGCGGCAGCACCTTCGTGCCGCCGGCGCAGTCGCGCCTGGGCGCGGAAGGCAAGCGCGCAGCGCGCCTGACGCTGGCCTATGCCAACCAGGACGGCTTCGAAGCCACCTTCAAACTGCTGTACAGCCAGTACCGCGGCCAGAGCTTGCAGAGCTTCAGCGAGGTGATGGGCTGCCCCGCCGGCGTGACGCGGCCGACCACGGTCGGCGGCATCGTCGACCCGACCGGCGACTGCAAGCTCGACAATAAGTCGTCCCAGGGCTGGCTGTCCCCGACCATCATCAACGCCTGGCCGCAGGTCAAGGCCAACGATGGCGGCAAGCCGTACACCAAGGACGACACGGTGATGCCGACCTTGACCATGGACTACACGGTCGACGACATCAAGCTGACCTCGGTGACCGGCTACTACGACTACGACTATATCAGCCAGGGCAACGCCGATGGCATCGCCTATTCCTACTACTGGACCTACAGCAACGAAAAGAACCGCAGCCTGTACCAGGAATTGCGCGCGGTGTCGACCTTCAACAGCATATTCAACTTCGCCGCCGGCGGCCACTACGAGAACAACAAGCGCAAGCTGTTCGTCGGCGGCGCCAACGGCCCGCTGCCGATGGATCCGGCCACCGGCCGCTACCATACCTACGACAACGAGCAGGACAACGCCAGCCATGCGTACTCGGTCTTCGCGCAAGTGACGGCGCGCTTTAACAGCGCCTGGGAACTGGCCGCCGGCGGACGCTACACGAAGGAATCGAAAACCATCAATTCCGTCAACTATTACCTGAACCCGGCGGCGGTCGGATTCCTGCCGCAGGGTAAGGTCGTTGCCGGCGGCAAGAGCGAATCGAACTTCTCGCCGGAAGCGACGCTGAGCTGGCATGCGAGCAAGGACGTCATGCTTTACGGGGCGTACAAGACCGGCTTCCTCGCGGGCGGTTTTTCCAATCCCGGGACGTTGTCGGCGGTCACCACGCGCGATACGCTGTCGTACAGCGCCGAGAAGGTCAAAGGCTACGAGCTGGGCGCCAAGGCGGCCGTGCTGAACCATGCGCTGACCGGCTCGATCACCGGCTACCACTACGAGTACACCGGCCTTCCGCTGACCTCGCTGATCGCCATCGACGCCACGCACCAGACGTTCGTGACGCAAAATGCGGCCACGACGGTCGCCCAGGGCGTCGAGCTCGAGGCGGCCTTCAAGGCGACCCAGGAGCTGACGCTGCGCGGTTCGGCCAACTACAACGACGCCCACTTCGTCGACTTCGCCAAGGCGCAGTGCTACACGGGGCAAACCGCCGCTCTCGGTTGCGTGGCCGACCCGGTCACCAAGGCGGCGACCCAGAACCTGTCGGGCAAGGCGGTCTACCGCTCGCCGGACTGGCTGCTCACGGCCGGCGCCGCGTACGAAACGCGCGTCATGTCCGGCATGAAGCTCAACCTCAACGCCGACCTGCGCTATTCGGCGTCCTATTACGCGGGCTTGAACCTGAATCCGACGTCGTTCCAGGCCGCCTACACAACCGTCAACGCCGGCGCGCGCCTGACGACGGCGGACGGCAAATGGTCGATCGCCTTAATCGGACGCAACCTGAACAACCGGATCTACGCGACGCTCGCCGTGGATAAGCCGGGTGGAAGAGGTGAGGCGTTCGCCGTGGCCGGCGAACCGCGCATGGTGGTGCTGCAGGTCGAAGGCAAGTTCTAGGCCTTGCGGTGACCAGCGGGGGGGCCCCCCCCCCCCCCCGCCCCCCCCCCCCCCCCCCCCACCCCCCGGGCCGGGCGGGGGGGGGGAACCCCGACACGGGGGGGGCCCCCC